>NZ_JBEZIQ010000003.1:0-357775 GCF_040651155.1 Kitasatospora sp. NPDC048545
CGGGGCGGGGCGACATCCGGTGTCGCCCCGCCCCGACCTCACGGCCCGGTGCTCAGTGGGCGAGCAGGTGCGAGAGGAAGCCGATCGACGGGTCATCCGGGGTGCCGACGAGCAGGGCCCGGTCGAGCAGGCCGTTGTTGTGCTCGCAACTGGTCTCCGGCAGCATCACGCAGGCGTGGCAGGCGGCCAGGTTGGTGCCGCCCGTGCCCGAGATCTCGGTCTCGATGCAGAGCGGGTCGGCGGAGCACCACTCGGCGCGGTGCACGGCCGAGTGCACGGCCCGGGCGAGCCGGTCGACCTCGCCCTGGGCGACGAGTCCCCCGAGGCTCCCGGCCGAGTCGCTCGTGGCCGTGTAGATCAGCACACCGGCCATCTCGTCGCCCGAGTAGATCCGTTCGCGCAGCGATGCCGCCGGGTAGCCCGAGTCCAGACTCCACTCGTTGATCATCACGTGCGCGAAGGTGTGCAGCAGCGCCATCCGCGGGTCGGCGGGGGAGAGCGGGACACGGGTCGGGTCGGAGGCCCGCTCGGTGAGGACCTGCTGGTGGCGGCGCCGCATGCGGGCCACGCGGTCGGCGACGCCGGGCAGTTCGGCCCAGCCGTCGACCTTGTCCTCGTCGAACCGGAGGAACACCCCCTCGCCGTGGACCTCCATGGCGGGGAGCCAGTCGGTGGGGGCGAGGGACAGCTGCGCCTCGTGGCCCTCGGAGGAGGTCTCGGGGTCGATGACCCGGGTGAAGGCCTTGAGGGCGCGGACCTCGCGGAGCTTCTTGACCAGCATCGGGGTGACCAGGCCCAACCCGATCAGGGGCTTCTCGTCGCCGGTCGGCGGCTCGCAGACGAACTGCTCGGTGTGCTGCCCGGACTCCTCCGGGTTGCCGGCGCACAGGCGCTGGTACTCCAGGTCGCGCAGGGCCCGGTAGCGCTGCTCCTGGTCGCGGTCGGGGGCGGCGTCCTCTCCGGAAGAGTCCTCGGCCTCCATCGCGGCGACCAGGTCCAACGCTTCCCGGGCACTCACGGGGGACGGAGTCCCGTCGAAGATGTGCTTCAGGTGGATCTCCATCTCGACGAGGCTGGTGCAGCCGCGGAGCTTGTCCCAGTGCTTGTCCAGGGCGTTCACCCGGGTGTCGCTCCACGGCGGGATGGACAGGGCCGAGCGGAGCACCGGCTGCCAGACGGAGGACGAACCCCGCTGGAGGGTCCGGGGCGTCAGGGAGCAGGAGAGCCGGGGCGCGTCCTTCAGCCACGGACGCTCGCCCCTGCACCCGATGTTCAGGTCCTTGAGGGCGCCGGCCCGGAAGGAGCCCTCCATGGATACCTCCGGCACCCCGCAGGAACAGGAGAGCACCACCGAGCGGAGGGAGGAGGTGCGGCCTGAGGAGTGGAGGCTCATCCGGCCGTCGCAGGTGACGGCCGGGCCCTCGCCACGCCGCCGTCGGTGCAGCCAGTCCCGGTACGGGAAGTCGGAGACGTGTCCGTCCTCGCAGGCGACCACGAAGCGGGAGGGCACCAGCGGCTCGGCGCACTCGCCGCACTCGTTGCGGCCGGGGGGAGGGTTGAACTTCGCGACGTGGTCCAGCGCGTGGCATTCCGGGCAGTGGTGCCAGAGCGGGAAGCGGCGCACCCGGATGCCGTCCCGGCTGTCGTCGCCGGAGGCGGGCGGGAGACGGAAGTGCCGCACGCCCAGCACCCGGGCGAGGCGGGGCTCGCGGATCACCGGTGCTTCGTCGCGGGGCCACTGCTCGGCGGCGCCGTCGATGCCCGCGACGATGAAGGACTCCTGGTCGACGGCGATCAGCGACCCCACGCCATAGGTGGTGATGGCCTGGGCGCGACGGACCGCACCGCGACGGGGGAGGGTGCGGGAGGGCGCGGCGGAGCCGGCGGCGCCGCGCCGGCGACGGGACGGGGGCGGGGTCATCGGGATGCCTCCATGAACAGGGCGGACTCGGCGTCGACGTCGCGCAGGGACCACAGGGTCTCCCACGCCTCGACGTCCTCCAGGGCGTCGTTGTAGGGCTTGAGCAGCGAGGGGACGGAGCGCCCGCGCTTCGGTTCGTAGTACAGACCGCCGTGCGCTTCGGCCTCCTGGTACCACCAGTCGACGAACTCGTCGAAGGCCGCTGCGACGTGGGCGACCTCCTTGGCGGCCGTCTCCTTCGGCGAGACACTCCCTACTCGTTCGAGGATCAGCGGGCGGATCGTCTCCCGGAGTTCGTCGTGGAAGAGGTGGATCCTCCCCGCGTCCTCGTCCCGGCGGGCCGCCGGGATGGCGATGCGGGCCAGGGCGACGATCACCGCGTGCAGACCGCGGGCGCGGGCGCGGGCCGAGAAGGGCGTCACCGAGGTGGACTCGACCTCCCGGTAGAGCGCGGAGTGGAAGTGCTGGAAGTTCTCGTAGTGCGAACGGTCCCGGGAGCGACCGGCGTTGAGCATCACGGCGACCAGGCCGGGGTGGGCGCGGCCCACCCGGCTGGTGGCCTGGATGTATTCGGCGGTGGTCTGCGGCTGGCCCATGACGGCCATCAGGCCGAGTCGGTCCACGTCAACGCCGACGGCGATCATGTTCGTGGCGAGAAGCACGTCGACCACGTCCGCCGGGTCACCGTCCGTCAGTCTGCGCTCGATCTGCTTCAGTCGGGCCGGGATGTCGCTGGCGTCGACCCGGCTGGTCAGCTCGGAGTGGTTGCCGACCGAGCGGGGGTCGCACCCGTCGCGATCGGCGAGGTGCTCCAGGTAGGCCACGACGTCGTCGTGGACCTGGAGTTCGGCGGCGGACAGCAGGCGCAGGCTGTTGAAGTAGCCGACCAGCGTCCAGTACGCGTCGCGCACCTCGTCCACGGTGTCGGCCCGCATCGCCTGGTGGAGCAACGTGGCGTAGGTGCGGATCAGCAGGGTCGACTGGCTGGTGCCCGGAGCGAGCAGGCCCACGTAGCGGCGGGACGCCTTCTCGACGGCCGGTGTCTCCACGGCGAACCAGGAGTCGCGGGCGTCCAGGCCGGCGGGCGGGAACTGCCGGACCTCGCGGGAGAACAGGGCCCTGCCCTGGTCGGCGGCGCGGCGGATGGTCGCGGTGGACGCGATCACCTTGGGGCGGTCGGCGAGCACGTCGACGGCCGTCTCGTACAGGCCGGTCAGAGTTCCCAGTGGCCCGGAGATCAGGTGCAGTTCGTCCTGGACGATCAACTCGGGCGGCGGGGTGGAGTCCTGACGGTCCCGATTGAAGAGGGCGGCGGTCCTCTCGCGCCACGGCATCGAGGCGAACTTGTCGACGGTGGCGATCACCAGGGTGGGCCGGGCCGCGTACACGGCCTGGTCGACCAGGTGCACGGGCAGCCCGTCCGAGAAGTCGCAGTCCGTCCCGGGACAGCGCACGTCCATCCGCTCGGCCTCCGGGTCCACCGAGTAGCGGTGGGCGTCGAGGGCGGTGCCACACCAAGGGCAGGCGTGCAGTTGGACGGGGTTCTCCGTCTGGAGCACCCGGCCGGCCCGGGCGGCGTCGAGCTGCCGGGAGGCCACCTCCAACGTGTTCGGCGTGGCGGAACGGCCCACCCACATGCCGATGGAGATCTCCTCGTCGCCGAGTTCCCCGGGGTTCTCCCGGCGCAGCCGCTCCATGGCGCAGATCAGGATCGCGGCACGCTCGAACTGCTGCAGGGTCAGGAGACGTAGTGTGTACCGCATCAGGACGGTGACTCCGCCGCCGGCCGGCCCGAGCCGCTTGCGGCGCAGGAAGGTGGTCAGCGCGATCAGACCCAGGTACGCCTCGGTCTTGCCGCCACCGGTGGGGAACCACAGCAGGTCGGACACGCCTCGGTCGGGGTGCTCCGGGTCGTCCACCCCGGCCAGACAGAGCAGGATGAAGGCGATCTGGAACGGGCGCCAGCGCGCCGAGGCCGGGTCCGGCTCGCCGGTCCGACCGCTCTTGACCCAGGCGGCCCGGGCCCGCTGGGTCGCCATCGCCCGGTTGGCGAGTCGGAACGCCCACATCAGGTCGGGCTTGTCGCGCAGTAGCGCGATGCCGCCGCGGATCCGTTCCAGGGCCTCGCAGCATGCGTGGACCTGCTCGACCGCGGCCCGCTCGTACGAGGTGCCTGCGAGTGCGGCGACCTCGTCCCGCTTCCGCTCGATCCACCGTTCGTAGCCCGTGGCCAGCCCTTCCAAGGCGGCGACCACCTCGGCGTCACCGGCCTCGGCGAGGCCGAGCATGGTGAGGGCCCCGGCGTCGATCGTCGGGTTGGAGTCGGTGAGCAGCACCTCGTGGGTCGGCACGAACTCGGTGCGCACCTCGGTCACGCCCGCCCGTACGACGTCGGTGAGGCCGATCGGGGGCGGGGTCCAGTCCCAAACGGCCGCGCAGCCGTGACCGGTGGCGAAGGTGGGGGCGTGCCGGTGGAGCAGTCGGCCGGTCTCCAGCTCGGGATCGACGGCGGACAGGGTGGTCGGGCGTTCCACGAACGCGCTCGACCCGTTGCCGGCGCGGACCGTGAGCCCGGTCTGGAAGAGGGCGAAGGCGTCCTGCAGTTCCCGCTCGCCCACCGTGCGGCGGTTGACCAGGGTGACCGTGACGGTGACCGTGCCGGTCGTCGGCGACGGTCGGCGCACGTGCACCTCCAGCCGGGCCGTGTCGTCGAGGTCGTGCGAGGCGCCGCGGCCGGGCCGGCGGACGTCGACGCGGGTGTCCGGCAGGTCCAGCTCCACCCGACGCCAGCGCTCCCGCTGGTCGGAGGTGGTGCGAGCCTCGCTGCGGCGGGCCGAGACCTTGCGCCCCTCGGCGTCCTCCGGCTCGTAGACGGCGGCGCGGGCCGAGACCACGATCTCCTGGCACACGGCGAGGTCGACCGCGAAGGTCAGACCGACGCTCGACGGGCGCCGGTCGCCCGAGTCGGGGCGGTCCGTCGTTCCCCCGGACTCGTCGGGACCGCCGCTCCTGCTCACGGGCTCCTCGTCCAGGCCGTCCTGCTCGGCGGCGTCCTCCAGGAGACGACGGCCGGCCTCGGGGTCCGCCGGGCGGGGGTAGAGCACCCCGACCGGGTACCGGGTGATCGGGGCGTCCTGGTTCAGGACCTCGGCGCGGTCCTCGGCGGAGGCGTCGAGGTCGGGGCCCAGCAGCTCCCGGCGGAGCCTGGCCACCAGGTCCTCACGAACCTCGTAGTGCCCGGCGTGCCGCCCTGCGTGGATGGTCATTCCTGCTCCTCCTCGGTTCCGGCGGCGCGCCGGAACCGTCCGATTCCGCTGATGCGTGGGGCGATCCACACCCCGTGGTCGCCCAGACCCGCGTTGGTCCCGGCCGCCGGGCTGCCCGCCACCGACTCCAGGCAGTCGACCCGCAGGTCGGCGATCTCCTCGGGCCACCGGACCTCCCAGGTCGCGCCCACCTTCAGGACGGAGTGCAGCTGGCTCCGAAAGGCCTCGGAGGCGTCGCCGATCTCCCGTCCCGCGTGCAGCAGCGCGTACCGGGGGCTCTGCTCGGGGCCCGTGGGGAGGGCGTCGCGCAGCCGGAACGTGACCGCGTCCCCCGGCCGCACCCGTTCCAGCAGGTACGCCTGGGCCCCGGGGGCGTCCGTGGGGGCGCCGGCGGGCTCCACGGTCTCCACGTCGCCGGCCCGCACCTCGACGCCGTCGCGTCGCCACCTGTGGCTCGGGTTCGGCACCCCCCGGTACCAGCGGCCGGTCGGCTTGTGCCGGAGCACCGTCACCGTGTCCGGCGCCGCGATCCGGTACAGGTCCTCCCGGGCCCGGGTCATCGCCACGTAGAGCGCGCGAGCCTCGGCGGGGGCGTCGAGGTCCCCGGTACGACGGCGCAGCTCGGCCACGGTCGGCGGGGCCGTCAGTACCACCCGGTCGAACTCCAGGCCCTTGGAGCGGTGCACCGTGGACACCACGAGCCGGCCCGGTTCCGGATCGGCCAGTTCGTCGGGGAACCGACGCTCCGCCACCAGCGCGCGCAGCCGCGCCACGTCGAGGGTGCCCCGACCGGCGCCGCGCGCCGCCACCCGCAGGGAGCGCGTCACCCGGTCGAGGTCGGTGCCCTCGGGCAGCGGGACCGCGGTGAGCAGCTCGCGCAGCCGTTCCTCGGTGAGCGTGGTGGCCCGGGTGCGTCGCAGCACCTCGGCGACCCAGTACGGCACGGGCCGGTCCCGGAGCGAGCGGCGCAGCGCGTGCGGGACCCCTCGGGTGTGCAGCAGCTCCGAGAGGACCAAGGCCTGGCGGTTGTCCCGGCACAGGATCGCGCAGGTGCCGGGGAAGGAGCGCAGCGAGTCCAGGGTGAACGAGTCGGTGAGCGGGCCCAGGTCGGGGACGTCGAGCAGCAGTTCGCGCAGTTCCCCGTGGAGCCGTTCGGCTGCCGCGTCCGCGCCCTCGGGCGCGCTGCCGATGCCCTGGACGGCGGGGCCGAGCGGGAGCGCGGTGCGCGCCTCGGGGGTGACGGCCCGGAAGTTCCGGGTCAGCCGCAGTTCCACCAGGTCGTCGGCGTAGGAGATCCGCACCCAGCGCAGGAACAGGTCGGCACGGTTCGCGTACTCCTCCGGGTCCTCGATCTGGAAGTCGTAGATCGCCTGGGCGGGGTCGCCGACCAGGGTGAACCCGCAGGAGTCCTGGAGGCGGTCGAGCAACGACTCCACCAGTTCCCGGCGCGCGCCCACCAGGTCCTGCACCTCGTCGACGATCACGTGCGTGGGCGGGCCGGACTCCAGGGACTCCAACGCGCCCTTCTCGATCGCGTCGGTGGCTGCCCGGATGCGCGCTTCGAAGGAGAGCTCCGACCACTCCCCGTCCGGGTACGCCTGCCGCAGCAGCGAGTACGCCCAGGAGTCGAAGGTCTGCACCCGCACCCGCCGCGCGTGCTCACCGTGTCGGGCGATCCGGTCCCGCAACTCGCGGACCGCGGCGCGGGAGAAACTGAGGACCAGCAGCTCGGAGGCTTCCAGCGCCTCGTCCGGGTCGGCGTGGCCGACGAGCGCGTCCATGCGGCGCACGAGCGTGTGGGTCTTGCCCGTACCCGCCCCGGCGGCGACCAGGAGACGGGTGTCCCACGGCCGGTCCACCACGTCCTGCTGTTCGGTCGTGAGGACGGGGCCGTCCTCGGGGGCGGGGGTCACCGGGCGCTCCAGAGGTGCTCGAACCGGGTGAAGGCGAGGGCGGTGTCGAAGTTCAGGATGTTGTCCCGGACGTTGAGGATGAGGCAGGTGTCCTTGCCGCCGTTGCGGGGGCCGCGCAGACCGCGTCCGATCATCTGCTGGTACACGTTCGGGCTGTAGACGGGTCGGGCGACGACCACCGCCCGGGTGGCCGGGGCGTCGAAGCCCTGGGTGAGGACACCGTAGTTGGTGAGCACCCGCACCCGGCCGTCGCGGAAGTCCCGGACCCGGGCGCGGCGGTCGTTGTCGGAGGTGGTGGAATCCACCGAGGACGCGGAGATCCCGTGGTCCATCAGTCGCGCCGCCAGGTACTTGGCGTGCTCCACCGAGGTGGCGAACACCAGCACCGGCCAGTTCTCGTCCGTCGCCGCGATCTCCGCGACGATGCGGCGGCTTCGGTCGTGGTCGTCGGCCAGCCGCTGTTCGGCGGCCTTGGACAGCAGACTGAACTGCCGGGCGTTCTCCCGCTCCTGGCGGGACAGCTCGATGGTGCCGCCGGTCAGCTCCTTGTGCTCGACCCGCGCGAGCACACCCAGTTCCTGGAGGTGGCCGTAGGCGTCGCCGGAGGGGAAGACCCCCTCGTCCAGGCGACGGGCGCCGAACCGGTTGACCAGGCGGCGGGTCTCCTCCTCGTTGTGGCCGCGGAACGGCGTGGCGGTGAGGCCGAGCAGGTGGCGCCCGGTCCGGTGCTGGGTCAGGCCGAGCAGGTCCAGGATCCCGGTGTAGCTCGGGCCGGTCGCCACGTGCGCCTCGTCCACCACGACCAGCGCGGCGTCCCGCAGCCAGGCGTACCGGTCGGTGTCCAGACACACGCGCAGCTTGGCGTCGGTGGCCACGACGAGCTGCGGCCCGTCCGTCACCGGTGCCGCCTCGTTCGACGTCCACAGCCGGTTGATCGTCAGCCGGTCCTGCGCGCCCGCCCGGCTCCAGACGAACTGCCAGCTCTGAACGGCTTGTTCGCACAGTTCCTCGGTCTGGGCGATCCACAGGATCGGGCCCTTGAGCGCACCGGTCTGCTTGACCCAGCGGATGACGGCCTCGGCGGTGACCCGGGTCTTGCCGGCGCCGGTGGGCAGGGACAGCATGGCGCGCTGCGGGGTGAACCGGTCCAGCATCTCGTAGATGTTGAGGGCGAGCCGCTCCTGGTAGTCGTGCAGGCGGGGGAAGTCCTGGGGGCCGTCCACGGTCAGGCTCTGTTCGAGCGCGGGGGCCCGGTAGCCGGCGAAGGGTGCGGGCAGGCCCAGGTCGGCGACGAAGGAGACCGCCGCGGATCCTCCGGTGTAGGAGGACGGGGCGCTCGGGATGCGCTCCTGGATGTCACGGGCGTGGGTCTTGAGCACGGTGTCGCCGTGCGCGTTGTACGCCATCTGCGCGATTCGCCGCCCGGTGGGCTCCTGTCCGTCAGGCTCCTGGCGTTCGGCCTCCATCAGGCCGGCGGGGAGCCGGTCGCGCAGCGCTTCCGCGCCGATCAGCAGCTCCAACTTGGCCGTCACGTCGGGGGCCTCGCGGATTGCCTTGAGCTTGGACCGCAGCTGCTCGTCCTGTTCCTGACGTGCTTGGGCGTCCAGGACCGCCCGGCAGCCCGCTTCTCCCATTCGCAGACCCAGTTCCCGGTCCACGGCCCGGAGCGTCCCGAGCCGGTCCAGCGAGTCCAAGACCTTGATCACATTGCCCTGGCGGGCGCTCTCCAGCGCCTTCGGCTTGGTCCCGCTCGGGGTGCGGAGGACCTCCTCCAGGGTGGAGCAGCGCAGCAGGGAGTACGTGCCGACCGCGGTGCCCATCTTCTGGCGCAGCGTCGGGAACTCCTCGACCAGCGGAACGGGCTCCACGTTCGACTCGTGCCGGGTCTCCCGGGTGATGACGTCGTCGTGGCGCAGCATGCCCCACCGCTCGACCATGAGGTCGGCCGACCCCAGGTCCGGCATCAGCAGGGCCGGCACCCGCTCGGCCTGGAGCGAGCGGTACTCCTCCGGATCCGCGGCGACGGCGATCTCACCGTCCTCCCGGGTGTCCCAGGCCTCGCCGACCCGACACCGGGTCAGAGACCCCTCGGGGAAGTCGATCTCCAGTCGGGTCAGCAGGACGTAGGTGGAGCCGACGAAGGCGTCGTCCTCGCTGTCCTGCAGCTTCTCCAGGAGCTGCTCCCACTGCTGCGGGCGGACCTTGTCGACACTGTCCGCGAGCCCGAGCTTGCGGGCCTTCTCGGTGCTGATCGCGGCCACCGGGAGCACGTCGCGGTACGCCTCCAGCTGCGGTCCCACGGCCTCCTTGAGGGGCTTGAGCCCCTGTGAGGTCCGCACCCGACCGTGGCGGTTGAGCATCCAGCGGATCGGGGAGGACACCGGCCTGCGCGTGTCGGTCTGTGCTCCGATCTGAAGGGTCCAGTTCGTGAGCAGCGCGTCATCGGGCAGAGCCTGGAGGAAGGCCGCGCGGGCCTCCTCCGAGAGCCGGGGAAGCAGGTGCAGCGGTCCACCGACGGGGGAGCCGTCGATCCTGGTCCTGGCCAGGGTCGGCCGGCTCGCCCGGTCGTCGAGCGTGCGGCAGTACGCCTTGTGCACGGCCTCCCGGTACTCGTCGAACCAGGGGTCCGGCTCGGGACCGTGACCGGAGGTCGGCCGGTCCCGCAGGCCCCACTCGCGGAAGAAGCCCGCGTCGTCGGAGTGGAAACGCATGTCCACCGCGATCTCGGGGTCGCTCTCGGCGGTGACGACGGGGCCGGGAACCATGCAGTCGCGCATGAGGCGGAAGCGGCCGTCCGCGGTCCGCACCATCAGGGTCTCCGCCGGCGCGGGGACCCGCTTGGTCACCTCGTGGCCGACCACCGACGCGCCCGCCCGGTGGAACAGCTCCCAGAAGCGGGTCCATTCCTGTGTGTCGTAGGAGTCGAAACCCTGGTCGAGGACGCTCACGAAGCGCCCTCGCACGTCGGCCTCCTGGATGCCGAGTGCGGTGAGGGCGGAGGAGAGCGACGGGTCGTCGGACAGGGCGCGGTCGACGTAGACCAGCGACTCCCGCAGGCCGTCCTCCTCGGTGCGCCGGTACACCACGCTACCCAGCGGAGCGACCAGGCCGTGCTCCTCGGTGAGCACGATCCTTGCCCTGCGGGCCTCGACGGCGCAGGCGGCATTCGAAGCGATCATGTCGGCGACGATCCGAACGGCGGTCGCCGACGCCCCGGCGGAACCGTCGGAGACCAGCGCCTCCAGCCACGCGACGACCGAGGCCCGCTGCCGGCCGGCGGCGCCGAGGACGTGCTGGACCTTGCCCGCCCGCAGGTCGGTGGCCTCGACCGAGGGGTGCACCCAGGTGCGGGGCCGGCCCGGGTAGGCGTGCCAGGTCCGCAGCCAGCGGTTGACCGCGGCGCCGTCCTTCCCCAGGTCCGGGTGGACCTCCAGCTCGTCGGGGGTGCGCAGGACGCCGTCCTGGTCCGGCAGCGACGGACGCACCGCGGTGGCGGCCCAGATCTGCTCGGTGAGCAGGCGGTCGGCCCAACTGATCGTCTCCACGCCCTTGGAACGGCCGGGCAGCAGCGGGAGGTACGCGCCGGGGTCCTCCGCAGGGGCGAGTTCGGGCAGCGACTCGACCACCAGGCGGGCCGCGACCCGGATCATCTCGACGTTGAACGGCGAGGAGTCCAGCAGGTTCTGCCGGTCCTCGTTGGTCTTCCAGGCCCCGTTCAGGATGCCGCTGAGGGTCATCTCGTACTTGGTCGGGAAGAAGGACCAGAACCTGCCGCGCCCCCGCGCGTCGGGGGCGCCGAGCAGGCCGGTCCGCTCGTCGACGCGGTAGGCCGGGACCGCCCAGGCCACGTCGACGGACAGCCGGTCGTGCAGCTCGCCGGCGTCGCGACGGGCGGCCTCGGTCGGTTCGTGGACGTGGGTGAAGACCCGCCACTGCGAGGTGGCCGGCGGCCTGCCGACCCGCTCCTCCTGGATCGTGTGCAGGTTGCCGTTCCGCTCCGACCGCAGGGCCCGGCGCGCGACCGGACGGGGCCGGCGGTCCTCCAGGACCACTTGGCCCACGTGCGGGGAGAACAGGTGGAAGCCGGAGGGGAACTCCTCGCGGGTGTCGTGCGCGGCCGTGCCCTGGTGGCCGTGCATGTCCTTGGACAGCCGTTCGGCTGCGCCGGGCAGGAGCTTCAGACGGACCACTGTGGTCGCCCATTCCAGCAGTTCGTCCAGTACCGGGTCCCGAAGGCGTTCGGCCGCCATGTCCAGCTCGCGGGCCATGCGGAGCACGGGCGCCTCGAAGTCCTCGCCGAGCCGCTCGCGCACCCCGGGAACGTTCCGGATCCGCTCGTACGACCAGGCCCGGTCGAAGCCGAAGCTGCCGTCGAGGCTGAAGAATTCGGGCGCGTCGGTCACCACCAAGACCGACTTCACCCCCACGCCGAACCGGCCGATCTGCCCGCCGCGCTTGCGGGACATGCTCATGCGCAGGATGGTCTCGGCGCCCTGGGGTGTCACCGGGTCGCCCTGGTTGGCGCAGTACAGGTGGGTGCCGGTGAGGACGACGTGGATCCGACCGCCGGGCTCGGCGAACAGCTCGTCGGCCGCGTTCTGGGCGAGCTCGAAGAGCTGCCGGTCGCCGTACCCGCCCTGGGTGATGCGGCGTTCGCCGTTGGCGTGTTCGGGGATCAGACCCGGGTCGATCGCGTAGGTCTCCAGGACGCGGAGGGACTGCTCGACGACGGTGCGGATCACGGGGGACTGCGGGTCGGCCACGAGGGGTTCCACTTCGGCTGCGGAGGGGCGGTGGGCTGCGCTGGGAGTCGGACGTGTCGTCAGCTGGCGCGGCGCACGGTGAACCTGACGATGCGCTGGCACCGGCCCGGGGTGCGACGCGGGCGGCGGGCCCGGGCGTCGGCGTCGCGAATGGCGTTCCGGTACGTGGCGACCATGTCGTGGTCGATGCCGTACAGGTAGAGGTAGGCGCCCAGGTCCTGCGGGGCCTCGTGGGTGAGCCGGTCGTACGTGGAGACGATGGAACGCATGCGGTGGAGCGGGGAGTTCTGCGGCGACACCGGAGGTACCTGCGCTTTCGCTTTCGTGGACTACGCGACGAAGTGGTGCGAGGTGGTGCAGGAGGGAACGGGGCGCGCGAGAATCCGCGGAATCCACAAAGCGATTCCGGAGGCGGCCGTGATGAATTCCCCCCAGGAAAACAGACAAACCAAGCCCGTTCCGGGGCTGCTTCCGCAGTGTCCGCTGCGGAAGTGGCGACAACTCTGCCACGGAAGCCATCGGCACGCAAGGGGCCTGTCCAGGGGCCGTGGGTCCCCATTCGAAAGGGGATCGATCCACCCTTGTCCGGGGAATTCGGGCAAATGGAAAGGATTTCCGGGTCGTAATTTTCGATCGCGTTCGGCATTCGTTCCCGTCAGGTGCGGTACTCGTCAAAGGTTGATTGACAAGTGGGTGACGCTGTCAACAGTGATGCGGTAGCCTGGCTCCCACCTCGTGAAACAAGCCATGCGGAAGCAGGTGGGACGTGAAGGCGGCTGAGGACTTCGGCCCCTGGCTGGCGCGCCAGCTCAGGAACGCAGGGAAGAGTCAGACGGACCTGGCGGAGGACCTCGGCGTGACCCGGGCCGCGGTGTCGGCCTGGATCGTGGGCCGTTCCGTGCCCCGGGACGACACCATCCGGCTGATCGCCGAGGTGCTCAAGACCGACCTGGAGACCATCCACACCCGCAGCGCCGACGCCCAACTCGGGCTGCCCGTCGGTTGGTACCACCGGCCGGCCCACGCCGACGGCGGGCGTGAGTACGGCAACGCCGCCGCGTTCGCCTTCGAAGCCGACGTCTCGGTGCTCGCCCGCGAGGCCACCCAGAACAGCCTGGACGCGCGCCTCGACCCCGTCGAGCCCGTCCGGGTCCGCTACACCCTGCACGAACTCACCGGCGAGGCCCTCGCCCGGTTCCGCGAGGCCATCGAGTGGGAGAAACTGCGCCCGCACTACGAGGCGCTGACGGCTGACGGCGGCAAGCAGAGCAAGGTGTCGCGCACGATCGCGGCCGGGCTGCGCGACATGTACCAGCACGACCGCCTGGTGCTCCTCCGTGTCGACGACTACAACGCCACCGGCCTGACCGGCGGCGACTACGAGGACGGGCTCTTCGCCGCCGTCGTCCGTCGACAACTCGACAGTCACAAGAGGGACCTGGGCGCGGGAGGCTCCTACGGCCTGGGCAAGGCCACGCTCTGGGCCACCAGCCGGCTCGGCCTGGTGCTGATCAACTCCACCCTGTCGGAACCCCACGAGGGCCGCACGGAGCGACGCCTCGTCGGCCGGCTGGACCTGCCCTGGCGCGAGGTCGACGGTCGCGCGTGTGCGGGTCCGGCCTGGTTCGGGCGTCCCGACCCGACCACCGAGGCCGCGGACGTGGTCCGGTCCTGGTGGGCCGACGAGGAGACCGTCGAGAAGCTCCACCTCACCCGTGAGAGCGCGGCCCCCGGCACCTCATTCCTCATCGTCGGCGCCCATGACGTGGCCAGCCTGGTGTCCGTCAACGGCGCCGCCGGCGAGGAGGAGAACACCGAGGACGACGACTCCGTCCACCGCATGCACGCCCGGCTCGTCGATGCGCTCGGCCTCAACTTCTGGGCTGCGATGACCGGCGGCGGGGACCACAAGCCGCACCTGGAGGCGTCCGTCCGCACGTACCGCAACGGCGAGGTGCTGATCCCCGAGGAGCACGTGGATCCGGCCGTCGCCCAGCCCTCCCGGACCCGTGCCCTGCGGGCCTTCCTGGAGGGGACCACCGTCGACCGGCTCACCGGCCCCGGCCAGGTCGCCCGAGCCGGCGTCCGGCTCAACGTGCCCCTCCACGGCGGTCAGGCGCGCGGCGGCGTGCCGCACGAGGCGGTGGTCCTGGTCACCGATGCCGAGGACGCCGACGGTCGCCCCAACCGGCTGGTTTCCATGCGGGGCAACCGCATGACCGTCAAGGACGGCGCCGTCACCAACATCCCGGTCGGCACCAACCCCTTCCAGGCCATCCTCCTCACCGGCCGCGCGGCGGGCCCCGACGCCCCCGGCGCCGAGGCCGCCGAGGAGTTCCTCCGCGCCTCGGAGCCCCCGGAGCACAACAAATGGGGTCAGACCGAGGAGTTGCGCCTCTCCTACTCGCCTTCCGCCCACCGACGCATCGCCGGCCTGACCACCGCGGCGAACACGGCCGTGCGCGACCTCGTGGCGGTACCGAAGGCCAAGCGTCGCAACGGGGGAGAGGCCAAGATCGCCGGCCGGCTCAAGGTGGGCGGCGGCGCCCCGAAGAAGCCGAGGCCGGCGGCGGCCGCGGCCCTGCCCGAACTGGACAACGTGGACGCGCTGATCGACGAGACGGGAGCCTGGTCCGTCACCGTCGACCTGCGGGTCTCGCCCGGGGTGGACACCGACCGCCCCGTCACGCCGGTCGCCAAGTTCGACGTGCGCTCCGGGCCCCGCCCGGCCGCCCCCTGGAAGGACCTGGTCGCCGTCAGCGGCTGCGAGGTCGTCGACGGGGCCCTGCAGCTGTCGCCGGGGAGTCGCAAGGCTGTCTTCCGGGGCGTCACCGACGTCTCCCGCCACCCGGTCCGGGCCCAACTGACCGGACTCGTCGTCGAACTCCGCAGCGGAAAGGGGGAGCAGGCGTGAAGGTCTACCCCTACCGGCGGCTCACCGGCAACGTGTCCTGGCGCGTCGACAGCGCCCAACTCAAGGCCGAGGGCGAGCCTTGGGAGAACCTGGAGAGCAAGTACCTCTCCACCGTCGAACGCGTCGTCGCCCTCGGTCCCGACGAGGACCGACCGGACTGGACCCTGGCCCGGCTCCGCCTCTCCGCCGGTCTCCCGGCCAAGGCGCTCGACCCGTCGGGCCCCTGGCAACACGTCAAGATCGTCGCCGTCCTGACCGAGCGGGCAACCAACACCCGTACGGCCGTGGAGTTCTCCGCAGTCTCCGAGGACGGCCGTGAGCGGACCGCCGAGTTGTACGTGTACCGCGGCGACCTCCTCGACCGGGCCTCGCTCACGGTGCACGTCGTGGCCACCGTCGACGGAGTGCCCGGTCGGGTGATCGCCACCTCGGACGCGGAGTGGTTCGTCGACGTGATCGAGGCGGTGCCCTCGCTCGCCCGCGAACTCGACGTCAAGATGGTCAGGTTCGGTTCCGGAGCCAGTCGGCTCCAGCGCTTCAAGGAGTCCCCCTGGCTGGTCGACACCACCGGTCGTTTCCCGGCCGTGCGTGTCAACACCGACTTCGAGGGACTCGGCGACCTGATGGGAGCCGACGGTGGCACCGGGCCGGAGAAGACCGTCCGGGAACTCCTCCTCGCCCAGATGTGCTCCGAGGTCTGGACGGCCGTGTTCCACTCCGCCGTCGGCGACCTGGAGGTCGAGGACGACGGCACCCCGGTGTTCCCGCACGGCTGGCAGGGCGAGGTGCTCCGGGAGATGCTCCCCGACATGTACCCCGACCGTGCGCCGGAGCAGGCGCTGCGGGAGGTCCATGCGGCGCGCACCGGATCCTCCGCCACCGGGTGGGGGGAACTCCAATCCCGGATCCACTTCGCCGCCTCCCGGCGTGCCGGCGTCCCCCGGACGCTCTCCACCACCATCCGCGACCTGGAACGCCTCACGCAGGGGGACGACGCATGACCGACCGGCCGAGCCACCTCCCCGAGCGCCTCGCCCTGCTGCCGAACGCCGAGGCGGCGGAATTCGTCACCGAGGGACTGCTCGCCGGTCGCGAGGACGTGCCGAGCATCAAGCTCAACCAGGTCACCGAACCGCTTCCGCACGGCGACCGGCGTGGTGAGCTGCTGCCCGTCCGCGACCTGGCCGAGGACGCCATGTCCTACTGCCGGCACAACGGGTTCAAGGCCACCCAGGCCGACGCCTGGCTCGCCCCGCGGCTGCACGCCTCCCTGCGGCTCACCCGCAGGGAGGCGGCCGACCCCGGCTTCTGGAACTACCTCGCGCTCGGGGTCGCCCCGGACTACGTGGTCTGGCGACACCTCGGGGAACCCAAGGACGGCAAGCCCGCCAAGGTGGCGGCCGAGCGCTTCCGCGGGCAGTACCACAAGCAGGCCTTCGCCCGGCTCTGGTGGGTGGCGGAGCTCTTCCGCGACGGCGCGGACTACGGCCCCGTGGTCACGGCCTGCGGAATCCAGGACGTCCTCAACAGCCCGTTGCGCATGTCCGTGATCAATCACCGGCCCACCGCGCAGGCGGTCGTCCGGTTGATCGCGAAGGGCGCGGTCACCACGGGCCGCGAGGTCAACGCCCTGGCCGGTGCCGTCAACGCCTCCGCCGCGACGCTGATGTACGACGTGATCGCCCCCGACCACCCCGAGCGCGACCCCCGTCCGCTGCTCGACTGGATCGAGGAGGCCGAGACCGCCCGCCAGGTGTCACGGAACGTGCTGCCCACCGGCCCCGACGAGGAACCCGCGCCGGAGCTGTCAGTAAGCGTCCTGGTGGACTACTTCGCGGACCTCTTCGCGGACGCGCCGGTCCGGGGCCGGGAGGACGTGGAGGAGGTCGAGGAGGAGGTCTGACCCTCGGGCTTCGGGCAGTCGGGGCCGCAACCCGCCGGAGCCTCACAGCCCTCGGTGCGGAGTTCCACGTACCTCGAATCGTTCCTGTCGAGTCGGCCCCAGCCCTCCCGGAGCTTCTCCTCCGGGGGGAGGGGCATGCCCAGTGCCGCCGCCAGCACGTGCATGCCGAACAGCGGGGGCACGGCATTTCCCACCTGCTGGGACTGGTCGCCGCCGTCCCAGGGGTAGTCGGGCGGGAAGGTCTGGAGGTTGCCGGCCTCGGCGATGGTCAGGCGGTCCGGGTGGAGGGGTTCGCCGTTCGGGTGCCGTCGGACGGCGTTGCGCGAGACCTTGCCGGTGACGGTGAACGACGGCTGCCTGAACGTCCGGACGCCGCGGTTCTTCGGATCGCCGCCGCTGCCGTAGTTCGACACGATCTCGAAGGGGCCCTTCCGGCTCGCGAGCACCTCCCCCATCGCGACCCACGGACGGAGCGGCGCCGGGGTCCCGTCCACCGGCAGCGCGGTCTGGGCGTCGTCGGGGCCGCCCTGCTCCGGCTTGCGCGGGTTGAAGACGTGGTGGGTCGGGGCGGGGAGCGGAGGTTCGCCGTGCCCGGCGAGCCGCGCGATCAGAATCGTGCGGCGGCGGGTCTGCGGCACACCGTAGGCCTCGGTGTGCAGGGTCTTGACCTCGGCGACCTCGTACCGGACCCTCGTCCCGTCCTCCCGGGGCAGGCCCTTCTCCAGAGCCTTCTTGTAGACGTCCCAGAGCGCCTTGACCGCAGGGACCTGCTCCAGGACGATCACGTCGAACGGGCGCCCGTCCCGGTTGGGGCAGCCGAGGGCCTTGATCGCGTACCGGAGCGGTTCGAGGACCAGCGCGGTCCGGGAGTCTCCGCCGATCTCCTCCAGTCGGTCGTCGACCTCCTGCTCGCCCGCACCGTCCACCAACGCGTGGATGAGTTCCTTGACTTTCTCCAGGGCCTTGCGGCCCGCACCGTTTCCGGCCACCGAGTAGGTCTGGCAGGGCGGACCGCCCGCCAGGACGTTCAGGTCCGAAGGGAGCTTCTCGAACCGCGTCCGTCGGACCTCGCTGACGTCCGCGTGCCACGTCCTGAGCCCGGCCGCGTAGCGGGTCTCACAGGCGTCCTTGTCCCACTCGATGCCGAGCGACCTCACGTCGAGCATCTCCGCGGCCACGTCGAGACCGCCCGGACCGGCAAAGAGGTCCAGAATGTGTGGCTTCACGGGGAAGGAGACGGCTGCGTCCGAGCTGGTCATGTGGCCAGAGTCTAGCCGGCGACAGGGGGTGCGACGTACTCGGTCGCTGCTTCCCCGGCGTTCCGCCCACGCCCCGGCCGTCGCCCGTCGACGAGGGCGGCGATCCGCTCGGCGGCTTCGGCGGCACTCTCGTGCTCCCAGACGCGGACCGGCAGCCAACCGGCCTCGGCGAGGCGGGCGTCGGTGTCCCGGTCCCGGGCCCGGTTCTTCTCGATCTTCTCCCGCCAGAATTCGGCGTTGTTCTTGGGCCACGTCGCGTGTTCCGGGCAGCCGTGCCAGAAGCAGCCGTCGACGAAGACCGCGACGCGGGCCGGACCGAACAGGATGTCGGCCTCGCGGCGCATGCCCTTGAGCGGCTTGCGGTGGACGCGGTAACGGAACCCGGCCGCGAACAGGGCGCGACGGAGGGTGACCTCGATGCCCGTGTCGTGACTGCGCTGCTTGCTCATCCGGGCGCGGATCTTCGGAGTGGTCTCCAAGGAGGGCATGACCCCATTCTGGCGCCGGGGTCCGACAGGGGCCCTGCCGGACCCGGCCCCCGTCGAGGGGCCGGGCCGGGGGTGGGTCAGGCGAGGGTGGTGACGGCGGTCTTCACCTTGTCGCCGATGGCGGCGGGGAGGGGGACGTAGCCCTTCTCGGCGATGGCCTTCTGGGAGGCGTCGCCGATGGTGTAGGCGAGGAAGGACTTGAGGGTGTCGAGGGACTCGGCCTTGTTGCCCTTGTCGCAGACGACCTCGTAGGTGACGAGGACGATCGGGTAGGCGTTGTCGGCCTTGGTGCCGTAGTCGAGGGAGAGGGCGAGGTCGCCGTCGGTGCCGACGACGGTGGAGGTGGCGAAGGTGGCGGCCGCGTTGGCGGCGGTGGCCTCGACGGGCTGGGCGGCGCCGGTCGAGATCCGGGCGCTCTTGAGGTTGTTGATCTGGGCGTAGGACAGCTCGGCGTAGCCGATGGAGTTCTTGACCTGCTTGATCTGGGCGGAGACGCCGGCGCTGCCGTTCGCGGACTGGCCGCCCTTGCCCTTCCACGCCTTGTCCGGGGCCGCGCTCCAGGCTCCGCCGGAGGTCTTGGCGAAGTAGGAGGTGAGGTTGAAGGTGGTGCCGGAGTCGTCGGAGCGGTGGACGGACTGGATGTCGGCGTCCGGCAGCTTGGCGCCCGGGTTGAGGGCGGCGATGGCCGGGTCGTTCCACTTGGTGATCTGCGAGTCGAAGATCTTGGCGGCGGTCGGGCCGTCCAGGACGAGGTTGTCGACGCCGTCGACGTTGAAGACCAGCGAGACCAGGCCGCCGACCATCGGCAGGCCGATGGCCTTGCCGCCGGTGCAGACGGCCTTGGAGGCGTCGACGTCGGCGGGCTTGAGGACGTAGTCCGTGCCGGCGAAGGCGACCTTGCCCTGGGTGAACTGCTGGATGCCCGCACCGGAGCCGCCGCCGCTGTAGTTGACGGTGGTGCCGGAGCAGGAGGTCGCGTAGGTGGTCTTCCACAGGTCCATCGCGTTGCCCTGCGCCGTGGAGCCGGCGCCGAGGAGGGTGCCGCCCTTGCCGCAGGCGACCACGGGCGCGGAGCCGTTCGCGGTGGCCGTCCCGGTCTTGTTGTCGTCGCTCCCGCAGGCGGTGAGCGACAGGGCGCCTGCCAGCGCCATCGTGCTCAGGGTGAGGGCGGCGGACCGGCGGTTGCGCTGGAGCATCTGTGGATCCCTCTCGTCGGCGTGTGCGTCTGTGGACGCGGTCTCGGTGACCTCAGCGCGAAGACCGTAGGCGGCGCGGGTGAACGCGGGTTCCGGGCACGGGTGAACCCGTGGTGAAGGGCGGGGGGTCGGGGCGGGACCCGACGGCCCCTGCCCTTATGACAACAGCATTGACGTGTTGCGCGGGCCACCTGTTTCATGGCTCGCACTTCCCGCGCGCACCGCCCCTGAGATGCGCGCGTTCCCCCACACACACGTGCACCCCCACGACCACACACGTGCACCCCCACGACCAAGGCGGTGATCCGTTGGCATCGACGGTGAAGGACACGGGCGGCGGCCCGAGAACGGACGCGAGCGGCTCAAGCGTCGTGATGCGAAAGTCGCTCGGCCTGTTGGACGGCGCGACGATCGCCGCGTCCAGCACGGCCGCCACCAGCAGTATCGGGATCGGCCTGGGCCTGATGGCCGGCGTGGTAGGCCTGCACCTGCCGGCGATCATGCTGCTGGCCTTCCTGCCCGTGCTCGCGATCGCGGGCGGCTACGGACGGCTGAACGCGGTGGAGCCGGACGCCGGCAGCAGCTACCGCTGGGTCGGGCGGATCCTCAACCCCTGGCTGGGGTTCCTCACCGGCTGGGTGAACACCGTCGGCACGGTGGTGTTCATGGCGTACACCACGACCGTCACCGGCTCGTCGATCATCCAACTGCTCGACGAGGCGCACCTGCGCAGCGTCGCGGGCCTGCGGCTGGACGCGGACTCCACCGTCCAGTGCACCCTGCTCGGCCTGGTCGTCCTGGTCGGCGCCGCGCTGGTCGCGGTGCGCGGACTGGAGACGGCCGCCCGGCTGCAGAAGGCGCTGCTGGTGTTCGAGTACGCGGTGCTGCTCGGCTTCTGCGGGTACGGGCTGTTCGCGGGTGACCAGCCGTTCTCCGCGCAGTGGTTCAACCCCTTCGACATCCCCTCCTTCGACGCCGTCGCGCAGGGCATGGTGCTGGCCGTGTTCTGCTACTGGGGCTTCGAGTCGGTGTTCAGCGTCGGTGAGGAGGTACGCGACCCGCGCGACGCCTCCCGGGGCGGCATACTCGCCCTGGTGGTGATGCTGCTGCTCTTCCTGCTGGCCGGCACCGCGTTCCAACGGGTCCTGCCGATCGACGAGTTGGCGGACAACGGCGCGCACGGACTGACCTACTTCGGCACCAGGCTCGCCCACCAGCCGCTCGCCGCACTGCCGTTGATCGCGCTGATGTTCTCCGCGGTGGCCTCGCTGCAGTCCTCGGTGATCCCGACCGCCCGCGGGATGTACGCGATGGGACGCGACCGGGTGCTCGGCCCGGTCTGGACCCGGCTGCACCCCCGGCACGCCACGCCCGCCGTCGGCACGCTGCTGATCACCGGCGTCGCCGTCGCCCTGGCCCTGGCCTCGATCGCCATCCCGACCGTCAACGACCTGATCTCGGCCGCCGTCAACGCGATCGGCGTCATCGTCGCGCTCTACTACGCGCTGACCGCCGTCGCCGCGGCCGTCCGGTTCCGCGGGCTGCTGCGCACCGACCCGGTGGAGGCGCTGCGCGCGGTGGTCGGCCCGCTGCTGGGCGCGGCGGCACTGCTCGCGGTCGGCGGCTACCTCGCCTGGACCTTCTACGACTCCACCGACCACTTCGAACTGTCCGCCGACAACGGGTGGTTCGAGCTGACGGTGGTGACGCTGATGGTCGTCACCGGGCTGCCGGCGGCGGCCTGGGCCCGCTGGCGGCGGCGCTCACCGTACTTCCTGGACGGCGCGGGGGATCCGGGCAACTCCCCGGCCGTTCAGGAGTCGTAGGGCGCACGGCGGCGGAGAAGACGACGAAAGGCCGTACGGCGAAGCACGTCGCGCCACGCGCGAGGGATCCGAGAGATCCGAGAGATCCGGCAGACACGAGTTGCACGAGAACGGAGCACCACCCATGACCCAGGCCGATCTGGTCTTCACCCGCGGCCCCGTCCACACCGGTGACGCCGCCCGGACGAGGGCGAGCAGCCTGGCCGTCGTCGGCGAGCGGATCGCCGCCGTCGGGCACGACGAGGTCCGGGAGCTGATCGGGCCGAAGACCGAGGTCGTGGACCTCACCGGCAAGCTGCTGCTGCCCGGCTTCCAGGACGCGCACATCCACGCGGTCTACGGCGGAACGGAGTTGGCGGCCTGCGACCTCACCGGGACGGTCGGCGTCGCCGACTACCTGGAGCGGATCCGGGCGTACGCGCAGGCCCATCCCGGGCAGGAGTGGATCACCGGCAGCGGGTGGTCGATGGAGAGCTTCGACGGCGGCCTGCCGACCCGCCGGCTGCTGGACTCCGTCGTCCCCGACCGGCCGGTGTACCTGACCAACCGGGACCACCACGGCGCCTGGGCCAACACCCGGGCGCTGGAACTCGCCGGCCTGACCCGGGACACCCCCGACCCGGCCGACGGACGGATCGAGCGCGAGGCCGACGGCACCCCCGGCGGCACGCTGCAGGAGGGCGCCACCGCGCTGGTCGCCCGGCTGGTGCCGCCCTCCACCACCGCCGACCGGCTGGACGGGCTGCTGCGCGCCCAGCGGCTGCTGCACTCGCTCGGCATCACCGGCTGGCAGGACGCGCTGCTCGGCGAGTTCAACGGCCAGCCGGACCCGTCCGACGCCTACCTGGCCGCGGCGCGCTCCGGCGCGCTGACCGCCCGGGTGACCGGCGCGCTCTGGTGGCAGCGTGACCGGGGCGCCGAGCAGATCGCCGAACTGGTGCGACGACGGGAGGAGTTGAGCCACGGGAGGTTCCGGGCTGGCTCGGTGAAGATCATGCAGGACGGCATCGCGGAGAACTTCACCGCCGCGATGACCAGCCCGTACCTGGACGGCTGCGGCTGCGCCACCCCCAACTCCGGCCTCAGCTTCGTCGATCCGGACGCGCTTCGCGGGTACGTCACCGAACTGGACGCGCTCGGCTTCCAGGTGCACTTCCACGCGCTCGGCGACCGGGCCGTCCGTGAGGCGCTGGACGCCGTCGAGGCCGCCCGGACCGCCAACGGGTGGCGCGGCGCCCGGCACCACCTCGCCCACCTCCAGGTGGTCCACCCGGACGACCTGGCCCGCTTCGCCCGGCTCGGCGCGATCGCCAACATCCAGCCGCTCTGGGCCGCCCACGAACCGCAGATGGACGAGCTGACCATCCCCTTCCTCGGCCCGGAACGCGCCGCCTGGCAGTACCCGTTCGGCGACCTCCAGCGCGCGGGCGCCACCCTGGCGGCGGGCAGCGACTGGCCGGTGAGCAGCCCGGACCCGCTCGCGGGCCTGCACGTGGCGGTCAACCGGATGGAGCCGGAGGCCACCGACGGCCGGGTCTTCCTGCCCGAGCAGCGGCTCGACCTGGGCTCCGCCATCGCCGCGTACACGGCCGGGTCCGCGTACGTGAACGGGCACGACGACGCGGGTGTGCTGGCGGCCGGCCGGCTCGCGGACCTGGTCGTGCTCGACCGGGACGTCCTCACCGGGCCGGCCGGGGAGATCGCGCAGGCCCGGGTGCTGCGGACCTACGTGGGCGGGGAGCTGGTGCACGCGGCGGACTGAGCCCGGCCGGGGATCCGGGGCCGGGCCGCGGCTCCGAGGCCCGGGGGTACCGGTCCGAGCCCCCGGGGTACGGGCCGGAGGCCCGGGGCGTGCCGGCCGCCGGTGGTGAGCGCACGGGGGCGCACCACCGGCGGTGCCGTGTCCGCGGGCCGGCGGTCAGCCGTCGTGAACGTCGCCCGCCGAGTCGTCCCCGCCCGCCGCGTGGCTCCTTCCCGCCGCGTCGTGCGAGGCCGCCCGGAGACGGGCCTCGGCCGCGTCGAGGAGGAGGTCCAGGGCGTACGGGTAGCCGCTGCGGCGCATGTCGCCGGTGAGCAGTTCGGCGGTCGCGGCGATGTGCGGGTGGGTGGTGGCGTCGAGCCGGGCGTAGGAGGCCTGCCAGACCTGGAGGTCGGCGGCCGCGGCGGGTGCCGGGAGGGCGAGCGCGGCGGCGTCCAGGGCGGCGAAGCCGAGGCTCTGGTCGACGAAGGCGTGGTAGACGCGGACGGCCTCCGGGTCCGGGAAGCCGGCGGTGCGCAGGATGCCGAGGATGGTCTCGACGGCGGCGGTCTCGTGGGCGCGGCCGGTGGTGCGGTGGGCGGCGAGCAGGGCGGCCTGCGGGTGGGCCTGGTAGGCGGCGTGGATGCGCAGGCCGATGGCGCGCAGGTCGGCGCGCCAGTCACCGGTGGGCTGCCAGCCGTGCTGGGCCTGGCCGATGAGGTCGTCGGCGACGGCGAGCAGCAGGTCGTCGGTGCTGTGGAAGTAGCGGTAGACCGCGCTCGGGTCGGCGCCGAGCGCGGCGCCGAGGCGCCGTACGGTGAGCGCGTCGGCGCCGTGCTGTCCGATCAGCCGGATCGCGGTGTCGACGATCAGCTCGGCGGAGAGGACGACGCCCTGTTTGGTGGGGCGCCGGCGCCTCCGCTGCGGTTCGGGGATCACGCGGTCGGTCATGCCCGCAGGCTATGTCAACGGCGTTGACGGAGAGAAGGGGCGAGGCGGGACGAGGTGGGCAGGGGAGGCGTGGGGTGGGGTGCGGAGTGCGGCGGTCCAGGACCCGGTCAGACCACCCGCCGCAGCCAGCTGTACCGGTCCTCGGCGCGCCCGTACTGGATGTCCAGCAGGTGCCCGCGGATGTCGAGGGTGTACTTGCCGGGCGCACCGCCGCCGACGGTGAACTCGAAGCCCTCGCCCTTCAGCGCGACGATCGGGGTGATCACCGCCGCGGTGCCGGCCGCGAACACCTCGGTGACGCTGCCGTCGGCGGCGCCGGCGCGCAACTCGGCGAAGGTGACGGCGCGTTCGACCCGTGTCAGGCCGAACTCGGCGGCGAGGGCCAGGATCGAGTCCCGGGTGACGCCGTCGAGGATGGTGCCGAGCCCGGGGGTGACCAGCTCGCCGCCCGAGGTGACCAGGCACAGGTTCATCGTGCCGGACTCCTCCAGGTCACCCTTGCCGCCGGTGTCGTCCAGGAACAGCACCTGGTCGCAGCCGTGCTCCCGCGCCTCGATCTGCGCGGCCAGGCTGGAGGCGTAGTTGCCGCCGCACTTGGCCGCGCCCGTGCCGCCCCGCCCGGCGCGGGTGTACCGGCTGCTGACCCACAGCGTGATGCCGGTGACCCCGCCGGGGAAGTACGGCCCGGCCGGGCTCGCGATGACCGAGTAGACGACCTCCTCGGCGGGCCGTACCCCGAGGAAGGCCTCCGAGGCGAACATGTACGGCCGCAGGTAGAGGCTCGCCTCGCCCCCGGCGCCCGGCACCCACGCCTCGTCCGCGCGGACCAGTTCCTCGACGCTCGCGAGGAAGTCCTCCTCCGGCAGCACGGGCAGCGCGAGCCGCTCCGCGGAGCGGGCGAAGCGGCGGGCGTTGAACTCGGGCCGGAACAGCCGGACGCCGCCGTCGGTGTGCCGGTAGGCCTTCAGGCCCTCGAAGATCTCCTGCGCGTAGTGCAGCACCGACGCGCTCGGGTGCAGCGAGAACGGCGCCAGCGGCCCGACCCGGCGGTCGTGCCAGCCCTCGGCCGTCGTCCAGGCGGCGGTGGCCATGTGGTCGGTGAAGTGCTTGCCGAAGCCCGGCGCGGCGAGGACGGCGCGTCGCTCCGCCTCCGGTACGGGGGTGGTCGTCCGGACCAGCGGGAATGCGGGACGCATCGTCAACTCCTCGGCACCGAAGCGGAATCTGCCCGATCGGGCGCCGGTTGCCGACGCCTCGCCCGTCATGCTAACGGCCGTCAGCCGGACGGGATACGGGACGTGGGGGTCCCCTGGGGCTGCGCCCGGGCCCGTTCCGGTCGCGGTGAGCGTGATGCCGAGGGTGACGCCGAGGGCGAGGCGGCCGGGACGAACCGGGCACGGCGAACGGACACGGAGGTTCCCCCGTAGCGGTGGCGGGTGGATCACCTCTCCTGCCAGGGGCGGGACTTCCCGGTCGTGAAGGGGTACGCGATCGAGGTCGAGGGCGTGCCCCGCACCGTCCGCACGGTCGCCGTACCGCGGAGCCTCCAGGACGAGTACCGGGTGGCGGTCCGGCGGGACGGCGCGGCGGCCGAGGAGCGTCTGACGCTGGAGATGGACGGGGTGGACGCCGCCGTGCAGTGCTGAGCGGCCGACGGCGGACGCGGCGGTTCCCCAAGGGATCCCCTCGATCCTGTGATCGTTCCGGGTAGATCGGGCGGGTTGTGCGACCACCCTTCCAAGCCGGTGTTCAGGCCGGGGGCGGGCGGCAGAACTGCCGCTAGGCTGACCGCCGCTCCACGGAGGAACGGCCGGGGGCCGACCGGCGACCGGGCGGCCGGAGACGGACGACCGACCAACGGCCGACCAACGACCGGGCGACGACCGGGAATCGGGGGAGACGCATGAGCGGCAACGGCAGTGGCAACGGCAGTGGAAGTGGCGGCAGCGGTGCCGGGGCAGGGTTCAGCGCCCATCCGGACAAGCTCGGGGACGCGGGCGACCAGCTGGTGACGGCGAGCACCGACGTGGGATCGGTCAAGGACACGCTCGGCAAGCTGGGCATGTCCGGCGAGGGCACCTTCGGCGAGTACGGCGCGGGGGACGCGGCGAAGGCGTTCTGGCAGGCCTGGCAGGACGAGTTGGGCGTGAACGTCGACGCGCTGAAGGACCTCGGCGGCCGGGTGCACATCACCGTGGCCAACTACACCGGCACCGACCACGTCGTCGGTGAGCAGTACCAGCAGCAGGGGGCGTGACGGTGCCCGACCACAGCCCGAACCCGCTCGGCCCGTTCGGCATCGACCTGGGCAACCAGCGGGAGCAGGCCGAGCGGCTCAAGAAGACCATCGACGAGTCCCACGGCATGTGGGGCGCCGGAGACCTCAAGTACGCCGTCCACGACGCCCTGCAGCTGCCGGCGCCCAAGGGGGACCCGGGCAAGCTCGGCGAGTTCGCCGCCGCGTACAACACGGCGAACAGTCAGCTGGACATCATCCAGATGAAGGTGGCGCGGGTCGGCGCCGAACACCTGCCGGACGCCTGGACCGGACAGGTCGGGGAGAAGGCGGCCGAGGTCGTCAAGGCCTCCGCCGACGACCTGACGCGCTGCCGAGACGTGCTGGGCAAGGGTCGGGACCAGTTGAACGCGCTGGCCTCCGCGCTGAGCGAGGCGCAGACCCTGCACGGGCAGGGCCACGCGCCGCTGAGCGAGGCGTTGAAGCTGTTGCACGACATCACGGTCTCGGGCGCGCCGGACCCGTTCAACTGGGACGACGACACGATGCACACCGCCCACGCCAAGGCGAAGGACGGCATCAAGTCGATCTACGACGCGGCGGTGAAGGCCGAGGACGCCGGGCGCGCCGCCGCCCGTGAACTGAACGCGTTGGCGGACAAGGCGCTGGCCGCCCGCTTCAGGAACAAGGGCCTCGGCGCGGCCGACAAGCTGGTCGTCGCGGACGCGGCGGTCGCCGGCAGCGACCAGTTCGGGACCATCCTCACGGCCAACGACGTGACCAGGGCCGGCCAGTTCATGGACGGCATGAGCGACGCCGACCGGACCCGCTTCGACCAGCTGCTGGCCGGCAGCAAGTCCCCCGAGGAACGCGCCTACCTGATGAAGGCGCTGGCCGCCGGACACGGCTACGACGAGATCAAGGCCTTCGACGACCGGATCCACGAGCACGGCGGCGACCCGGCCTGGCTGGCCCAGCGCCTCTCCCCGGTGCAGATCGACTCCTCCTCCGGCAACCAGGCCGACACCGCCTACCAGGGCGTGGCGTGGAACCAGGGCGACAAACCGACCTGCGTGGCCGGCTCGACCGTCACCGCCCGGGCGATGGTCGACCCGCTCTACTCCCTCCAGCTCACCACCGGCGGGCACCCGGGCGACCCGGCGTACGACAACGGCAAGGCCGCGTACGACCGCTGGCTCAAGGAGACCGACCGCGTCTACGACTCCAAGAACTGGTGGAACGAGTGGCAGGACGGGATGAGCGACGGGGAGTCCAAGGACGCTGCCGACGACGAGATCGGCAAGCACACCGGGGCCGGCTACCACACCGTCGACCTGGAGGGCCCCGAGCAGCGCAAGGACGTGCTGGCCCGGGTCGAGTCGGCGGTGGACCAGGGCAAGCCGGTGCCGATCGGGGTCAAGGAGGACACCTGGTTCCGTCCGGACGGCCACCAGATGATGATCATCGGGCACCGCGGCGACCAGCTGGAGATCTACAACCCCTGGGGCTACACCGTCTGGGTCAGCGAGAGCGACTTCGTCAACAACCACATGGAGGGCGCGGCGCAGGGCGGCAACATGCCGATCGCCGACCACGTCCAGATGCCCGAGTGAGGCCGTAGGTGAGCACGTGAGCACTACCCCCCGACCGACCCCGCAGCCCATGAGCGACGCCCGGCTGGCCGAGCTGGACGTCGAGGTCCTGCTGCGCTTCGGACTGCCGGCCCCCGGCCCGCACCGCGCCGCGCTGTTCGGCGACGGCGCGGTGGCCGCCGCGATCACCGTCGACCGGCTCGGCGCCCTGCCGCGCGCCCTGGTCTTCCTCGGCGAGGTGGTCCGCTCCGGCGGCACCCGCCACGCCGCCGCGCTCACCGAACCGCTGCCCGGCCCGGCGGCCGCCGTGGCGCGCGGCTGGCTGGAGGCGGCCTCGATGGTCGCCGGGGACGTGACCGGGGACCTGCTGGTCGCCCGATGGCTGGACGCGGTCGCCGCCGTCCTGGCGCTGCGGGTCACCCACCGGGAGGCGAGCGCGTGACGTGGCGCCGGATCCTGATCGCGTCGGTCGCCGTGCTGGCCGTCGCGGGCGTGGCGGGCGCGGTGGTGGTGCACCGGATGACCACCGGCAAGCTCGACCACGGCACGGTCTTCGCCCAGACCTCCGGTGAACTGGGCGTCAGGCCGGGCGAGTTGTTCTCCGTCGAGGTCAGCGCACACCGGGTGACCGGGCAGGTCTGGACCGTGGCCGACCCGGACCCGTCGGCCGGCTCGTCCGTCGGCTCGTCGGCCGGTACGTCGGCCGGTACGTCGGCCGGTACGTCCGCCGGCTCGTCGACGGGAGGTGCCTCCGTGCGGGCCGTGGGCGACGAGTACGTCAAGAACGTCGGTCTCGGGGACCTGGTCGGCGCCACCGGCTCGGCGGGCTCCGGCGGCCGCTACTACTTCGTCTTCCGCGCCGGCCCCGATCCGGGCCGCACCACCATCACCCTGCACAACCCCAACCACACCGGCCGCCCCGGGAGTTCCGACCAGGACGAGCGGCGCTTCACGGTCGACGTGCGCTGACCGGGCGGCGGGGAGACCGAGGCACCCGGTCGGCGGTAGGGGGCCCGGAGGGAGCGCGTCAGGGAGCGACCGCCGTGCAGCCCGCACCCTTCCGGCCGGGGTGGGTCCAGACCCACCCCGGCCGGGGGCGCAGGTGGACTATCCGGGCGTCCGTGCCCGCCTACTGTCGATCCTGTGCCGCCGGGACAGCGCGGCGGGGCTCGACCAGGAGATGGGACGTGCGGGCGACGGGGCGCGCAGCGCGGGGGAGCGGGTGTCCGGTGGGGGTGACGGGTCGTGCGGAACGGGCCGTGTGCGGGCGAGCGCGGGGGGTGTGCGCGCCGGAAGCCGGAAGTCGGGGGGGGCCGACGGCCCGCGTACGACGGGGGCCGGGGTGGGGGCCGGGCGGCGTCGGTACGATCGGTGTATGGGTGGTGCGGACGAAGAAGCCTGGGACTCCGAGGCGGCGGAGCGGGCGGTGGCGGTGCTGAAGGCGGTCGCCGATCCGTCCCGGTACCGGCTGTTGTGGGCGTTGAGCCGGCGGGAGGCGCCGGTGAGCGAGCTGGCCGAACTGCTGGGCGCGCACGTGGCGGCGACCTCGCAGCACCTGGCGAAGCTGCGGGCGGCGGGGCTGGTGGTGGCGCGCCGGGAGGGGACGCGGATCTTCTACCGGGCCGCCGAGGTGCGCGGCCTGCTCACCGAGGCCGCCCTGATCGCCAACGACCTGCCTTCCCGCCGCGACGGTGGCGACGGCGGCGCGGCCCCGGCCGGGGCGACCGCCCCGCAGCCCTTCGCCCGCGCCGTCCGGGCGGTGCGTCGCCGCCCCGCGACCGGCCAGGCCGGGTGAGCCCTCAGCGGGCCGGGTCCGACCGGTGGTCCGACCGGTACTCCTGCCGGTCCGCGTCGTACGTGAAGAGTCCGGCGTAGCGCCCCCAGTCGGTCGCGGTCTCCAGCTGCCGGTCGGTCCGGTCGCCGGTGTAGTGGCGGGCGAGCAGGTCGCGGAGGAAGCCCGCGCGGACGGTCGCGCCGGGCCGGTCACCGAGGCTGTTGACGATCAGTCTGATCAGCGGGACGCCGAGGGCGGCGCCGGCGAAGACCGCGCGGGCGTCCTGGGCGTCGGCGCCGGCGAACGCGGCACCGTCCGGGGTGAGGACCAGGTCGTCGCCGTGGAGGGCGGCCAGGCCGAGCAGGTCGAGGGCGTCGACCTGGGGGAGCAGATCGTCGATGTCGAGGCCGAGTTCGTCGGCGAGGTCGACGAGGTCGCAGCACCCGCCCCGGTGGGCGATCGTCGCGGCGAGTCCGGAGAGACCGTCGACCGTGGCCGTGGGAAGCGGGGTGGTGGCGACCGTCGGGCGCTCCGGGCGGAGGACGTCGTCGTCGGGTCGGGCCCCCTCCGGTGCGCCGTCGTCGGGTCGGGCTCCGCCCGGTGCGCCGCCGTTCCACCCGACGGGCCCGGAACGGTCGTTCGAACGGGGGTCCTTGGGGCGGCCGGTCATGATCCGGTAGACCCGGTCGACCAGGTCGTCGAAGGCGGCGCAGTCGCGGTCGCGCGGCCGTTCCAGACCGACCTCGACGGTCTCCCGGATGGTGCCGTGCGGGCGGGTGCCGAGGACGACGACGCGGTCGGCCATCAGCACCGCCTCCTCGATGTCGTGGGTGACCAGGACGACGGCCCGGGTCGGGAACTGGCCGGAGTCCCACAGTTCCAGCAGCTCGCCGCGCAGGTGCTCGGCGGTGAGGACGTCGAGCGCGGAGAACGGCTCGTCCATCAGCAGCACGTCGGGTTCGACGACCAGCGCCCGGGCGAAGCCCACCCGTTGGCGCATGCCGCCGGAGAGCTCGCGGGGGTAGGCGGACTCGAAGCCGGTCAGGCCGATCAGGTCGATGGCCTGGGCGGCGGCCCGGGCGCGTTCGCGGGGTGCCACCCCGCGCGCCTCCAGGCCGAGCTCGACGTTCTGCCGGACGGTCAGCCAGGGCAGCAGGGCGAAGGTCTGGAAGACCAGCGCGGTGCCGGGGTTGGCACCGGTGAGCGGGGTGCCGCGGTAACGAACGGTGCCGGTGCCGGGCGGGAGGAGCCCGGCCAGGCAGCGCAGCAGGGTGGACTTCCCGGAGCCGGAGCGGCCGAGCAGCGCGACGATCTCGCCGGACCGGACGGTGAGGTCGATGCCGGAGAGCACGGGCAACTCACCGTCGGCCCCGGCGTAGGCCTTGGTCAGCCCGACGGTCTCCAGCAGGACCTCGTCCTGCCCGGGGGGCGGGGCGGGAACGGCCCGGTGGTCCGTCGAGGCGGCGGCGCGGAAGAAGGGGAGGCGCATCGGCGGGGTCTCCGGGACTAGAGCGAGTAGCGGCGCTCGGCCAGCCGGTACAGCCGGCGCCAGAACAGGCGGTTGAGGGCGACGACGTACAGGCTCATCACCGCCACGCCGGCGAGCAGGTGCGGGTGGTCGCCGCGTTCGGTGGCCCGGGCGATGTACGCGCCGAGGCCGGTGGCGGTGAGCGTGGTGCCGCCGAAGGTGACCACCTCGGAGACGATGGAGGCGTTCCAGGCGCCGCCGGAGGCGGTGATGCCGCCGGTGACGTACGCCGGGAAGACACCGGGGATGATCAGCCGGCGCCAGCGCTGCCAGCCGCGCACGCCGAGGTCGTCCATGGCCTCGCGCAGGTCGGTGGGGATGGCCATTGCGCCGGCGATGGCGTTGAACAGGACGTACCACTGGGCGCCGAGCGCCATCAGCAGGATGCCGCCGACGTCGATCGACAGACCGGTGCGCAGCAGCAGCCAGACCGCCAGCGGGAAGAGGAAGTTGGCCGGGAAGCTCGCCAGCACCTGGACGACGGGCTGGGCGATCCTGGTCAGCCGGGGCGAGAAGCCGATCCGCACTCCGACCGGCACCCAGACGACGGTGGCCACCGCGACCAGGACGATGACCCGGGCCAGGGTGGCCAGGCCGAGCAGCAGCGGTTCGCCGAACACGCCGAGGCCGGTGCGGTCGGCGAGGTAGCGGCCGAGGTCGACCAGGCCCCAGAGCACGATGCCGCCCGCGACGACGGCGAAGACCACGTCGCCGGCCCGCTGCCGTGCGGGGTGGGGGAGGTGACGGGGGCGGTGGCCGGGGTGGCCTGGGTGGCCGTTGTGGCCGGGAACGTCGGGGCCGGGACTGCCGGGGTGGGCGGGTCGGCCCGACCGCGGGCCGCGGCCGGTGCCGGACAGCCGGCCGGCCCGGCCGAGCGCCCGCCCGACCGGGCGCAGCACCCGGCCGAGCAGGGCGGGCAGGTGCGAGCGGCGCAGCAGGTCGATGACGACGGAGCGCTGGACCGAGGAGGCCTCGGACTGCTCGTTGCGGAACCGTTCGGCCCAGGCGGTCAGCGGCCGCCAGAAGAGGAAGTTGACGCCCACCACCAGCACGACCATGGTGGCGATCGCCCAGCCGACCCGGCCGAGGTCCCCGGCGGCGATCGCCGCGCCCGCGTACGAGCCGACCCCGGGCAGCGCGTACCGCTGGTCGTCGACGCTGATCGCCTCCGACGCGACCAGGAAGAACCAGCCGCCGCCAAAGCTCAGCATGCCGTTCCAGACCAGGCCGATCATGCCCGAGGGCAGCTCGACCCGCCAGAAGCGCATCCACCGGCTGAACCCGAACGAGCGCGACAGTTCGTCGAGTTCACGCGGCAGGGAGACCAGCGAGTGGTAGAAGGCGAAGGTCATGTTCCACGCCTGGGACGTGAAGATGGCGAACACGGCGGCGCATTCGAGGCCCACCATCGAGCCGGGGAACAGGGCGAGGAAGCCGGTCACCGCGACGGTCAGGAAGGCGAGCACCGGCACCGACTGGAGGATGTCCAGCGCCGGGATCAGCACGCGTTCCAGGCGGCGGCTGCGGGCGGCGGCGTAGGCGTAGCCGAAGGTGAAGACGACCGAGACGGCGAGTGCGGCGAACATCCGCAGCAGTGTGCGGGCCGCGTCGTACGGCAGCCGGGCCGGGTCGGTGTCGACGACGGCGTCCCGGGCGGTGGAGAACCGGACGGTGGTGTCCCCGCCGAGCCGCAGCCCGGCGTACAGCAGGACCAGGACGGCGGCCGCGACGACCAGGTCCACCCACACGCCCCGGCCGAGGCGGCCGGTCGTGCGGGGGCTGGGCAGCGGCCCCCAGGACAGGATCCGGGACAGGACCGGGGCCGTATCCGGGGACCTGCCCGCAGGCCGGACCGGGTCCGTGCCCGGATTCGTGCCCGGGGCGGGCTTCGGCAGGGTCATGGCGGTACCTCCGGCGCAAACCCCGGCAGTCTGCTCCGTTCGTACGTCTGTGTGCAAATGGACCTTTGCGCATGGGGTGCGTCCCGGAGTGCTTCCGGGTGCGTCCCGGGCCAGGCCGCGGGTCACCTCGTGGATTGCGTCCCGGATCAGGTCCCGGATGGGGTCTCGGGGGAAGTCCCGGGGGAGGTCCCGGGTGGGGCCTTGGGGGAGGGACGGTTCCGGGCGGCGGTGACCAGGAGGCGGGCGGTCGGGGTGGGAAGGTCCAGGTGGTGGGCGATCCACTGCGGGTCCTGGCTGTGGGTGGCGAACATCCAGGCGGTGTAGAGCCGGTTCAGGCCGGGAGCGCCGGGGGCGAGCAGGAGCGGCCGGACCTGCTCCATCGGAAAGCCCTCCAAGGAGCGTGCCGTGAACCACTGGGTGTCGTCGTCGCCCGGTGCGTTCGTCCCGGCCCGCGCGCTCCGTACGCCCCGTCGGTCCGCCCGGTCCGCCCGGTCCGCCCGGTCCGCCCGGTTCTGCGGGTCCGCCGTCCGGGCCGTGCCCGCCCGCCGCCGGCCGGTGGCCAGCAGCAGGGTGAGCAGCAGGCCCGCGACCGAGGCGCCGATGAGCACACCGGACAGGAAGAGGCGCAGCGGGCCCGGCGCGAGGCCGACGGCGAGGCCCTGGAGGGCGAGCACGAGCAGGACGCCGGACAGCGCGGTCGCTCCGCCGCTCCGGGGACACCTGCCGGTCCGGGAGGACGGACCGTTCCGGGTGAACGGGGAGCTCCGGGGGAACGGGGCGGAGCGGTGGAACAGAGCGGTGCGGGTCATGGCGGGTCCTCCTTCGGCGGTGCCGGGAGTGGGTGTGCTCAGGCGACGCGGGCCAGCCGGGGGTCGTACTTGTAGCCGATCTGGCGGACGGTGGCGATCGCCTCCCGGTGCCCGGGGCCGAGCTTGCGGCGGATCCTGGCGATGTGGGTGGCGACGGTGCGGCTCTCGCCGGTGTCCGGGCGGCCCCAGACCGCCTCCATCAGCTGGCGGCGGGAGTGGACCCGCAGCGGGTTGCCGACCAGGTGCGCGAGCAGCTCGAACTCCAGGTAGGGCAGCGGGGTGAGCCGGTGGCCGTCGACGGTGACGGTCCGCTGCTCGGTGTCCACCACGAGGCCGGCGGCGGTGGAGCCGGGTCCGGAGCCGGGTCCGGAGGCGGCTGCGGCGCGTCGGGGCGGGGCGGGGGCGTGATCGGAGAAGACGGCGTCGAGCCTGGGGCGGCGCACGACCATGGCGGATGCTCCCTCGGAGGGTTGGGGACAGGAGGGTCGGTCAGCGGGCGGGGTGCCAGGTGGCCTCCAGCCGGGTGGTGCCGTCCGGGGCGGTGGCGTTCCGCCAACGGGCGCGCATCCCGCTCGTGCGGTCGCCCGCCGGTGTGGCGGCCGGGGCGATGGCCGGGGTGACGGCGGCCTGCAGGACGGCGTGGTCCAGCGGGCTCGCTGCCAGCCGTCGGCCGACGGCGGCGAGGGCGGCGAGGGCGGCGCGGGTCCGGCCCCGGTCGGTGGACGGACGGGTGGACGGACGGGCGGGTCGGAAAGCGGCGACGATGGTCATGGCAGGTCACCTCCGTGACGGGTCGGTGGTCGGTCAGGGGTCAGGGGTCAGGGGTCAGGGGTCAGGGGTCAGCCGTGTGCCGTGAGCCGTGAGCGCCGAGCGGTGGACGGGGTCGGGGGTCCGACGGCTCGGGCTCAGTGGCTCAGCGCGGTCTGGACGATCTTGACGATGACCATCACCATCGCCACGAGCAGGTAGGCCCGCAGGGCGCCCATGCCGACCTTGCGGGCGGTGGACATCACCGGCTTGTCGAGGGACTCCAACGGGGGCATCCGCCAGTCCTCGCGGCCGGTGCGGTCGACGGGGTCCTCCTTGGTGGCCGTCCGGCCGAAGGTGAAGGAGTACCCGGCGACCAGGACGCCGGCGACTCCGCAGCCGGCCATGATCCACAGGATCGCGCCGGAGCTGATGTCCGGCCAGACCACGGCTGCGGTGAGGATCATCGAGAGCGTCACCAGGACGCCGACCACGGCGGAGGTGAAGGCGTTGGTCCTGGGCCCGTTCACCCAGGGGCCGAGCACCGCCCTGTCGTTGCAGAGCAGCAGCAGGAAGACGGTCGCGGAGGGCAGCAGCACCCCGGCCAGCACCTGCACGAACTGCGTCATCAGGCCCTGCGTGTAGTCGGTGGACAGCAGGGTGATCGCCGCCGCCGCGACCACCAGACCCGCGTAGAGCCCGTAGAAGCCCTTGGCGCCCTTCACGCCGCGGTGCAGCGAGTGCTTGATGCCGAACACGTCGCCGATCGCGTACGCGGTGGAGAGCGAGACGGCGAACGCGCCGATGATGGAGGCGTCCAGCAGCGCGATCGCGAACAGCACCCCGGCGAGGTGGCCCGCCTTGGCCTCGATGCCCCGGGCGACGGCGCCCGCGTCGGAGAACTGTCCGAACCCGTCGGTGCCGGCGAACGCGGCGGCGGTGAAGCCCATCATGGCGGCCGCGCCGACGATCACGATCACGATGCCGATCCACAGGTCGGCCTTCTCGTAGGTCATGAAGCGCGGGGTGATCCGCTTGTCGATGACGTACGACTGCTGGAAGAACAGCTGCCAGGGGGCGACGGTGGTGCCGACGATCGAGATGATCACCAGCATCACGGCGGCGAGCTGCCCCGAGCCGCCGGGCACGGTGGGCGTCACGAAGTCGTGCGCCATCTGCGAGGTCTTCGGGTGCACCAGGAAGTAGATCGGCACCAGCAGCAGCGAGCCGACGCACAGCGTCACCGCGACCCGTTCGAAGCGCCGGAACGAGCCGGTGAACGCGGAGGCGATGATGATCGCCGCCGCCAGCACCACCGAGGCCGCCTTCGGCAGTCCCAGGTAGCCCGCCGCGAGCGTCACCCCGATGAACTCCGTCACGAGCGTCAGCGCGTTCAGCAGGAACAGGTCGATGACGCTGAACGCGCCCCAGAACCTGCCGAACCGCTCCAGGATCAGCCGGGCGTGCCCGACCCCGGTGACCGCGCCCAGGCGCAGCACCATCTCCTGGTTGACGTACAACACCGGGACCAGCATCAGCAGCGTCCACAGCAGTTGGGTGCCGTGGTTCTGCCCGGCCTGCCCGTACGTCGAGAAGGCGCCGGCGTCGTTGTCGCCGACCATCACGATCAATCCGGGCCCGACGATCGCGAGCAGGGTCTTCAGCCGGGCCGACAGTCCCTGCCGCGGTGCGGTGTCATCGAGGCGGACGGTGCCGAACGCGCCCTTGATGTCGCCGATGTGGGCGTCGTCGAGGACCGCCGGGCGGGGCGTCGTCGGCGTCGTGGGGTCGAGGGTGGCGTGCGTGGTCATGAGTTCCTCCCGTGGGCCCCGTGCGGGCGGGGCGGGTCGGAGGCACGCGGCGGTACTTCCCTGCAGGTGGGCATGACGCATCGGCGCGCGGCGGTCCGCCGCTCATGAGGAGGTCTCATGAGCGAGGGGGAGTTCGGCCATGAGCGCGTCTCATGGGCCAACCCATGAGCAAGTCTCATGAGCTCGACCATGAGCGCGCCTCATGGCGCGAACAGGCATGGCGAAGCCGCGTGCCGGATCGACGCGTCGTCAGAGCGACGTGCAGGGAAGGTCGTTACCGCGTGCCGGAGGTGTGCGAGGGCAAGCGGGGGTAGGGGCAACTGTGGCCCGGACTACTGCATTCCATGTCTCTCGCCTCCTCCCGGCCGGCGCACCCCGTGGTGCGAGTCATCGACGCGGCAAGGAGTTCACCGGTCCGCGCGATGCGACCACCGGTTCACCCCAACTCGTCAGAGCCTATCCCCGCCGGCGACCCATACTTGCGCACTTGGTTAAACCTTTACCTTTCCGGTCGGGTGGCACGCCCACCCGGGTGACGCGGGGTTTGGCCGTCCGGCCGCCACGGAACGACTTCCCGCCGTACCGGCAGCGGCACCAGGTCGTGCCCGGACCCGAGGGGTGGCATGGCGGCCGAAGGTTCCCAGGAGGCTCCCCGGCAGGCCCGGGCGCTGGCGCTCGCCCGGCGCCCGAAGCTGTGGCTCTTCCCGACCGTCCTCTGCGGCCTGCTGGCCGTCGTGCTCTCGCTGCTCTACATGGGCGGCATCGTGAACCCGACCGGGCACCTGCACCGGCTCCCCATCGCCCTGGTGAACGCGGACCGGGGCGCGCCGCCGCCTGGGCAGCCGGCCAACCTCGGCACCCGGCTGACGAAGGCGATCGTGGCCGGCACGCCCGACAGCACCGTCGACTGGCGGCAGGTGGACGAGGCCGGACTGCGCGAGCAGCTCGCCGCCGGCAAGGTCTACGGCGCGCTGGTCGTCCCCGAGGACTTCACCGCGGACGTCACCGCGCTGGTCGCCGGCGGCGCCACGAAGCGCCCGACCGTGACCGTGCTGACCAACCCCGGCCTGGGCAGCCTCGGTTCCTCGATGGCCGCGCAGATCGCCCAGAACGCCGCCCACCAGGCCTCCCAGGCGGCCGGCCGGGAACTGCTCGCCGCCGTTCCGCCCGCGAGCCCCGCGACCACCGCGAGCCCGGACACCGGCGCCACCGCGCGCCTGTTGCTCGCTGACCCGTTCGCCGTCGCGACCCAGGTCGGCCACCCGATCGGCAGCCGCAGCGGACTCGGCCTGAGCGCCTTCTACTTCACCCTGCTGGCCGTCCTGACCGGCTTCATCGGCGGCAACATCATCCACAACGGCGTCGACGGCGCGCTCGGCTACAGCGACAGCGAGATCGGCCCCTGGCACACCCGCCGACCGACCGTCCCGATCAACCGCACCCAGACCCTGCTGCTCAAGATGGTCATGACGGCCGGGATCATGCTGATCACCACCTCCCTGGTGCTGCTGTGCACGGTCGGCGTCCTCGGCATGGACGCCCCGCACCAGCCGATGCTCTGGCTCTTCGCCTACTGCGCCAGCCTCGCCGTCGGCCTCGGGGTGCAGGCGATCAACGCCGCGTTCGGCGGCATCGGACAGCTGATCTCGATGTTCGTCTTCATCGCGCTGGCCCTGCCCTCCTCCGGCGCGACCGTGCCGCTGCAGGCGGTGCCCTCCTTCTACCGCTTCCTGAGCGTGTTCGAGCCGATGCGCCAGCTCAGCGACGGCATCCGGGCGATCCTGTTCTTCGATGCCCGGGGCGACGCCGGGCTGGCCCGCGGCTGGACCATGATCGCCATCGGTGCGGTGCTGGCCCTGGCGTTCGGCTTCGGGATGACCCGCTACTACGACCGCAAGGGCCTGCACCGCTGGACGCCCCAGCCGACCGACTGAGCCGCCGGAACCGCGACCGGAACCGGCGCGTGGACCGGGACCGGCACGGCGACCGCGGCCGGCGCGTGGACCGGACGGTCAGGCCTTCGTCACGGTCACCGTGAGGTGCTTCGTGATCGGCTGGTCGCTCTGCGTGCTGCGGTCGCCGAGCGCACAGAGCACGTTCATCTCCGGCATGTACCCGGCCGCGCAGCCGCGCGGGATGTCGTACGGGACGGCCAGGTAGCCGCTCAGCGAGCGGGTGCTGCCGTCCCGGGCGGTGCTGGTGACGTCCACCCGGTCGAACTCGGCGATGCCGCGCTCGCGCATGTCGTCCTTGTTCAGGAAGACCAGGGTGCGCAGGTCCCGCACGCCCCGGTAGCGGGCGTCGTCCGAGTAGATGGTGGTGTTCCACTGGTCGTGCGAGCGCATCGTGCCCAGGGCCAGGGTGCCGGCCCCGGGGACGACGTCGGGCAGCGGGGCGGCGGAGAACTCGGCCTTGCCGGAGGGGGTGAGGAAGACCAGCTCGCGGGCGGGCTGCTTGATCCGGAAGCCCAGCGGCAGCCGCACCCGGCGGTTGAAGTCCTCGAAGCCGTCCAGGACCCGCGCCATGGTGTCGCGGATCCGGTCGTAGTCCTCGATGTACCACTCCCACGGGGTGGGGCTGTCCGGCAGGGCCGCGCGGGCCATCCCGGCGATGATGGCCGGCTCCGAGGCGGGATGATCGTCCGGGTCGCCGCCGCCTCGACCAGCGGGTTGACGTGCACGACCTGCGCGCCCCGCTTGAACGCCTCGGCGAGCGCCGTCGGCATCCGGGGCGCGTCGGGGGCGGCGTCGGAGGTGGTCACGGTGCTCGCCTTCCCTCGCAGGGGCGCGCGGGCGTCGGGGACCCGGCGCTGGACCGAGATTTACGTCCGTCCGCCGGGCCCTGCGCGTCGAGCGCTCACACGCCCGGCAGGCTGCCCAGCACGGCGGCGACGTCCGTCCGCCGGGCGACGTCCAGCAGCGCGCGGGCCATCACCGAACCCGGCTCGCGGGCGGCGATCACCAGGCCGATCGACGCGCTGTGCACCGGCTCCACCAGCGGGACGGCCTGCATTCCGTGCGGCACCCCGAACACGTGCAGCCAGGCGTAGGGCACGACGCTCGCCCAGTGCCCGGTCCGCACGTGCGCGAACAGCGAGGCCACCGAGTCCGTCTCGACCCGCGGGGTCGGCTCCAGCCCGAGGCCCGCGAACACCTCGTCCAGCACCCGCCGGCCCTGCATGCCCGAGTGCAGCAGGCACAGCGGCAGCCGGGAGGCCTCCGTCCAGGTCGCCCCCGGGTGCCGGGCCAACTCGTCGGCCAGGCCGGTCAACAGGACGTAGCGCTCCTCGTACAGCGGGAGCGTGCGCAGGTCGTCGGCGCCCGGCCCGGGCAGGTAGGTGATGCCCGCGTCGATCTCGAAGTCCCGTACCTGGCGCAGGAGTTCCTCGGAGCGCAGATCGGTGGACAGCTCCACCGTGGCCAGCGGGTGGGCGGCGCAGAGCGGCCCGGTGAGCAGCGACACGGCGCCCGAGGCGGTCGGCACCGAGCCGATCCGCAGCCGTCCGCTCAGACCGGTGCGCAGCGCGTCCACCTCGTCCCGCAGGGCGTCCCGGTCGGCCAGGATCCGCCGCGCCCACAGCACGATCCGCTCGCCCTCGGGGGTGAGCCCCTCGTAGGCGCGGCCGCGCCGGACCAGCAGCACCTTCAGTTCGTCCTCCAGCTTGCGGACGGCCTCGGAGAGGGCCGGCTGGGAGACGTGGCAGGCCTGGGCGGCGCGGGCGAAGTGGCGCTCCCGGGCGAGGGCGACGAGGTACTCGAGCTGGCGGAAGAGCATCTACCCGGCCTCCGGCGCGGGGGCGGCGGCCGGGTCCGTTCCGGTTCCGCCAGCGGTTCCGGCGTCGGTGCCGGCTGCGGTTGCGGTTCCGGTTCCGGCGTCGGTGCCGGCTGCGGTCCGGGTGCCGGTGTCTATGCGGTCGGTGCGGGTGTACACGTTCATCGACTCGCCGCGCAGGAAGCCGACCAGGGTCAGACCGGTCTCCTCGGCGAGGTCCACGGCCAGCGAGGAGGGGGCCGAGACCGCCGCGAGCATCGGGACGCCCGCCATCACGGCCTTCTGGACCAGCTCGAAGGACGCCCGGCCGCTCACCATCAGCACCGTGCCGCGGGCCGGAAGCAGGCCCTCGCGCAGGGCATGGCCGACCACCTTGTCCACGGCGTTGTGCCGTCCGACGTCCTCGCGCAGGCAGAGCAGCCGCCCGTCGGCGTCGAACAGCCCGGCCGCGTGCAGGCCGCCGGTGCTGTCGAAGACCTTCTGGGCGGCCCGCAGCCGGTCTGGCAGGGCGGAGAGCAGGGAGGGGGTGACACGCAGTTCGTCCCCGGCGACGCTCCACGACGCGGTGGTGCGCACCGCGTCCAGGCTGGCCTTGCCGCACAGGCCGCAGGAGGAGGTGGTGTAGAAGTTGCGCTCCAGCGAGGCGTCCGGGGCGGGCACACCGGCGGCGAGGACGACGTCCACGACGTTGTAGGTGTTGCCGCCGTCAGCGGTGGCACCGGCGCAGTACCGGATCCCGGCCACCTGGTGCGCGGCGTGCAGCACGCCCTCGCTGACCAGGAAACCGGCCGCCAGGTCGAAGTCGCTGCCGGGCGTGCGCATGGTCACCGTCAGCGGACGCCCGCCGACCCGGATCTCCATCGGCTCCTCGGCGGCCAGGGTGTCGGGGCGGTGCGTGGGCGTGCCCTGGCGCAGGCGCAGCACTCTGCGCGGGACGGTCACTCGGCCCATGGTCGTCGGCTCCTCGGCGGGGTCGTGGCGGACGCTACGCATGAATCCTCGCGCGTTTGGCGGGGCAGGTGCGCCACGAGGTCCGGTTCGGGCAGGTGACGGCGGCTGTGCGCGGCCGTCACGGCCAGGCACAGCACGCCCACCGCGGCCATGCCGGTCAGCAGCGCCGGGTAGGAGGCGTGGCCGGCCGTTCCGGCGAGCAGCAGCGGGGTGAGGAAGCCGCTGGAGGTGGTGCTCTGGTAGAGGGAGGCGGCGCTCGGGCCGCTCGGGCCGGAGGGCCCGGAGGGCGTGCGGGGCAGTCGCTCCACCTCGTGCAGACCCGCGCCGAGCGTCAGCCCGTACCCGGTGCCGAGGACGACGGCGGCCATCAGCACCAGTGCCACCGAGTCGCGCTCGGCGGCGAGGGCACCGACCAGCAGCCCGGCGATCACCGTGGCCATCGCGGTGAGGGTCGCCCGGGCGCTGCCGCGGTCGTCCAGCCGTTCCGCGAAGGGCTGGGCGAGCACGCCCGTGGCGAGGGTGAGCGCCGCCACCAGGCCGCCGAACAGCGGCGCGTGGCCGGGGACGCGGTCGGCGACCAGCGGGGGCAGCACGACGTACGCCACCGTGGCGGAGCCGAGCACGGCGGGGCTGGCGGGAAGCACGACGTAGCGGAAGCGGGGATGCCGGACGGCCGCGCGGTGTCCGGTGCCCTGTCCGGTTCCCCGTCCGGGGCCGGGGCCGGGGCCGGGGGCGGTGCCGGTGCCGGTGCTCGGGGCACGGTCGGAGCCCGGACCGCGGGCCGGTGCGGTGCCCGGTGTGGCGCCCGCTCTGGTGCCCGCTGTGGTGCTCGCCGCGCTGCCCGGTGCGGCGGCGGGCCCGGTGTCGGGCAGGCGGCGGGTGGCCCACAGGACCAGCAGGCAGCCGAGGGCGTGGGCGAGCGCCGGCAGCACCATCGGGCCGGGCAGCCACTCGGCGAGCACCCCGGAGACCAGCGCACCCCCGAGAAGCCCGCCCCGGTCGCGCACACCGCCCGGCGGGCCGACACCGCGGGCGGCACGGACGGGCCGGAGAGCTCCCGCAGCCAGGCCGCCCCGGCCAGGAACACCAGACCCGCGGCGAAACCGGTGGCCGCCCGGGCCGCGAACACGGCCGACTCGTCCGCCACGGCCAGGACGGCGCTCGCGGCGGCGGAAAGCACCAGCGCGCCGCGCACCACCCGCCGTCGGCCGTAGCGGTCCGCGGCGGGGCGGCCCAGCAACAGACCGGGCACCAGCCCGACCAGGTACACCGAGAACATGGCGGCCAGCGACAGCGCCGACCAGTCGGTGCGTGCCCGGTACACGGTGGCCAGGGCGGTGAACTGGTTCGCGCCCCAGGCGGCGACGGCCACGGCCGCCGCCACCGGGAGCCAGCGGGTGGACATCTGCGTGCTCTGCTTTCTCGCCCCCACGGACGGTTGCGCCGATCCTGCGGACGGCCGGAACCGGCGTGCCGGAACGGGTGCGGGACAATTCGGCGGCGGCCCGACGGAAATCGTCCTCGGCGTCGAATCACCCGATGTCGATGTGCTCGACGCCGTTCTCGCGGAAATCATCGACGTGAAGATTCCGGGCCCGTGAATGCCGTCCGGCAGGGCGAGCGGTGTGCGGCCCGGGAAATGCCGGGGGGCCTGGTCCCGGGCGGAGTCGGAGAGAGGGCGTCCACCAGGTCGTCGATGGTGACCATGTGCTGCGCCGCCCCTTGCCCGGATTTCCCGGCTCGCCGATTCTCCGGCGTCCCTTATGCCGGCGTACCGTTTACCCGGCGTTTCGTTTTCCGGATTCCTTCCTGCCAGTGTGGAGTCCGGGGCGGTGGCACGTCAAAGAGGCGGCTCCTGTGGGGTGATAGGCGCCGCTTATCGCGGATTCCGGAACGGTCCGCAGGATTTCCCCGGTGGGGCGACCGGAAATGCCGCACCGCGGTCAGGGCGCACGATTTCCGAGGACTCGGTGGGCCGTTCGAGGGCGCGGTGGACCTTCGAGCGCGTGACGGGACGGAGCCGCTGCGCTAGTCCGTGCTCCGCCCCACCGACAGCACCACCGCACTGGTCGCGCCGCCCGGCGTCTCGTAGTGCACCGTCTCCCCGGCGTGGCGCCCGAGCAGGGCCTTGCCGAGCGGACTGTCGGAGGTCACCAGCGTCAGCTCCCGTTCCTCGGCGAGCTCCGCGACCTCGACGGTCTCCTCGTCACCGTCCGCGAACCGCACGGTGACGGTGGACCCCACCCCCACCACCTCCGTCGACGGTGCGCCGGCGACGGACGCCTCCCGCAGGCGCTCCTCCAGCTCGGCGATCCGCCGGTCCAGCCGCGTCACCTCCGACGCCCGCTGCAACTCGTCCGCCGCGTCCGCCCGGTCGCCCACCGGCTCCACGCCGCGCAGCGTCTCGGCCACCTTCCCCCGATCCGTCCGCAGCTGCGCCAACTCCTCCTGCACCGCATGCAGGCCCTCGGCACTGATGGGTTCGGGACCACCGGTCATTGCCTGCTCCCGGGTCTCTCGCGGAACGCTCAAACGCCGGACGCCTCCCATTACCCCACCCTGCCGGGCCCCGGGCAACTCCGGCCGTGGGGCGCCACTCGGCGCCCGCGGACGGACGGGAACGGTCACCGGGGAGCGGACCGGACCGGACCGGACCGGAGCGGACCGGAGCGGACCGGACCGGACCGGAGCGGAGCGGACCGGACCGGAGCGGACCGGAGCGGACCGGAGCGTGCGGTCAGCGGACCAGGGCGTCGGCCCGTCGGGGTTCCGGCGTCCGCGGCCGCACGACCGGCGCGAGGAAGTCGCTCGGTGTGCCGTGCCAGGACACGTGCAGGGCTTCCCGGGCGCGCGTGCACGCCACGAAGAGCAGGCTCAGCTCGCTGTTGAGGTCCTCCTGGTGCTGTTGCGGGTCCGTTTCCTGCGGGGTGATCGCGCTCTGCATGGGCACCACGCCGTCGCTCACGCCCACGACGGCCACGCAGCGGAACTCCAGTCCCTTCATCCGGTGCATGGTGCCGATCCGGACGCCGGGGGACGGCGCGTTTCCGAGCACGTATGCGGGGGTTCCGGCGCGGTCCAGGGCCTGGGCGATGTCGCGGCCGAGCTGGGCGGTCCGGGCGGCGACGCCGATGTCCTCCGGGCGCACGCCCGAGGCGGTCCACTCCCCGATGCGGGCGACGAGCGCCCGGATCTCCTCGGACCTGTCGACGTGACCGTGCGTCTCGGGATGCGCGCCGTGCAGGGTCGAGTGGTAGCCCACCAGGGACTCCTCCCCGCCGTCCATGTCGTCCGGGCGTTCGCCGGTGAGCAGGGAGGCGGACCAGCTGAGGATCTCGTGCGTGGTCCGGTAGTTGATCCGCAGCCGGGAGGACCGGCCGACCACCTGGATCCCGAGCGAGCGCAGCGAGACCTTGTTCCCGTAGATCCGCTGGTGCGGGTCACCGGCGAGGAAGAGGTCGTCCGGTCCGGGCGCGACGACGGCGCGGAGGAACCGCCACTGCGCGGGGTGCAGGTCCTGCGCCTCGTCGATCACCACGTGCCGGAACGGGCGGTACCCCTGTTCGTCGAGCGTCCGTGCGGCCTGCGCGCACACCTGCAGGAAGGTTCGCTCCCCGGTCTGTCGCAGGTCCTCCTCGAACGCGGCGACCGCACGCCACAGTTGGGCCCGCTTCAGCGGCCCGAGGGTCGTGCCCCGGCCGGTCCGCGACGCCTTCAGGTACTGCTCCGGGCCCTCGATCGACTGGGCCAGGACGACCTGTCGCCATTCCTGGTCGAGGAACACGTCGGTGAAGTCGACGCCGAGCCGGTCGGCGACCCGCCGCCAACGGGCGAGGACCGCGCGCTGGTTGAAGACGATCTTCAGCGGGGCGCCGCCGAGGGCACGGCGGAGGAGCTCGTTGGCCAGCGCGTCGACGGTGACCACCCGGACCTTCGCCCTGATCCGCTCGTCCGTGACGAGCAGACCGAGGCAGCGCTCCAGCTCCGCGGCGAGGTCCTTGGTGTAGGTGGTGAGCAGCACCGACCCGTCGGGGGCGTCCGGCGGCAGCCGGCGCGCCAGGTGGTAGGTCCGGTGCAGGGCCACTACGGTCTTGCCGGTCCCGGGACCGCCGGTGACGCGGGCCGGACCGTTGTACGACTCCCGGTAGGCGATCCGGTACTGCGCCGGGTGCAGGAAGATCCGCCACGCGTCGAAGGGGCGCTCCAGGATCTCCAGCAGTTCCTCGGGACCGGAGACCAGGGCGACCCGGCCGCGCGCGCGGGCCATCGCCGACACCAGCTCGTCCCCGGACTGCGCGGCGCCCGCCGGAGCCGCCGCCCGCGCGTACGCCTGGACGATCTCGCGGTCGATGTCGGCCGGTTCCATTCCGCTGGCGAGACCGATCAGGACGTCGAACTGCTGCTCCGGCAGGACCCGGTGGAGCGCCTCCAGATGGGCTTCGTCGGGCAGCAGCCGGATGATCGGCAGGATCTCCTCGTCGATGCCCAGGCTGCGCAGGACCTTGTCGGAGCGGTCGGCGAAGAGCCGCCGGGGTTCGTCGGACGCCCGGGTCCGCAGCGACTCGGTGGCGCGTTCCAGCGCGACGTCGTTGCGGATCTCGACGCCCTGGGTGGCGGCGTTGACCGAGGCCCGGTGCTTGCCCGCCCAGTCGTTGGCCTTGTCGTGCGGGAGGACCTTCAGCAGCAGGTAGCCGTCGCCCCGCTCGGCCTTGAGGACGACCCCGCGCCAGAAGTCGGTGATCCGGATGGTGCGGATCCGGGGATCCCGCTGGTGGGTGAGCTTCTCCAGGTGCGTGCCGGCGTGCGTCGCCACGGTGAACTTCTCGAAGGTCTCGAAGACCCGCCGCTGCACCGACTTCTCCAGCGCCGCGAACTCCAGCAGGAAGTCCCGGTGCATACCCAGCGTCGCCACGCAGGCCCCCTCACACCTCTGTCCGGTCGGGCAGTGCGCTCACTGTACTGGCCCGGTACCGGCCCGACGATCACTCGGGACGACGGCGGGTGGCCGCCACGCGCGGGTCGGCGTGGACGAACCACCCCGGAACCGCAACGGGTTCCCCTGGTCGGGCGCGGAACGCCCGGGAGCGGGCGGGCGGACGCACGTTCGCTGCGGTTCCGTCGGGTTCGGGCCCGTCGATCCGCGCGGGCCCGCCTCGTCGCGGGCGCGCCTTGTCGGCTCCGGGAGCCCGTGCGGGGCGTCGCGCCGGCCGGCGCCGGGCCGGCGTCGGGTCCGCGTCTGGCCGGCGTCGGGTCCGCGTCGGGTCCGCGCCGGGCCGGTGTCGGGTCGGTGGACGAAACGGCGGCGCGCCCGGTCGTCGGTGGTGCCGGGCTCCGTCGTCCTCCGGGACGCCGGACCCCTCGGCGGCGTCGGCGGGTGCTGTCCGAGGGTGGCGGTGATCACCTTCTGGGGTGGGGGCGTGAGGGAAAGCGCAGGTCGGGGGCCTCGGTGTGGGCGCGAAGGGCGGGACCGGCCGCTGGGGCGGGAGCGGGCGAAGCTACCATGTGGGCAACACCCTCAGCTCGAAAGATGGACTTGTGACTGTCAACGACGACGTGTTCACGGACTGGAAGAACCGCGAGGAGATCGCGGAGTCGATGATCCCGATCATCGGGCGACTGCACCGGGAGCGGGACGTCACCGTCCTGTGCCACAGCCGTTCCCTGGTGAACAAGTCGGTGGTCAGCATCCTCAAGACGCACCGCTTCGCCCGGCAGATAGCCGGCGAGGAGCTCTCGGTCACCGAGACGATGCCGTTCCTGAGCGCGCTGACCGCCCTGGACCTCGGCCCCTCGCAGATCGACATCGGCATGCTCGCCGCCACGTACAAGGCGGACGACCACGGTCTGTCGGTGGAGGAGTTCACCGCCCAGGCCGTCGCCGGTGCCACCGGTGAGAACAAGCTGGAGCGCCGGTCCGCGCAGGACGTCGTGCTGTACGGGTTCGGCCGCATCGGCCGCCTGGTCGCCCGCCTGCTGATCGAGAAGGCCTCGGCCAACGGTCTGCGGCTGAAGGCCATCGTCGTGCGCAACGGCGGCGGCGACGACCTGGTCAAGCGCGCCTCGCTGCTGCGCCGGGACTCCATCCACGGCCAGTTCCAGGGCACGATCACCGTCGACGAGGCGAACAACAAGATCGTCGTCAACGGCAACGAGATCACCGTGATCTACTCCGACGACCCGACCAAGGTCGACTACACGGAGTACGGGATCAAGGACGCCATCCTGATCGACAACACCGGCCGGTGGCGTGACCGCGAGGGCCTGTCGAAGCACCTGCGCCCCGGCATCGCCAAGGTCGTGCTGACCGCTCCGGGCAAGGGCGACGTCCCGAACATCGTCCACGGCGTCAACCACGACATGATCAAGCCGGACGAGCAGATCATCTCCTGCGCCTCCTGCACCACCAACGCCATCGTCCCGCCGCTGAAGGCGATGGAGGACGAGTACGGCGTGGTCCGCGGCCACGTGGAGACCGTCCACTCGTTCACCAACGACCAGAACCTGCTGGACAACTACCACAAGGCTGACCGCCGTGGCCGCTCGGCACCGCTGAACATGGTGATCACCGAGACCGGTGCCGCCTCGGCCGTCGCCAAGGCCCTGCCGGACCTCAACGCGAAGATCACCGGCAGCTCGATCCGCGTGCCCGTGCCGGACGTCTCCATCGCGATCCTCAACCTCCAGCTCAAGCGGGAGACCAACCGCGAGGACGTCCTGGAGTACCTGCGCAACGTCTCGCTGACCTCGCCGCTGAAGCGCCAGATCGACTTCATCGACTCGCCCGACGCGGTCTCCAGCGACTTCATCGGCTCGCGCCACGCCTCGATCGTGGACGCCGGCGCGACCAAGGTCGAGGGCGACAACGCGATCCTGTACCTGTGGTACGACAACGAGTTCGGCTACTCGTGCCAGGTCGTGCGGGTCGTGCAGTACATCTCGGGTGTCGAGTACCCGACCTACCCGGCTCCGGCGGTCTGATTCGTCGGTGGGGTCGTACGGCGGGGCGGTGACCGGTTGGTCGCCGCCCCGTCGGCGTACCGGGGTCCTTCCGGGGGCGGTTCGGGTGCCCGGTCGGTGGGCACGCGGCCTGCGGCGCCCGGTGTCGGGTGCCGGGTGCCGGACGGTGGTGATCGGGCTTCGGGCTTCGGCTGGTGGGAGGCGCGGGGATGGCGGACGGGGTGGCCGACGGCGAGTTGGACGCCGTGCGGCGGCTGCGGGTGCCGGCCGCGGCCGGGCCCGGACGTCCGCTGTTCGGCGCGGGGCCGGTGCAGCGCTTCTTCGGCGGGCTCGTCGACCGGCGCGGCGAGGTGCTGCTGGACCGCCTGGAACGACGGGTCCGGTCACGGTCGGACGCCGTCGGCGAATAGGCGGCGGACGGCGGCCACCTCCTCGGGAGGCTCGTGCGGCAGGAAGTGCCCGCAGCCGGGCAGGACTTCGGCCGTCAGGCGGTCCCCCGGAGCGCCGGCGGGGGAGGGCAGGGCGGGGCGGATCGCCGGGTCCGGCGCGCCGCCGAGCAGACGGGTGGGGACGGCTGGCCGCGGAAGAGTCGTGAACGGGCGGTGCCGAGCGGGACGTCGAGGATCTCGGACGCCGACTGCTCGTCCAGTCCTTCGATGTGACGAAGCGTCAGAACGGCGCGGTGGCCGGGAGGCGGGCGCTCCAGGGCGTCGTGGATGCCAGTGGCCAACTCGCCGTCGCGCAGGTCGGGTTGCTCGTCGACGAGAGGGGAGAGGGGTGCGGCCGCGGCGGCGGTCCGGCGAGGGCCGGCCGTGGCGCGGCTCGCGAACCGGACGGCCTCGCGGGCGGCGATGGTCCGGGCCCAGTCGAACAGTGCTTCGGGGGCCCTGGGCCGGGGGCAGGTTCCGGACGATCGCGATCATCGCTTCCTGGGCGGCGCCGGGGGCGTCCTGCCGTGCGATCGGGGCGCAGACCCGGCCGACGTACGGCATGAGCAGGCTCATCACCTCGTTCAGCGCGAGGGCGTCGCCCTGGGCTGCCCGGACCAGCGGGGCGAAGTCGGGCCCGGTGGGGTCGGGCGGGGCCTGGTCGGTCGGGGCGGAGTCCGGCGGGTGGGTGCCCCACGGTCGGCCGTCCGCGTCTGTCATGTCGCCCCCGTCGCCGGTCGCTGCCGGCCGCCCTCGGTCGTCGCCCGGGTGGACGCTACTGGACGGGGCGCGGGCCGCGGCGGCGGACATGCGGGGTGTGGGCGTGAGGGCGGAGGCGGACGGGGGCGGAGGTGGAAGGGGGTGGAGCTGCGGCTATGTTGAGGGGTCACGGACAGCCGGAGGGAGCGGGCAATGGGGATGGGTGGTCGGCGGATGGCCGCCGGGGTTGCGGCCGGGGTGCTGGCAGCGGTGCTGGCGGGATGCTCGTCCGGGGGGTCGAAGGGCGCCGCGCCGACGGCGTCCGGGGCGCCGGGCGCGGCGGCGAGCGCGGCCGCCGGAACGGCTGCGGCATCCGCGCCCGCGGACCCGGCCGCACCGTCGGCGGCGGGGTCCGGGTCCGGGGCGGCTCCGGCCCCCTCGACAGCGCCCGCGAGTGCACCCGCCTCCGCGCCGGCCCCTGTGGCGGCGCCCACCGCGGACCTGGAGGCGGCGCTGCTGGACGACAAGCTGGTCGGCCAGGTGCTGCCGGACGCCAAGGCGATGGCCGGGTGGGAGGAGGAGAAGCGCCGGGTCGACACCGCCGACCACGCCGTCACCTGCACCGCGGCCAAGCCCTGCACGGGCAAGCCGCTCAGCGCGTCGGTCCGGTTCTCCTCGGGCGACGTGGTCACCCGCTTCATCGTGGAGACCCTGCCCAGCCGGGACGCGGCGAAGAACCGGCTGAAGGAGACGTACACCTCGTACGCCGCCGGGCCGTTCAAGAAGCTCGACACCCCGGTGCTGGGCAGCGAGAGCCAGGCCTTCCAGGGGCCGCTGGCCGAGGGCGAGGGCGTCGGCATCGTGGTGCGCTCGGGCACCGTGGTGGCGAGCGTGACCACCGAGGGCGGCCCGGTGGACGTGGCCGCGACGCGGCGGTTCGCGGTGATGCTGGTCCAGCGGATCGAGCAGGCGCAGGCGGGCCGGACGCCGGATGCCGGGCCGGGGCCGGCCTGAGTCCGGGTGGCGGGTGCTGCTGACGGGGCGCCGGCGGTGCGGCCGTCCGTCCGTCAGCGGTGGCTGGGTTCGTACGGTCCGAGCGTGAGCCAGGTGTCCAACCCGCAGTGGGCCACCCGCCAGCCGGGCAGCGGGCCGTCCGTGCCCACCAGTTCGGCGCAGGTCGCGGTCAGGGCGGCCTCGGCGGTGATCAGGTCGTCGGCGAGGGTGAAGACCACCGCGTCCACGGTGCCGGGCCCGGCCACGATCCGGGCGTGCTCGACCCGGACCGGACCGCGCAGCCCGCGCTCCAGCCCGTCCCGCACGGACTCGGGGGCCGGCTGGTCGGTGCTGCGGGGGCCGTAGGGGGCGCGCAGGTGGAAACGGATGGCGTGCACGGTACCAAGGGTGACGGATCGTCGGTGCGGTGCGGTGCGAGAGACGGTGGCAGATCGCTGTCAGGCAGCAAGATGTCACCCTTGATGCCCGCTGGTGCCGGTTCGGGTGCGGTTGCGCTCCGTGCCCGGTTCCGGTCCTGTTCCCGGCTGCGCTCCGCTTCCGGCTCCGCTCTGCTCCGTTCCCGGACGGGCTCCGCTCCGCTTCCGGCCCGGAGGGCGCTGGGCTGGGGAAACGGATGTCAGTCGGGCGTGATATGTACTCCATCTGGAGTGGCTGCGGTACGGCCATGCGAAAGATGCCGATGACGTTCGAGGGGGCCACCACATGCCGCTGTTCCGACGCCGCTCCGGCGGGGAGGGCGCGCAGGACCGGGCCGGGTGGCGCGGGTTCGGGTTCGGCCGTCGCTCCACCGGGGCGCCCGCGGCGTCCCGCGGTGCCGAGCCGCGGCTCGACCCGACGTTCGGGGACGCGGCCGTGCGCCTGGTGCTCGCGCAGGCCGCGGCCGGGGACTGGGCCGCGCTGCGCCCCGTGCTGTCCGCCGTCGAGGACGGCGCCGAACTGACCTACCTCGCCGGGGTGATCGCCGACGTGCCCGGGGTCGAGGTGTGGACCGGCCGGGTCCTGGACGACACCCCGGACGACACGGTGGCGCTGCTGCTCTCCGGCGCCCGGCAGATCACCTGGGCCTGGGAGGCGCGCACGGGTGCCCGGGCCAAGAACGTCACCGAGGAGCAGTGGAAGGTGTTCCGGCAGCGGCTGGACACCGCCGAGGAGCAGTTGCTGGAAGTGGCCGAGCGCGAGCCGGCCTGGCTTGCCCCCTGGTACTTCCTGCAGGTCAGCGCCCGCGGTGCCTCGCTCGGTCCGGAGGTCGCCACCTGCCGCTTCGAGGCCGCCGTCCGCCGCTCGCCCGAACACGGCGGCTCCCACCGCCAGCGGCTGCAGCAGCTGTGCGCCAAGTGGGGCGGCTCGCACGAGGAGATGCACGGCTTCGCCCGCTCGGCGATGCTGGCCGCGCCCGAGGGCAGCCACCTCGGCGAGCTGGTGGCGCTCGCGCACCTGGAGCACTGGCTGGACCTCCCGGACGGCGAGGACCACGCGTACCTGACCAGCCCGACCGTGCTGGCCGAGTTGCAGGAGGCCGCCTTCCGTTCCGTGCTGCACCCGGACTTCGAACCGGTGCGCGGCTGGCAGGGCACCTTCAACACCTTTGCGATGGCCTTCTCGCTGGCCGACCAGCGCAAGACCGCCCGGCTGCTGTTCGACGCGCTGGACGGGGCCGTCACCGAGTCGCCCTGGCACTACCTGTCGGGGGACCCGGTCAGGACCTTCCGCGCCCACCGCGACCGCTGCGCCGCGTACTGACGCCGGCCGTTCCCTGACGCCGGCCGATTCCTGGCATCGCCCCGCCCCCGGCCCCGACCCTCCCGTGACGCCGGCCGTTCCCTGACCCGACCACCCCCGACCGTCCCCTGACCCCGACCGTCCCCGAGCGTCCCCTGACGCCGAGCCGCGTCCCCTGACCGCCACCCGCCCCGCGATCGAAAGAGCCTCCGGTGTCCCCGACCGACAACCCGACGAGTGCGCACACCTTCCAGGTGGACCTGCGCGGCCTGGTGGACCTGCTCTCCCACCACCTCTACTCCAGCCCGCGGGTCTACCTGCGCGAACTGCTGCAGAACGCGGTGGACGCGATCTCCGCCCGCCGCGCCCTCGACCCCGCGGCACCGGCCCGGATCACCGTCCGCGTCGACGACGAGCTGTCCGTCACCGACACCGGCGTCGGCCTGACCGAGAAGGACGTCCACACCTTCCTCGCCACCATCGGCCGCAGCTCCAAGCGCGACGCCGACGGCCGGCTCGACGGCGACGGACTGGCCAGGGCCCGCGGCGACTTCATCGGCCAGTTCGGCATCGGCCTGCTCGCCTGCTTCGTGGTCGCCGACGAGATCACCGTGGTCACCCGCTCCGCCGCCACGCCGGACGCCCCGGTGATCGAATGGCGCGGCAGCTCCGACGGCAGCTACACCATCCGCACCCTGCCCGCCGCCGCCAAGCCCGAGCCGGGCACCACCGTCACCCTGGCCCCGCGAGCCGACGCCGTCGAGTGGACCCGCCCCGGCCGGGTGCTCACCCTCGCCCGGGAGTTCGGCAGCCTGCTGCGCCACGACGTCACCGTGATCGACGCGGGCGGCACCGAGCACCGGGTCAACCGTACCCCGCCGTGGGCCGAGCGCCACGCCTCCCCGCTCGCCAAGCGCGACGCGCTCGGCGAGTACTGCCGCGCCACCTTCGACTTCACCCCGCTCGACACCATCGAGCTGGACCTGCCACTGGTCGGCCTGCGCGGCGTCGCGTACGTGCTGCCGGACGCGGCCCCGCCGTCGCGGCGCAACGGCCACCGGGTGCACCTCAAGGGCATGCTGCTGTCCGACCAGGCCGACGAACTGCTGCCGGACTGGGCCTTCTTCGTCCGCTGCGTCGTCGACACCGACGGGCTGCGCCCCACCGCCTCCCGCGAGGGCCTGTACGCCGACGAGACGCTGGCCGCCGTCCGGGACGCGCTCGGTGCCCGGATCCGCGACTGGCTGACCGGCCTGTCCGCGAGCGACCCGGCGCTGCTGCACCGCTTCCTGTCCGTCCATCACCTGGCGGTCAAGGAACTCGCGCGCTACGATGACGAGTTGCTGCGGATGATGCTGCCCTGGCTACCGTTCGAGACCACCGACGGCAACGTCACCCTGGACGAGTTCGCCCGCAGCCACCCGGTGGTGCTGGTGGCCCGTACGGTCGAGGAGTTCCGCCAGGTCGCCCCGATCGCCGGCGCGGCCGGCCTCGGCGTGGTCAACGGCGGCTACACCTACGACCGCGACCTGGTGCACCGGCTGCCCGAGATCCGTTCCGGCGTCTCGGTGTCCGACCTCGACCCGGGCACCGTCACCGCGCACCTGGACACCGTCGACCCGGCCGCCGAGCTGGCCGCCAACGCCTTCCTCGCGATCGCCCGCGAGGTGGTCGGCCGGTTCGACTGCGACGTCGCCCTGCGCAGCTTCCACCCGACCAACGCGCCCGCCCTGCTGCTCGACAACCGGGAGGCCCGGCACGAACGGACCCGCGCCCAACTCGCGGACGAGGCGGACGGGTTGTGGGCGGACATCCTCGGTTCGCTGCGCGCCGAGGTGCCCCGCGCCCAGCTGGTGCTCAACCACCTCAACCCGCTGGTGCGCCGCGCGGCGACCGTGACCAACCGCGAGTTGGCCGTCACCGCCGTCGAGGCGCTGTACGGGCAGGCCGTGCTGATGACCCGCCGTCCGCTCAAGGCCAGCGAGTCCGCGTTGCTCAACCGTTCGTTCATCAGCCTGCTCGACCACGCCATGCTCGGCCACGAGCTCGGTGGAGCCGGTGGAGCCGGTGGAGCCGGTGGAGCAAGTGGAGCGGGCGAGGCGGGCGGCCCGGACCGCGACGGCGAGCAGGAGGCGTGATGCTGGACACCCCCGACGCGGTGATGGCCGCGTTGCACGAGAACGACTCCCGTCCGTACGGCCGCTCCCGGACCGTCACCGCCGAGGAACTCGTCGACGCCGCCGAGCAGTTCGACGAGACCAAGGTCCGCTCGATGGCCCTGCTCGAACTGATGGAGGCCTACGAGTACGACGGCGAGCGCAACAAGATCCCGGTCGTGTTCGCGCGCGTGCTGGGGCTCTGGGACAAGGACCCGGACGGCTTCGGCGACTGGGCCCGCCACCAGGTGTTCTGGCGCTTCAAGTGGGTGGCCGGCTCGCTGCGGCAGAACCCGGACGTGCCGCTGGTGGCCGTCGAGCGCTGGCTCACCGAACTGCGCGACCGCTACCGAGCGGCCGGCTACGGCCTCCAGCCGTACTACGCCGAGCGCTACCACCTGGCCGGCCTCACCGGCGTCGGCATCCAGGAGGCGTACGAGCTGTGGGCGGGCCGTCCGCGCTCCGAGATGAGCGACTGCCACGCCTGCGAGACCCGCGCCCGCGCCCGGCACGCCCTCGAACTCGGCGACGACGCCCGCGCGCTGGAGGTGCTGGCCCCGGTGCTGACCGGCCGCAGCACCTGCGAGCTGGAGCCCTACCTGAGCCAGTCGGTCGCCCTGCTGCCGCTGCTGCGCCGGGGCCGGCCGGACGAGGCCCGCTCCGCGCACCTCACCGGCTACCGGTTCGCGCGCGGCAAGTCCTCGATGCTGTCCTCCGTCGCCCGGCACATCGAGTTCTGCGCGCTGTCCGGCAACGAGCCGCGCGGCCTGGAACTGCTCGCCGAGAACCGCGACCTGTTCGCCGTCACCGGCGAGGCCGCCTCCCGGCTGGACTTCCTGACCGGTGTCGAGGTGCTGATCGCCGGCCTGGCGAGGGCGGGCCACGGCGACCTCGCGGTCAGTGGCCCGGCCGGCACCGCCTGGACGGTGGACACCCTGCTTGCCCACCTGCGCGCCGAGGCGGACGCGCTGGCCGCCCGCTTCGACGCCCGCAACGGCACCGACGCGGTCGGCGCCGCGCGGCGCGCGCGGCTGGCCGTCGAGCCGCTGCTGGACGAGCCGTTGGCCCTGGGCGTGCGCGCCGCCGCCGCGCCCGAGCTGTCCGCGGCCCCGGCCGTCGCGCCCGCGCCGCGCCGGACGGTCGAGGCGGAACCGGAGGACTTCACCGCCCTCGTGGTCCGGGCCCGTGAACTGGAAGCCCTCGGGCACCCGGACTCCGACCGGCTCTGGAAGCGGATCGCCGAGCGCGTCGCCGCCGCGGACTTCGCCCACCCCGAGGACACGGCGGTCGGCAGCCCCGAGCGGCTGCGCGCGGAACTCGCCGAGCAGCGCGCCCACGACGCGCTGCAGCGCGACGCGCACGCCGAGGGCAAGGCCGGGCTGCTGGCCGCCGCGGAGCTGTTCGAGGCGGCGGGGATGCCCGGGCCCGCGTTGATGGTGCGCACCCGGACGCTGATCGTCGAACTCGACCAGGAACCGGGTCGTGCGGCGGTTGACGGGGCGGCCGGTGGCGCAGCCGGTGACACGGCCGGTGACGCGGCCGGTGCGGCGGATGCCGGCGCTGCGGACGCCGGTGGCGCGGATGCGGGGGCCGCCGTCGGCGCCGGCGGGAGCGGGGGCCGGACGGCCGACTGGGCGGCGTTGGACGCGGCGCTGGCCCGGGCCGAGGAGCTGCGGGCGACGGGCGAGCTGACCGACGACGACTACCTGATCGTGCTGCAGACCCGCGCCTACGCGGCCCACCACGACCTGGTCGAGGCGCTGCCCGAGCCCTCCGCCGAGACCGCCGCGCGTTTCGAGGCGGCCGTCGGCGGCTACCACCGGAGTGCCGTCGAGCTGGGCTCCGCCCGTCGCGCCGCCACCTCCCGGCAGTACACCGCCGACGCCGCCGCCCGGCAGGGCAGATTGGCCGAGGCGGCCGACGAACTGCGCGAGGTGCTGGCCCAGTTGGACGCGGCCGAACTGCCCTGGCACACCCCGCGGGTGCTCGGCCTGCTGGGCCAGGTGCTGCTGCAGGGCCGCGAGCCCGGCCAGGCCGTCGAGGTGTTCCACCGGGCGCTGGCCGAGGCCGCGCGCTGGGGCGAGGACTCCTATCCGTACGCGCCGACGTACATGATGCTCGGCCACTCCTGTCTGCAGGTGGGCGACCTCGGGGGCGCGGTCCGCGCACTGTCGGAGGCGGCCGCGCGCTACGACCGCAAGGGTGCGGAGGCCGTCGAGGAGGCCGCGCAGGTGCGGCTGCAGCTGGCCGACGTGCTGCGCGACACCGGCCGGGCGGCGGACGCGGTCGCCGTCCTGGAGTCGGTGCTGCTGGACGCGTCGGCGGCCGGGCTGGACGTCCGGATGCTCGCCCAGACCCGGCTGGACCTCGCCCGGGGCCTGGCCGAACTGGAGGAGTACCGGGACGCCGCCGAGGAGTACCTGCGGCTGGCCGACCTGGTGGCCGACTGGGAGGACCAGGAGACCCACACCATGGTCGCCTGCGAGGCCACCCTGGCGCTTGCCCAGGCGGACCGCCACGAAGCCGCCGAGGCGGCCCTCGGACGGGCCCGCGAGGCCCATGCCAAGGCTCCGCAGGTCGACCAGATGGCCGCCACGCTGCGGGAGTTGGCGCGGATCACGATACGCGCGGAGGGGGCGGACGGCCTGTCCGCCGCACTGGCGCTGGTGGCCGAGGCGGACGCGGTCGGCGCGACCGCCGACGAGCGCGGTCAGGAGTACAACACCTGGTACCTGCGCGGCGGTTCGCACTACGAGCGGGCGCGCTGCCTGGCCGTCGCCGAGCGGTACGAGGAGGCGCTCGCGGAGGTCGAGCGGGCCGTCGAGGCGTACGGGCAGGGCGGCGATCGGGCCGGGGCGCCGCGGGCGGAGTCGGTCCGGCTGGCCGCCCTGATCGAGGGCAGCGACCTCGGCCGCACCGCGGCGGCGGTGGCCCGGCTGACGGCCGGCATCGCGGGCTGCGAGGCGGCCGGGCTGCCGGAGGCGGCTCAGGTGCTGGCGGAGCTGCGGGAGCGGTTCACCGCGTCGGGGTGACGGGCGGCGCCGGGAAGGATGCCGGGTGACCCGGTCGGGTCGCGGGCGCCGGAACCGCAGGGTGGGGCCCCGGAGCGCGTACGCACCCCGGGGCCCACTCGTGTCCGGTCGCGCCGGGCCGGTCACGCCGGGCGGTCGGCCGACCCCGGCCCGGCCGTGCGGTCCCGCGTCAGCAGGGGCCGTCGTCGGCCCAGACGCCCCACTGGCCGCTGGCGCTCGGCACCTCGTTCAACGTCCACCACTTGGCGTGGTAGTCGTGCCCGTTGTACGACACCTTGGCGCCGCCGTTGTAGGTGGTGCCCGCGCTCCAGGCCGGGGCGGTGCAGGTGCCGGGGGTGCCCGGGCTGGTCGGCGGCGTGGTCGGGGGAGTCGTCGGCGGGGTGGTGGGTGGGGTGGTGGGCGGCGTCGCTCCGGCGAACTTCACCGTGTACTTGGTGAAGTCCCAGTCGTTCTGCGCCACGCTGGAGCAGGAGCCGGACAGCCCCGGGTCCACCGGGCCCTGGCACTGCCGGTCGCGGTTGACCGACCAGTAGGTGTACCGGGCCAGGCCGTGCGCGGTGGCGAAGTCCAGGACGGCCTGGAAGTCGGCCTGGCGGAAGTACTCGGCGGCGTCGGTGCGGCCGTTCATCATCGACACGCCCTCGTGGGCGTAGGCGGTGGCCTCGCTCCAGCCGAAGGTCGTCTGCAGGATCCGGTTGAACTTCACCAGCGCGTCGGTCTGCGCCGCCGCGCCGTTGAAGCCGCCGTCGAACGGCATGATCGAGTAGTTGTTCGGCGTGAAGCCCTGGGACTTGGCCTCGTTGAGCATCTGGGTGCCGAACCAGCCGGTGCCCGCGTTGGTACCGGCGGTGGTGATCGAGACGTACAGGCCCGGGTTGTTCTGCTGCAGGATCCGCGCCGCGCCGATCTCGTTGTGGATGGCCGCGGTGTTCTCGTACTCCGGCTCCTCCAGGTCGAAGTCGATCGCCTTCAGCTGGTACTTGGTGATCACCTTCTGGTAGCCGGCGGCGGTCGCTTCCGGCGTGCCGCAGACCTGGCCCAGCTTGGTGCCGCCGTACCCGCCGACCGACACCGAGACGTCCCCGCCCTTGCCGCGGATCGTCTGGATCACGTTCGGCATGGTGGTGTCGCTGTCGATCGAGGAGGTGCCGCCCCAGGCGGGGGAGCAGCTGTTGCCCTGGGCCAGGATGAACGCCAGCTGGAAGGCCTTCTGGCCGGTGGCGTCCATGACGGCGGCGGCGTCCGGCGGGCTGTTGTCCTCGGGCATCAGGTACGGGGCCGAGGCGTACCAGTTGCTGCCCAGACCGGCCGCGGCGGTGGCGGCGGCGGTGTCCGCGGCGGCGGAGCCGGAGCCGGCGAGTGCGGCGAGGCCTCCGGCCAGCAGACCGAGCACGCCGGTCGCGGCGAGGGCGGCCCGGCCGGGGCGGTGCCTGCGCCGGTGCCGGGCGGGCGCGGAGGATGAGCCGACGGGTGGCCCGACGCGCTGCTCCGAGCCGGTGAACTGCTCCGGGCCGGCGGGGAGTTCCGGGTGGGCAGGGTGTTCCGGGCGGGCGGGGTGTTCCGGGCGGGCGGGGTGTGGGGGAATGGCGCGTTCCATCGGAAGCCTTCCAGGAAACGGCAGTGGGGGAAGTGCCTGTTCGCGCCGGAGGTGGGGGTGGCGCGTCGGCAGGGTGAACTGCCCAGGGGCGTGGGGTGGTTGCCATGAGCTCCCACTGGTATAGACCTGTTCCGGAGGTCGGGTCAAGACCCGGCGGAGGGGAAGTGTGAACCCCGGGGAACGGGAGCCTCTGATTCCGAATTCCAGACCGTTGGCGGCTTTCGACGTTGGTCTGGGCATGTTCGCGAACGGTCGGTCAGCTTTTCGGCCCGCGAGATCTCGTGAGTAAGTGCACGGTCTCTCCGATCCACCCTCCCGGGCGGAGGAACAAATGGCTCAGGCGGTTCCCGACCTGGTCGACCGCGTGGTTTCCGACGGCCCCAAGACGAACGTCGCGGACGCGTACTGCGCCTGCCCGACCGGCACCACCACGCACTGCAGCGGCGAAAACCCGTACGTCACGGAGTGCTGCTCCTGGGCCTGTGCGGTCAAGTCGTCCTGCGTCACCTACGTCGGCGGCGGTGGCTGGCCCGTACCGGTCCGCAGACCGAACCGGCCGGCCGACCCGGGGCCGCCGGTGCCCCCGCCCTGCGTCGGTGGGAGCGCCGGCGCGAGGGGGAGTCATGACCGCATACCTGTGGCTCGGCTGCCATGCCGTGATCGCGGCGGTGTTCGCCTGATCCGCCCTCACCAAGCTCCGCGCGCGCCGCGACTTCGCCTCCGCGCTGCGCGTGATGGCGGTCCTGCCGCCTGGTACTCCAACAGTAGATCGTGATCTTGTCGGTCCTTCATGATGGTGCTCATGACTGGTGAGCCCCTGTACGTGTCCCTCGCTGAGCTGCGCAGGTCGTTCGACGTGCTGCTGAGCCATGTGGAAACTGCCGTGGCGGGCGATACCGTCGCCCTGGACAAGGACTACTTCTGGTCCATCCCCTCGGACGAGCTGTACGACGTCGCCATGGAGCCGGGAGCCCTGACGATCGGGCAGCTCTCGGAGTCCTGGCAGCATCTGAGGGATCTGCCTGCCGACCAGGATCGTGCTCTGGGATACCACCTGGTGTGGCTCGCCGACGTCCTGCGGGCGATGGGCCAGGACTTTCCGGCGTAGTCACCTCCGGTCGCAGGGCTTGATCGTCATGGCTGCAGAGCTGCTTGCCGCCGGTGGTGGCCGTCACGGGCTCGGGCTTGGTGTCGGCGCCGCCACTGTGACCCAGCGGAGCCGATGCCGGAAGTCGTGGACTCGTCCCGCGATCAATGTGGTGAACAGGTGCTGGATCTCGTTGCAGGTGCCGGTCGATCGCGGCGTGCTCGCAGGCGGCGGAGTAGACCGGGTAGACGGCGACCTGGGAGTGCTCGATCCGGCCCGCAGTGCCGGTGTATTGGCGCTGCACGCCCACGGTCGCGGTGCTCTTCTTCAGGTCGCCGGTCTCGTCGATCACGAGCACGGCGTCGGGGTCGTGCAGGTGCTCGACCACGTAGGCGCGTACGTCGTCGCGGACCGCGTAGGCGTCCCACTGCGCACGGTGCAGCAGGTGCTGCATGCCGTCCGGGGTGGCGTCACCCGGGTGCTCGGCCAGGGTCCAGCAGTTCTTCCTCGGTAGGTCGGACAGCAGGCCCAGTACCAGCGCCCGTGCCCGAAGGCGGGGTTCGACCCGGGCGAACCGGCCCGCAATGCGACTCGGCGCCTGGTCGAACATCGACCGCCAATGGGCAGGTACTGCGCTGTGGCCTGCGGCCACCGCCTGATCTTCGTTTGCTGACACAACTCACGATGATCAACGGCGGCCTTCTTGTCGGCTGCCTTTCCCTGTTCGATCGTTGCGGTCGTGGCGCTGCGTCGCACGGCGGCGGAGGTGGGTTCGGGGCAGGGCCGGGGGCGGCCCCGGGGCCCGCGGTGACCCCGTGCAGGGCCGTGACCCCGGTCAGGGCCGTGACCCCGGTCAGGGCCGCCCGTGTCCCGATGGCGCCGGGACCGGACCGGCGGACTTGAGGGTGCGGAGGACGGGGGCGGACTCCAGGGCGGTGATCTCCGTGACGGCGCCCAGCCGCTCGGTCACGTACCGGTGGAGGTCGGCCGGGTCGGTACACAGGGCGAGGGCGGCGAGGTTGCTGGGGCCGGTGGTGGCGGCGACGAAGGCGAGTTCGCGGTGGGTGGCGAGGGCACGGCCGACGCGGTCGAGGTGGGCGGGGGCGACCCCGATCCAGAGCAGTGCCTGCATGTCCGCGCCGAGGAGCCGGGCGTCGAGTTCCACGTCGAGGAACACGGTTCCGTCGGAGCGGAGTTCGGCGAGCCGGCGGGCGACGGTGGCCGGGGTGCGGCCGGTGGCGGCGGCGAGGTCTCCGAGGGGTGTGCGGCCGTCCCGGTGCAGTGCGCCGAGCAGGGTCAGGTCGGCGGGGTCGAGGCCGCCGGACGGTGGACCTGCGGCGGTGGGGCGGAGCCTGTCCTGCTGTTCCTCGCTGAGCGCCTCGGTGCTGACCGGCCAGGCGGTCGGGCCGCCCCGGTAGGTGTGCAGCAGGCAGTGGGCGGAGACGTCGGTGACGGCGGCGGTGCGGGGGATGTCGCGCAGCAGCAGGCTGTGGCCGTCGGGGCCCGGGCCGGTGTCGACGATGGCGGTGATCTCGGTGCCGCCGGAGGTGAGCTTCACCCAGGCGGTGTCGGTCCGCCGGACCAGTGCCTGGGCGAGGTTCTGGGCGGTGTGCGGTCCGGCGGTGAGACGGAGCAGCCACTGGGCCCGCCCGGCCCGGTGTGGGTCGGCGAGGCCGACCACTCTCAGGCCGGCCTCGGCCCGCAGCCGTCGGTAGCGGCGCGCGACGGTCTGCGGGGAGACGTCGAGGACGGCGGCGATGCGGTTGAACGGGGCGCGCCCGTCGACGCGCAGGGCGTGGACGAGCGCGCGGTCGAGGTCATCGAGCATGCGAGGGTTCCCGGTGGTCGGACTCACCGTCCGATTCTGCCGCGTGGACGGGGGGACCGGTGCGGGCGCCGTGAGCGTCGCTCATCAGGTGTCCCGCCACGGCGACGGCCGCCAGCACGCCGACCGCCACCCAGCAGGCGTGCTGCGCCCCGGCGGTGTCCGGGGCGGCCAGGTAGATCCGGCCGAGCACCGCGACGCCGAGCGTGGAGCCGAGCTGCTGGACGGCGTTGAGCAGGCCCGCCGCCGAACCGGTCTCCTGCGGTCGCAGCGGCTTCAGCGCGGTGGTGAAGAAGGCGGGCGTGAACAGCCCGTGGCCGAGCCCGACCACGGCGAGCGCGTACGGCAGTGCCTCGGGTCGTTGGCCCGTCCGGTAGGCGCCGGCGGCGGCCACCATGCCGACCGCCATGGCGGCCACCCCGGCGGGCATCACCCGCGGTCCGTACCGCCGGACCAGCGACGACCCTGCCCACAGCGAGCCGACGGCGAGTCCGGCGGACATCGGCAGCAGGGCCAGGCCGGAGGCCAGCGCGTCGGCGCCGCTGCCGATTTGGAGCTGCAGGACGACGACCAGGCCGAGTCCCGTGGTGGCCGCGAAGGCGAGCGCGAGGGTGACCAGCGCGGCCGGGAACCTCGGAGCGGCGAACAGGCTGGGCTCGACCAGGGTGTCGCGGCCGCGCCGGGCCCCGCGCCGTTGGTGGACGGCGAAGGCCGCGGCGGCGACCACGCCGGCGACCGTTCCGACGGCCGGCCACACCGTCGGCGCGTTCCCGGTGGCGAGCAGTGGCAGGACGACCAGCCCGGTGGCGAGCGCCGCGAGCGCGCTGCCGACCGGGTCGAGGCCGGGGCGGCGAGGGGCGCGGTCCTCGGTGAGCAGCGGGGCGAGGGCGAGGACGGCGAGTGAGAGCGGGAGGTTGACGAGGAAGACGGCGCGCCAGGAGGAGCCGAACAGGTCGGCGTGGGTGAGGATCCCGCCCAGTACCGGGCCGGCGACCGCCGCCAGCCCCATCACCGGACCGATGGCGCCGAGCGCCCGAGCCGTCTCCGAGCCCCGGAACATGGCCTTGATCAGGCCGACGGTCTGCGGCACGATCACGGCGGCCGCCGCGCCCTGGACGGCCCGGAAGGCGAGCAGCGCGCCGAGCGTGGGCGCGCAGGCACAGGCCAGTGAGGCGAGCAGGAAGCCTGCGACCCCGATCCGGAACACTCGCCGCCGCCCGACCCGGTCGCCGAGCCGCCCGCCGGTGAGCAGGAGGACGGCGAACGGCAGGGTGTACGCGGTGGTGAGCCACGGCACGGCGGCGGTCGGGCCGCCGAGGTCGGCGCGCATGCGCGGCGCGGCGACCTGCACGATCGTCGCGTCCAACAGGTTCATCGCCTCGGCGGTGAGCAGCGCGCACAGCGCCCACCAGCGGCGTGGGTGCGCGGGGGTCGGCGGAGCGGGCGATGACTGCTCGACCTTCGCCCGCGCGGCCTTCTCCCGTACGGCAGTGGGGCGCACGGCCGTGGCCGGCGTGGCCGTCGGCTGCGTGGACGGTGCGGACGGCGGGCGCGGCGGGTGTGCGGACAACGGGTCCTCCCTCGGGTGTACGGCCGGAATGCCGTCACCCTCCGGCCGTACGGGCGCGCCGACCAGTCACTGCCGGCCGGACCGACGGGAAGTTCCACCGACTCCGCTCCCGGCGCCGAAAAACTCCACTCAGGCCGGTGCCGCGGCCAGGGCCCTGCCCTTCGTCATCGCCCCCACTCCCACGAGCAGCCCGCTGACCACCGGGGACCACGGCCGCCCGGCCGGGCCGGTGAGCGTGAGGGTCCGATGCACGGCGGGCCGGATCGGGACCAGCACGCAGTCGGCCGGGAGCATCGGAAGGGCGAGCGCGGGCATCACCGAGACACCGACCCCGGCGTGCACCATGCCGATCAGGGTGTTGAGGTCGCGGATCCGGTGCCGGGGAGCGAAGCGGGTGCCGGCCCGCCGGTAGGCCTCCCGGATGTGGCGCTCGCAGCCGCCCTCGGAAAGCAGGAAGTCGTCGTCCTCCAACTCGGCGACGTGGATGCTCTCCTGGCCGGCGAGCGGATGGTCGCGGCGCAGCAGTGCGTGCATCGAGTCCGCGCCGAGCACGACCGCCCCGGGCAGCGGCGGCCCGGCGTCCACCAGGACGGCGGCGTCCACGGTGCCGGCCTCCAGCCAGGCGGGCAGCTCGGCGTCCTCGCCCTCGAAGACCCGGACGGTGACCTCCGGGTATGCGGCCTTCCAGTCTCGCAGCAGCCCGGGCAGCAGCGCTTGGCACACGGTGGTCGGCGCGGCCAGCCGGACGGTACCGGTCAGGCCGCCCGTGTGCCGGGTCGCGACGGTGCGCACGGCGGCGGCGGAGGCGACGGCGGTTCGGGCGTGCGGCAGGACCTGTTCGCCCAGCGGGGTCGGCCGACAGGGCACCCCGCGCATCAGGACAGGGGCGCCGAGGACCCGCTCCAGGGCGCCGACGGCGTGCGAGACGGCGGACTGGCTGATGCCCAGTTCGTCGGCGGCCGCGCCGAAGCCGCCGGTGTCGGCGACCGCGACCAGTGCCCTGAGCTGGGCCAGGTTGACCTCCGTGGTCATCGGGCGTCCTGGGGCGTGTGACCTGGGGGCATGAGACTTCCTCATCCATGTCGGAGTGCCACTTGTTGGACTCATGCTCGGACGCCGGGCCACCCTCTGTCCAGCAGGGAACACCGGAGGAATACGGGGGTGGTTGCGGTGCGACGATGGCTGCCGGCCTTTGCGGCACTGTCGGGGATCTGGGGTGCGAGCTTCGCCCTGATCAAGGTGGCGGTCGATGCGGGGGTGCCGCCGGTCTGGGTGGCGCTGTGGCGGTGCCTGCTGGGCGCGGTCACGCTGGGCGTCGTCCTGGTGCTGCGCGGTGAGCGGATCCCGCGTGACCGTGCGCTGTGGGGGCACTCGGCGGTGGTCGCGGTGTTGCTCAACACCGTGCCGTTCATCCTGTTCCCGTTCGGCGAGACCAGGGTCAGCTCGGTGCTCGCCGGGGTGATCAACGCGACCACACCGCTGTTCACCCTGGTGTTCGCGGTGCTCACCGTCCCCGAGGAACGCCGCCCGGGCGCCCGCCGGCTGCTCGGCCTCGCGCTGGGGTTCGTCGGGGTGCTCACCGTGCTCGGGGTCTGGCACGGCGTCGGCCCCGGCGAGGCCGCCGGCGGGCTCGCCTGCCTGGCCGCCGCCTGCTGCTACGGGGCGGGCTTCGCCTACCTGCGGCGCTTCCTGTCCGGCCGTCCGGAGTCCATCACCACCCTCTCCGCCCTCCAGATCGGCTGCGCCGCCGCGGAGTTGGCCGTGATCGCGCCGCTCGCCGCGGGAGCCCCGCACTGGCCTGGGGCCGGCCCCGCCGCCGCCCTGCTGGTGTTCGGCATGGTCGGCACCGGCTTCGCGTACCTGCTCAACCTCGGCCTCGTCCGGACCGCGGGCACCACCGCGGCCTCGTCCGTCACCTACGTGATGCCGCTGTGGTCCACCGCGATCGGCGCGCTGTTCCTCGCGGAGCCGGTCGGCTGGAATGCCCTGGCCGGCGGCGCCCTGGTGGTCGCGGCCGTGGCGTTGACCCGGCCCTCCCGGCGGCGGACCGTGCCCGTCGTGCCTGACGCATCCGACGCCGCCGCGCCCGGCATACCCGTCGGGCACCGCGTGTCCGACGAGGCGGACGAGGCGCCGAAGCCGCGTCAGGCCGTCGGTCAGGGCGCGCGCCGCCCCGGCGACGGCGCGTACGAAGATGCCGCGCATGGGGATCTCCCTCCTGAACGGAACCTCCCGGACAAGCCGGTGGGAACCGGGCTGATCGGACAGCCGTATTCGTATCCGACCTGACGTTCGGTGTCCACTGAATTACGGAATGTCTCCGGTCCCGGTTAGGGTGGCGCCGTGGTGAGGTCGTGGGATGCGGCGGTGGAGCGGGCGCAGGACCGGCTGGCGGCGGGTCCGCGGCTGGGGGCGGTCGACGAAGGGGAAGAACGGCGGTTCGCGCGCTGGGACTTGGCGTCCCTGGTCGAGGGCGAGCTGGGCGAGCTGGTGGAGCCGGACGGTCTGGCGCCGCCGACGGAGCGAGGCTGGCGAGAGCGGCTGGGCGAGAGCGGCCGGGAGTGGCCCGGCGGGGAGCTGTACCGCCGCCGGTACTGGATCCACGGTGACGACGGCGCCGTGGCGGGCACCGTCGCGGTGGACAACTGGACCAGGGGCCCGGGCCAACTCGCCGTCTCCTCCCTCTACGTGAGCCCGGCCGCGCGCGGACGCGGACTGGCCGCCGCCGCACTGGACGAGGTGTACGCGGCGGCCACCGCCGAGGGCCTGCCCGGGTTCCGCCTGGAGGCGCACTGGACCTGGCGGCCGGCGGTCCGCTACTACCTGCGCCGCGGGCTGTGGGTGGTCGGCTGGAAGCGCTCGCTCGCGCTGGCGCGGATGCCCCAACTCCCCTCCTACCGGGTGCGCGAGGTGGACGGGCGGCTGCTCCTGCTGGTCGCCGACCGGCTGCACGGCTGGGTGCCGATACTGACCGCCGGCCGCGAGGGCCGCTGGCTGCGCCTGGACGAGACCGCCGACTACCGGGGCGCCGACGGCTGGGTGCACGACTACGCGCGCTCGACGCTGGCCCTGCACCTGGCGCTCGCGGGCTTCCCGCTGGTGCGCGGCCCGCAGTGGTGGGCGGAGGCGTGGCGCTGGTCGGACGGCGGTGAACCGGAGGGGCTGGCGTACCGGATGGAGGACTTCGAGCGGACCGCCTGCCGGCCGGGGCCCTCCCCGTACCGCGGGGCGCCGGTCCCCGCGCCGCAGGGGCCCGCGCAGGACACGGTGCGGTCCCCCGCGCAGGACCGGGTGCAGCCCACTGTGAGGCCCGCTGCGCAGACCGCGGCGCCGGCGCCGCAGCTGGCAGACTCGGGGGATGGCTGAGATCGAGATCGACGGCGCCCCCGCCGACCCGGCGCGGCTGGCCGCGCTGGGGCTGCTCAACTACGGGCACTTCACCACCCTGCGCGCCGAGGCGGGCCGGGTCCGCGGCCTGACGTTGCACCTCGACCGGCTGGTCCGGGACTGCCGCACGGTGTTCGCCGCCGAACTGGACCGGGCCGCGGTGCGGGAGCGGATCCGCTCGGTGCTGCCCGCCGACGGCGCCCCGGTGATCGTCCGGGTCACCGTGTACGACCCGGCGCTCGGCCTGGAGCGCCCCGCCGCCCCCGCCGTGCCCGCCCTGCTCGTCACCACCCGCCCGGCCGCGACGGCCGAACCCGCCCCGCTGCGGGTGCGCACCGCGGTGTACCGGCGCGAGCTGCCGGAGGTGAAGCACGTCGGCCTGTTCGGCCTGGTGCACCACCGCCGACGGGCCCAACTCGCGGGCTACGACGACGTGCTGCTCGTCGACCCGGACGGCCGGGTGACCGAGGGCGCCACCTGGAACGTCGGCTTCCTGGACGGGGACGGACTGGTCTGGCCGGAGGGCCCGAGCCTGCCCGGCGTCACCGAGGCCCTGCTGTCCGGCGCGTACCGGGGGCGGCAGTCCCGCGCGCCCCTGCCCGCCGCCGGGCTGGGCCGCTTCGTCGCCGCCTTCGCGGTGAACGCGGGCGTCGGGGTCCGGCCGCTGGCCGCCGTCGACGGCACCGCCCTCGACCCGGCGCACCCGGTGCTCGCCGAACTGCGCGCGGCCTACCTGGGGATCACCGCCGAAGCGGTGTAGGGATAACCCCACCTCCGGTCCGCCGGTGGCCTCCATGGTCCGCGGGGCGCCGTCTTCCTAGCGTGGAGCACGTTGACGACGAGCGACGCAGAACCGAAGGAAGGCCCTCCATGGCACGCCGCCACGACCGCCGCAGGACCGCCGAGCGCGCGGGCGACCCGTACGCCGCCGACGCGCACGACGGCGCCCCGTACGGCTCCGACCGGCACCCCGGACCGCAGCCGGGCCCCGCGATCGAGCTGCGCGGCGTGCGCCGCACCTACGGGCGCGGGGCGGGGACGGTGCAGGCGCTGCGCGGGATCGACCTGGCGCTCGCCCCGGGCAGCTTCACCGCCGTGATGGGGCCCTCCGGCTCCGGCAAGTCCACCTTCCTGCAGTGCGCGGCAGGCCTGGACCGCCCGGACGCCGGCGAGATCCGACTCGGCGGTGAGGAGATCACCGCACTCGGCGAGAAGCGGCTCACCGAGCTGCGCCGCAGCCGGATCGGCTTCGTCTTCCAGTCCTTCAACCTCCTGCCCTCGCTGAGCGTCGAGCAGAACGTGCTGCTCCCGCAGCGGCTCGCCGGGGAGCGCCAGGACCGCGCCCGGGCCCGGGAACTGCTGGAACGGGTCGGCCTCGGCGGGCACGCCGGGCGGCGGCCCGGCCAGCTCTCCGGCGGCCAGCAGCAGCGGGTCGCGATCGCCCGCGCGCTGATCACCCGCCCGGACGTGGTGTTCGCCGACGAGCCGACCGGGGCGCTCGACACCCGCACCGCGCACGAGGTCCTGGAGCTGCTGCGGCAGGCCGTGGACTCCCTCGGCGCGACCGTCGTGATGGTCACCCACGACCCGGTGGCCGCCTCCTTCGCCGACCGGGTGCTGTTCCTGGCCGGTGGCGCGATCGTCGACGACCTGCCGCACCCCGGCCCGCAGGCCGTCGCCGACCGGATGGTCGCGCTCACCGCCCGCCCGGTGGGAGCGGCGGCGTGACCAACGGACTCGCACGCGCCTCGGTGCGCTTCCGGCCCGCCTCCTTCGTCGGCACCCTGGTCGCCCTGCTGCTCGGCGCCGCCGTCGTGACGGCCTGCGGAGTGCTGCTGCAGACCGGCCTCACCGCGCGCCTCGAACCCGTCCGGTACGCCTCCGCGCCCGTGGTGGTCGCGGCCGAACAGGCGGTGGAGATCCGGAAGAAGGTCGGCGAGGACACCCAGACCCAGGAGCAGGCCACGCCGGAGCTGGCCCGCACGGACGCCGCGCTGGTGGGCCGGCTGACCGCCCTGCCCGGCGTCGCCGCCGCCCGGCCGGACACCGCCTTCCCGGTCACCGCCGCGAGCGGCACCCCGGCCCTGACCGGCCGGGGACACGCCGCCCTCGGCATCGCCGGACCGGCCGACCGACTGGTCGAGGGCCGCGCACCCGGCGCGAACGAGGTGGTGCTCGACGCCGACACCGCGCGCGCCGCCCACCTCGCGCCCGGCGCGAACCTCAGGCTCACCGCGCCCGGCGGCACCGCCGACTACCGGGTCTCCGGCCTCGCCGCCGCCCAGACCACCGGCCCCACCGCCTGGTTCGCCGACGCCACCGCCGACTGCCTCTCCGGCCACCCCGGGCGGATCGACGCCATCGCCGTCCAGCCCCGCGAGGGCGTGACCGCCGCCGCCCTCGCCGCACAGGTCCGCCAGGCCGTCGGCGGCGCGGCGAAGGTCCACTCGGGAGACGACCGGGGAGCCGTCGAACACCCCGCCCTCGGCGAGGCCCGGACGATGCTGATGGGCATCGGCGGCACCTTCGGCGGCTACGCCACCATGACCGCGATCTTCGTGGTCATGAGCACCGTCGCCCTCGCCACCGGCCAGCGCGCCCGCGAGTTCGCCCTGCTGCGCGCCGTCGGCGCCACCCCGCGCCAGATCCGCCGCACCATCGCCGCCGAGGCGGTACTGGTCGCCCCGGCGGCCGCCGCGCTCGGCGTACTGCCCGGACTCGCCCTCGCCCGCTGGTGGTTCGGCCAGCTGACCGAACGCGGCGCCGTCCCCCCGGGCGTCCGCCTCGACATCGGACCGCTGCCGATGCTCGCCGCCGTCCTCACCTGCACCCTCGCCGCGCTCACCGCCGGCTTCCTGGCCGCCCGCCGTCCCTCCAAGCTGCGCGCCGCACAGGCGCTCGGCGAGGCAGCCGTCGAGACGCCCCGCCCGGGCCGGGTACGCGCCGTCCTCGGGCTGCTCCTCGCCGCCGGCGGCATCGCGATCGCCGGCGTCGCCGCCGCCCTGGACGGCGAGAAGGCCGCCCAGACCGCGCTCGGCGTGGTCATGTGCCTCATGCTGGCCGTCGCCCTGCTCGGCCCCTGGGTGGCCCGGATCGCCGCCACCGTGCTCGGCGTCCCGCTGCGGGCCGGCGGCGCACCCGGCTCGCTCGCCGCCGACAACACCCGCGCCAACGCCCGCCGACTCGCCTCCGCGATCACCCCGATCGTCCTCGTCACCGCCTTCTGCGGCACCCTGCTGGTCCTGCAGAGCACCCTGCGCCACACCTCCGGGGAGAACGTCCGGGCCGGCATCACCGCCGACCACGTGATCGGTGCCACCGGCCCGGGCCTGCCCGCCGGGACCGCCGCGCGGGCGGCCGAGGTGCCCGGCGTGGACACCGCCGTCGGCGTGCTCCGCACAGGCCTGGTCGTCGAGAGCGGCGGCGGGCTGAGCTCCGCCCCCGCGCTGGGCGTCGACGGCGACCCGGCCCGGCTGTCGAAGGTCCTCGACCTGGGTGTGCGCACCGGCTCGCTCGCCGACCTCGGCCGCGGCACCGACACCGTCGCCCTGAGCACCGGCCTCGCCGACGCCCTGGACGCCGGGGTCGGCGACCGCGTCCCGCTGCGGCTCGGCGACGGCACCGCCGTACGGCCCCTCGTGGTCGCCGTGTACGAGCGCGGCCTCGGCGTCGGCCAGGCGGTGCTGCCCCGGGCGGCCGTCGCCGCGCACGTCACCGCCGACCAGGACAGCCAGGTGCTGGTCGCCGACGCGCCGGGCGCCGACCGGGCGGCGGTGGCCGCCGGGCTGGGCACGACGGTTGGGACGAGCGTGACCGACCGGGCCGGATTCGCCGCCCGGGCCGACAAGGACATGGAACTCAGCGGCTGGGCCAACACCGTGATGGCCGGCGTGCTCGGCGGGTTCGCCGCCGTCAGCGCCGCCAACACCCTGGTGATGACGGTGCTCGACCGCCGCCGCGAGGTCGCGCTGCTGCGACTGGCCGGCACCACCCGGCGCCAGGTGCGCGGCATGATGCGCTGGGAAGCGCTGCTGGTGGCCGCGACCGGGCTGGCGGTCGGCGCGGTGATCGCCTGGATCACGCTGGTGCCGGTCACCCGGGGCGTCGCCAACGCCTCCCCGTACGTCCCGCCGATGCTCGGCCTGCCGCTGGCCGCCGGCGCCGTACTGCTCTGCCTCGGCGCGACCGGGCTGCCGGTCCGAGCCCTGCTGCGGACCCGGCCGGTGGAGCTGGCGGCGGCGCGGCAGTAGACCGGCTGGCGGTGAGCGGAGTTCATGAGGCGGCCCCATGAGAGGAACTCATGGGGCCGCTGCTCCATGAGTTCGTCTCATGCCTCGGCTCATGAGTGGGCCTCATGCCTCGGCCCCATGAACGTCGCTCATGTGGCCTCCGATGAGGAGAACTCATGGAACTCCCGGGGGTGCGTCATGAGCCCGCCTCATGGGGCCGGGTGTGAGCCCGCCTCATGGTGTTCGCCATGAGCCCGCCTCATGACGCGCCCCGGCGAGGAACCCATGAGACCTGGGGGAGCGAAGCTCATGACAGGTGCCCTTGAGGACTGCTCAAGCACGTCCCTCGTCCGGGTGACAAAGGCGGGACGAGCAGGCGCAATGGGGTAACGGGACGGCCCAAAAGCCTTTATTGGAGCTGATCGTGATGTCGGATCAGCTACGCTCTCGCCCGCCCCGACCGACCGCCGACGCAGAGAGTAGCCCGACATGAGCAGTCCCCCTGACGCCCCCGTGCCCCGCTGGCCGCTGATCCTGCTGCGCACCACCGCCACCACGCTGGCCCTGCTGGCCCTGCTCCAGGTCATGCTGGCCGGCAGCTTCCTCAACGGCACCTACGACTCCCTCAAGGACCACGAGGGCAACGCGATGACGCTGGCCACCGTCGTGGTGCTCCAGCTCGGGGTGGCCGTCGCGGTCCGGTGGCCCGGCCGCGGTCCACTCTGGCCGCTGTGGACCACCCTGCTGCTCACCGTGGCGGTCATCGGCCAGATCGGCGCCGGCTACGCCAGGGCGCTCGGCGTGCACGTCACCCTCGGCGTGCTGCTGGTCAGCGGCATCCTGTTCGCGCTGGTCGGTGCCTGGCGGCTGCCGCTGCCGGTGCGGGCGGGGCTGCCCGGGGCCGGCCCGGACGGCAGCGGCCGGCTGCCGCGCCCCGCCGAGCCGGTGGAGGTGTCCAAGTGAACCGACGCCGGTTCCTGGGCATCGGCGCCTCCGTCCTCGGCGCGGGCGCGCTGGCCGCGGTCGCCGTCCCCTCGGCCGCCCGGCTGCTCGCCGAGGGCCGCCCGGGGCGGCTGCTGAGCAGTGACCTCGACCTGCCCGAGGCCTTCCGTGCTCCGCTGCCGGTGCCGGCCGTGCTGCAGCCGGTGCGCTCCGACGGGACCGCCGACTACTTCGAGATCACCCAGCAGGTCGCCAAGCTGGAGATCGTTCCCGGTGTGCGGACCGAGGCCTGGACGTACGGCGGCACCTTCCCGGGGCCGACGCTGGTCACCCGCTCCGGGCGGGCGGCGGTGGTCAAGCACCGCAACGAGCTGCCGGTGCCGTCCGTCACCCACCTGCACGGCGGGCACACCCCGGCGGACAGCGACGGCTACCCGGTCGACCTGCTGATGCCCGTCGGGTCGTCGGCGGACGCCGCCCACGCCATGCCCGGCATGCAGGGGATGCCGGGCATGCCGGGCATGCGCCACGCGGCGGGCCGCACCGCCGTCAGCGAGCGCAGTTACACCTATCCGGGCAAGCAGCGTGCCGCCACCCTCTGGTACCACGACCACCGGATGGGCTTCACCGGGCCGGCCGTCTGGCGCGGACTGGCGGGCTTCCACCTCGTCCAGGACGACGAGGACGGCGCCCTGCCGCTGCCGCGCGGCGAGCGCGACCTGCCGCTGATGCTCGCCGACCGGTCCTTCGCCGCCGACGGGTCCTTCAAGTACCCCGTCACCGACCCCGAGCTCGGCGAGCCCGGCGTCACCGCCGCCTACGCCAACGGGGTGCTCGGCGACGTCATCCTCGTCAACGGTGCCCCCTGGCCCCGGCTGGACGTCGACCGCCTCCGCTACCGGCTGCGCCTGCTCAACGCCTCGAACGCCCGCCTGTACCGGCTCGAACTCGACCCGCAGCCCGCCGGTGGCGGCGCCCTCGTCCAGATCGGCTCGGACGGCGGCCTGCTCGCCGCGCCGGTCGCCCACGACGGGATCGAGATCGCCCCCGCCGAGCGTTTCGACGTCGTGGTCGACTTCTCCCGCTACGAGCCCGGTACCCAGGTGCGACTGGTCAACCGGTTCGGCAGCGGCCGGACGGCCGAGGTGATGCGGTTCGACGTCTCCTCGAAGCAGGTGACGGACGACGCGACGGTGCCGGACAAGCTGGCCGCCGTCGAGGCCCTGGACGCGTCCGCCGCCGTCACCACCCGCGACTTCACCTTCCGCCGCAGTCGCGGCGACGGCTGGACCATCAACGGCGCGCCCTACCGGTCCGGCGACAGCATCGCCACGCCCGCCCTCGGGACGGTCGAGCGCTGGCGCTTCTCGTCGGACCTGCACCACCCCGTGCACGTCCACCTGGACCATTTCCAGGTGATCGGGCGCAACGGCGCGGACCCGGGCCCGTACGACGCCGGCTGGAAGGACACCGTGGACCTGCGCCCGGCGGAGGCGGTCGAGGTGCTGGTGCGCTTCACCGACTACGCGGGGGCGTACATGCTGCACTGCCACAACCTGGAGCACGAGGACATGGCGATGATGGCGGACTTCACGGTGCAGTGAGCCGGCTCGGCACTCGCGTGCCCGGTTTCACCCGGGCGGGCGAGTGCCGGCGGGCGTGTGCTGCGCGCTCCGGCACTCGTGTCCTAGCGTCGCGGGGAGGGGCACCCGCGGCCTCCCCGCTGCGGGGAGGACCCCGCCGACGGACGGAGCCGCCGCATGACCACTCCCGCCGATCGCCGCCGCCGCGGCCGGGCAGCCCGTGACCGCGTCTCCCGCGCCGACCACGGCCGGTGGATCCCCGCCGCAGACCGGCCGGATCCGGTCGGCGTGCTGGAGCGGCAGGGCGAGGGCCGGGTCGCCGAGCTGTTGCCGATCCGCTACGGGCGGATGGCCGCCAGTCCCTTCGCCTTCCTGCGCGGGGCCGCCGCCGTGATGGCCGCCGACCTCGGCGCCGTCCCCGACACCGGCCTCACCGTCCAACTCTGCGGCGACGCACACCTGGTGAACTTCGGGGTGTACGCCTCGCCGGAACGCGCCCTGCTCTTCGACGTCAACGACTTCGACGAGACCTACCCCGGCCCCTTCGAGTGGGACGTCAAGCGGCTCGCCGCCAGCGTCGCCGTCGCCGCCCGCGACAACGGCCTGGACGAGGAGCGCGTGCGCCGCGCCGCCCGCGCCTCCGCGACCGGCTACGCGACGGCGATGCGGTACCTGGCGGGTGTGGGCGAACTGGAGGCGTGGTACGCCCGGGTGGACACCGCGGACCTGCTGCCGCTGTTGACCAAGTCCGGTCAGCGCAAGCGCTTCGAGGCCGGACTCGCGCACGCCCGACGCCGCACCAGCCTGCAGGCCTTCGGCAAGCTCACCGAGGAACGGGACGGCCGGCGGCGCATCATCAGCGCGCCGCCGCTGATCGAACCGCTGAAGAAGACCGAACTGCGCGGCGTCGGCAAGGTGTTCAGCGACTACCGGGCCACCCTCGCCGAGGACCGCCGGGTGCTGCTGGACCGCTACCGCTTCGTCGACGCGGCCACCAAGGTGGTCGGCGTCGGCAGTGTCGGCACCCGCTGCTTCATCGTCCTGCTGGAGGGCCGGGACGGCCGTGACCCGCTGTTCCTGCAGATCAAGGAGGCCGGCCGGTCGGTCCTGGAGGACCACCTGCCGCCCACCCGGGTCGAGGCCGAGGTCGCCGCCCACCACGGCGGCCGCCGGGTGGTCACTGGACAGCACCTGATGCAGGCCGCCAGCGACATCTTCCTCGGCTGGACCACGGGCCCCGCCGGGCGCCACTTCTACGGCCGCCAACTGCGCGACATGAAGGGTTCGGTCGAGATCGGCGAGATGCGGCCGTCCGGCCTGCGCGCCTACGCCGACCTCTGCGGGCGCACCCTCGCCCGTGCCCACGCCCGGACCGGTGACCGCATCGCCATCGTCGGCTACCTCGGCAGTGCGGACACCTTCGCGGACGCGGTGGCCGAGTTCGCGGTGCGGTACGCGGACCGGACGCTGGTGGACCACGGGGAGCTGGTGGCGGCGATCGAGGACGGGAGGATCACGGCGACCCACGGTGTGTGAGCGCCGGGCGCTCCGGGAGCACCCGGAGCGCTGGCAGTGCTGGCAGTGCTGGCAGTGCTGGCAGTGCTCGCAGTGCTGGCAGCGCCGGGAGTGCCGGCAGCGTCCGGCGGATCCGTGGGCCGCGGGGTCACCGCGACCCGGGCCCCACGAGGGCGGCCAGCTTCTCCAACTGGTCGCGCTGACCGTCCAGTTCGAGTGCCCCGAGGCGGGCCACGACGTGCCGGGCGCCGGCGGACGCGTAGCGGGCGAGGGTGGCGGCGACCTCGTCCGGTGCGCCGAGGGCGAAGGCCTGGATCTTCTCCGTCTCGGCCAGCGGCAGGCCGTAGTTGGACCGGGTGTAGGCATCCATGGTCCGGCGGGCGGCCTCCGCGTCGCGGTCGATCCGGACGTTGACGAAGAGGGCGGGGGCGACGGCCTCCGACGGGCGTCCGGCCCGCTCGGCCGCCGCCCGGACGACGGCGAGCCCGGCGGCGTAGTCCGCCGGGTCCGGCGGGTAGGGCAGCCAGCCGTCGTAGTGGCGACCGGTGCGGTCCAGGGCCGCCGGGGTCGCGCCGCCGAGCCAGACCGGCGGCCCGCCGACGCGGAACGGCGCGGTGGTGGGCGGGAGTTCGGCGAAGGAGTGGAACTCGCCGTGGAACTCCTTCGCCCCGGCCCACAGTGCCCGCCACAGGGCGACCGTCTCGTCCAGCCGGGTGAAGCGGCGCTCCCACGGCACCTGGGACAGCTCGTGCAGCGGGCGGCCGAAGCGCCCCGGGAAGCCGGCGCCGACCGCGACCGTCAGCCGGCCGCCGGAGAGCTGGTCCACCGAGGCCAGCGTCTGCGCGGTCTGCACCGGCCGGCGCAGCACCGGCAGCAGGGCGCCGGTGCCCAGCCGGATCCGTTCCGTCACCGGGGCGGCCGCGGCCAGCATGGTGAGCGGTTCGATCCGCGGGCCGAGCAGGGAATCGTTGACGAACAGTGAGGAGAAGCCCAACTCCTCGCTGCGGCGGGCGAACGCGACCAGCTCGCGGGGGCCGTGCGCGGCCCACTGGTCCTGGCCGGTGGGGAGGAAAACGCCGATGTCCATGCCGTCGATACTGCTCACCGCCGTGCACGGTCTCAATTCCCCCGGGGGAATGGCGGACCGCGGCCGTCCGGGGTTGGCTGGTGGTGTGGACTTCCCCCGAGCGCTGCGTGAGCGCCGAACCAGCCGCCGTCTGAGCCAGCTCGACCTCGCCACCCGGGCGGGCACGACCCAGCGGCACCTGAGCTTCATCGAGTCCGGCCGGTCGGCGCCGGGCCGGGCCATGGTGGTCCGGCTCGCCGAGTCGCTGGACCTGTCCCTGCGGGACCGCAACGAGCTGCTGCTGGCGGCCGGTTACGCGCCCGTCTACCCGGAGACGCCACTGGACGGGCCGTCGCTGGCACCGGTGCGGGAGGCGATCGGCCACGTCCTGGCCGGCCACCTCCCGTACCCGGCCCTGGTGGTGGACCGCCGCGGCGACGTGGTCGCCGCCAACGCCGCCGTGGACGTGATCACCGAGGGCGCCGACCCGCGGCTCGTCGGCCCCGGCACCAACGCCTACCGGCTGGCCCTGCACCCGGACGGCCTCGCCCCGCGCATCCTCAACTTCGCCGCCTGGGCCCGCCACATCGTCGAGCGCACCAGGCACCTCGGCGACCTCCACGAGGAGTTGAGCTCCTACGTGCCCGAGGCGGAGGTGGGGGAGCAACACCTGGGCTTCGCCGTCCCGCTGGAACTGCGCACCCCGCTCGGCGAGCTGCACCTGATGACGACGGTCACCACCTTCGCCACCGCCGTCGACGTCACGCTCGCCGAGCTGAAGCTGGAGGCGTTCCTGCCGGCCGACGCGGCGACCGCCGAGGCGCTGCGGGCAGCCGCCGGTCAGAGCCCGGGGAACTGGTAGTCGGCGGTGATCCGGCCGTCGGCGTCCAGGACGACGAACTCCTCCCCGCCGCCGACCGGTTCGCCGCCGTCGACGGGCACCATCTCCCAGCCGAAGCGGACCACGTCCCGCAGTCGTACGGCGTCCGGCCGGGCACGGAAGGTGAACCCGCCGGGCGCCACGAACTCCTCGTAGGCGCGGGTGACCCGGAATTCCAGCTCCTCGTAGCCGCGGGCTTCGAGGACGGGCTCCGCGAACCCGACCCGGGCGGCCGCCGTGCGGGCCTCGACCGGCGGGTGCAGGAGGTGCGTCCCGCCGTCGGCCCACAGCCGCTCGATCGCCTTCCGGCGGGCGCCCGGGTCGGACTCCGTCCACAACATGGCGTAACGGTCGGCGAGTTGCTGGGCGCTGGTGGTGACGGGAAGGTCGGTGGTCATGGCGGGCTCCTTGCTGGGATCGCTCGGTGGATCGACCGACGGGATCGCTCGGTCTCGGTGCGACCCATCCTCGGAGCGACCCCGCGGCCGGACAATTCCCGCCGGGGAATGGCCCGCTCGCGCGCGGCGGGGCCGAGCAGCGGCGCACCCGGGCCGTCGGGCGGCCGCCGCGGGAGGTGGCTAATCCGCTTGCCCGGGCGGGCGCGGTGCCGTTGGGTCGGCACCATGGACGAACCGCTGAACCGGCCGTCGGACCGACCGCCGAGCCGACCGCTGACCGAACTGCGAACCGAACGCCTGCTCATCCGCCGCTGGCGGGAGTCCGACCTTGCCCCGTGGGCCGCGATGAACGCCGACCCCGAGGTCCGCGAGCACCTGGGCGACCCGCTGACCCGCGAGCGCAGCGATGCCTCGGTGGCGCGGTTCGAGACGGCGATCGAGCGGCGCGGGTACGGCTGGCTGGCCGTCGAGGTGCGCGGGAGCGGTGAGTTCGTCGGCTTCGCCGGCCTGGACGACATCGAGGAGGCGGACCCCGTCGACGGCGTCGAGATCGGCTGGCGTCTGGCCCGCTCCGCCTGGGGCCACGGCTACGCCACCGAGGCCGCCCGCGCCGTCCTCGGGTACGGCTTCGACACCCTCGGCCTCCCCGAGGTCCTGGCCATCACCACCGCGGCCAACCACCGTTCCCAGGCGGTCATGCGCCGCCTGGGAATGACCCACGACCCCGCCGAGGACTTCGACGACCCCGCCGCCCCGGAGGGGCCGCTGCGCCGCAACGTCGTGTTCCGGGTCCGCCGGGAGGACCGGCCGTCCCAGGACGGTTGACGGCTGATTGCTGACGGCTGACGGCTGACGGCTGACGGGGGGCGCGGGCGGACGGCGGGGCCGTCCCGGCAGGGGCCGGCGAAGCCTCGGGGGGGCGATGGTCGGAGGGCCGGCCGGGTCCGCTCGCACCCGGGCTGAACTGGGGCTTCGGCCGGGGCGGTTGTCAGTGGTGTGTGCAAGGGTGGACCCATGTTGGCGATCACGGTGCAGACGAACGACGGGCAGCGGCTCTCCCGGCCGAGCGTGGACGAGCTGGCGGGGCTGGTCCTGCGCATCGGCGCGGAGGACGACCGCTTCCTCGTCGTGGAGCGGGTGCCGGACCTGCCGGACGTGTTCGTCCAGGTGTGGCACGCCGACGGCGAGGACTACACGCTGGAGCACCGCGACGGCTCCGCCCAGCGGCACTTCGAGGTGCGGCTGGACGGGCCCGGTCCGGTGGCCGCGGCGATGACGGCCTGGGCGCGTGGCGAAGCGGGCTGGGCGGAGGGTCTGGACTGGCAGCCGCTCGACATGGGCCCCGCGCCGGAGGCCGTGCCGCCGCCGGAGCTGGGCGCGGACGAGCGACGGGAGCTGGAGGACCGGCTGCGGCTGACGCTGGCTTGCGGGTACACCGACCGGGCGCGGCTCGCCGAGGAGGCCGAGGAGTACCTGGTGTCGGGCGGGCACCGTCCGCTCTCGCGCGCCCAGGCCGAGCAACTCGCCGACCGGCTCTGGCTGGAGCGCGTCGGCGAGCAGACCGGCTGGCTCGGCGAGACCCACCCGGAGCGCCTCGCCCGTGCCTTCGCCGCCCTCGACGCCGACGGCATCACGGCCCGGGAGCACTTCACCTGCTGCCGTTCCTGCGGCGAGGCCGAGATCGGCGCCGCCGGTGCCCCGGCTGCCCGCGGTTTCGTCTACTTCCACTCCCAGTGCACCGACTCCGCCGCCGCCGGCCGCGGTCTGTCCCTCCTCTACGGCGGCTTCGACGGCTCCCCGGCGACCACCACCGCCATCGGGCACGAGGTGGTGGCGGCCCTCACGGCGGCCGGACTGCCCGCGGTCTGGGGCGGGGACCCGTCGGACGCGATCGAGGTGCGTCCGCTGCTCTGGCGCCGCCGCCTGGGCGGGTGACGACGGTTGGTTCACCCCGTCCTGCCGGGCCGGGGGGCGAGGAGAAATTCCGGGACGGAGACCGTGGAGGGGCCGGGCAGTGAGCGATGACGTCCTGTCGGTGATCCCGGCGGACCCGTACTGGCAGCCCGAGCCGGCGGCGGCCGAGCGGGCCGTCGCGGTGGTGGCCGGGCTGGTCGAGGCGGACGACGACGCCGAGGTGGAGGTCGGCTGGTACGAGCGTCCGACGGTGGTCGACTGCGGGGAGAACCTGGAACGGATCGGGTGCCCGCACTGCGGCGGCTCGATCGCGCCGGTGTGGTGGGCGGACCTGTCGGAGGAGCACGCGGCGGACGGCTTCGCGACGCTCGCGGTGACGGTGCCGTGCTGCGGCAGCGCCAGCACGCCGGACGTGCTCGGCTACGACCGGCCGTGCGGTTTCGCCCGGTTCGAGATCGAGGTGTGGAACCCGGAGCGCCTCTGGTTCGCGGAGGCGGAACTCGCCGCGATCGCCGCCGCGCTGGGCCACCCGGTGCGGCAGGTCAGGGCGCGCCTGTGACGGGTGAACGGCGCCGGGTGAACGGCGGTGGCCGAACGGCTGCGAGTGAGCGGGGCGGGTGACGGTCGACGGGTGACGGTCAGGGAGTGACGGTCGGGGGTGACGGCGACCGGCGGCGGGTGAACGGTTCCGCCGGCTGCGGTCCGACCGGTCGGCAGGCCGGACCGCAGCGTCTCACGGCACCAGCAGGTGCAGGGCGTTCCGCCGCACCGTGACCTCGACCGGCAGCGGCGCGATGAATTCGCCGTCGGCGTAGGCAGTGATGCCGGGGGAGTCGATGCGCAGGGACGTCGTGCGCAGGGTGGTGACCTCGGAGCGGGTGGTGTGGGTGCCCTTGAAGAGGGTGGGGAAGAAGCGGGCGATCCGAAGCCGGGGCATGGCGTCGACGAGGGTGACGTCGAGCAGGCCGTCGTCCGGGAGGGCGTCCGGGCACATGAGCATGCCGCCGCCGTAACTGCTGGTGTTGCCGACGGCGGCGAGGGTGAGGTCGCGTTCGATGACGGTGCCGTCGGCGAGGGTGATCCGGAACGGGAGCGGGCGCAGGTTGGCGAACTCGATGAGGATGGCGAGGTTGTAGCGCATCCGGCCGCGCGGCCAGCGCAGGCGGTTGGTGCGGTCGCTGACCAGGGAATCGAAGCCGGTGGCGAGGATGGAGCCGTACCAGCGGACCGATCCGTCCGGGCCGGTGATCCGGCCGAGGTCGACCGCGCGGGTCCGGCCGGCGGCGATGACGTCGGCGGCGGCCTCGGGGGATCCGAGCGGGAGGCCGTAGGCGCGGGCGTGGTCGTTGCCGGTGCCGGCCGGCACCACGCCGAGCGGGACGGTGGTGCCGGCGAGGGCCTGCAGGGCGAGGTTGATCATGCCGTCGCCGCCGACGACGGCCACCGCGTCGACGCCGTCCGCGGCCGCCTCGCGGGCGAGGCGGAGGGCGTCCTCGGCGGAGCGCCCGGCGTGCGGTTCGGCGTCGACGCCGAGGGAGCGCAGGCGGGCGACGGCCCGCTCGGCGGCGGGGCCGGAGTGACCGGCGCCCGCCGCCGGGTTGGTGAGAACGGCGACCCTGCGGACGGTTCTCGGGCCGGGCGCCCCATGAGCGCGGCTCATGGGATCAGCTTGCCGGGGTTGAGGATGCCCGTCGGGTCCAGTTCGGCCTTGACGGCGCGCAGGATGCGCACGCCCAGGTCGCCGATCTCGTCGGTCATCCAGGGCCGGTGGTCGGCGCCGACGGCGTGGTGGTGGGTGATGGTGCCGCCCGCGCCGACGATGGCGTCCCCGGCGGCGTGCTTGGCGGCGCCCCAGCGGGTGAGGGGGTCCTCGCCGAGGGCGGCGACGACGGTGAAGTAGAGCGAGGCACCGGTCGGGTAGACGTGCGAGATGTGGCAGAGCACGAGCGCGCCGGGCAGGGCGGCGGTCAGCGCCTCGGTGACGGCGGTCCGCAGGGCCGGGAGCCGGCTCCATTCGGCCGCGGTCTCCAGGGTCTCGCACAGCGCGCCGGCGCCCAGCAGCGAGTCGCGCAGGTAGGGAGCGTTGAAACGGCCGTGTTCCCAGGCCCGGGCGGGGGCCTCGCCGAGCGAGGTGGCGCCGGCGGCGAGCAGCACCTCGCGGGTGGCGCGGTGGCGGGCGGCGACCTGGTCGGCGCTGCCCTCGAAGACGGTGACGGCCAGGCAGCCGGTGACCGCGGGGGCGCCGCCGATCTGCTCGGTCATGGCGAGGTTGACCATGGTCTCGGCCTCGTCGGAGAGCCGGATGACGGTCGGGCCGGTGCCCTGCTGCTCGACGGCGCGCAGTGCCGCCGTCCCGGTGGCGAAGTCGGGGAAGCCCCAGGCCTCGTAGGCCTTGACGGCGGGCACCCGGTGGACGCGGAGCCGGACGGCGGTGATCACCCCGAGGGTGCCCTCGGAGCCGAGGAAGAGCTGGCGCAGGTCGGGCCCGGCGGCGGAGGCGGGGGCGCGGCCGAGGTCGAGCACGCCGACGGGGGTGACCACCCGCAGGCCGCGCACCATCTCGTCGAAGCGCCCGTACCCGGCGGAGTCCTGCCCGGAGGAGCGGGTGGCCGCGAAGCCGCCGATGGTGGCGTAGCGGAAGCTCTGCGGGTAGTGGCCGAGTTCCCAGCCGCGTTCGGCGAGCAGTGCCTCGGCGTCCGGGCCGGTGAGGCCGGCGCCGAGGACGGCCTCGCCGGAGGTCTCGTCGAGGTCGAGCAGCCCGTCCAGGCGGCGCAGGTCGAGCGAGACGACGGCCCGCAGGGCGCCGCGCTCGGGGTCGAGGCCGCCGACGACGCTGGTGCCGCCGCCGAACGGGACGACGGCGATGCGGCGTTCGGCGCAGACCGCGAGGACGGCGGCGACCTCCTGCTCGGTGCCGGGCAGCACGACGGCGTCGGGCGCGTCCTGCGGCTCGCGGCTGCGGCGGCGCAGCAGGTCGGGGGTGGACTTGCCGCCGGAGCGCGGCAGCCGGTCGGCGTCGGCGGCGCTGACGTGGGCCCCGCCGACGGCGGCGGCGAGCGCCCGGAGGTCCTCGTCGGTCATCCGGGAGGGGCTGAGCACGACCTCGTCGGCCTTCGGGCCGGGGGTGGCGTCGCCGGTGACGCCGAGGGCGGCGGCGAGCAGTCCCTTGATGTCGGCGGACAGCTCCTTGGCCAGGGCCGGGTCGCCCCAGGCGTCCCACTTCATCGGGGGGAGCGGAAGTGCGGCGCCGGCCGGTCCCGCTTGCGTCTCAGGTGCCATGCGTTACAGTTTCACACATCATGTCAAGTAGTAACGCCGAGCCGGCGACCGCAGCCGAGCCGCCCGCGACGCCCGGGCCCCGCAGCACCGACGACGCGATCCTGGACGCCGCCGCCGACCTGCTCGTCCACCTCGGCGTGCGCCGCACGCAGCTGGCCGAGATCGCGCGCCGCGCCGGGGTCAGCCGGCCGACCGTCTACCGGCGCTGGCCGGACGTCCGGGCGGTGATCGGCGCGCTGCTCACCCGGGAGATCCTGGCCACCATGGAGGGCGCCGCACTGGACGTCCAGGACCGGGAGACCTTCGTGGAGCGGGTCGTCGAGGTCTCCGTCCGGCTGCGCGACCACCCGGTGCTCGGCGCGCTGCTGCGTTCCGACGACTCCGACCTGCTGCTCGAGTACGTGGTCGAGCGGCTCGGTGCCAGCCAGCGCGGCCTGCTGGAGGCACTGCGCAGCGGCATCGAGCAGGGCCAGGCGCACGGCTCGATCCGTGCCGGGGAGCCGCTCGAACTGGCCGCCATGGTCCTGCTGATCGCCCAGTCCACCGTCCAGTCGCACCGCATGGTCGCCTCCCTGCTGCCCGAGCCGGCCTGGCGACGCGAACTGGCCAGAGCGCTGAACGGATACCTCGCCCCATGACGACGCCCGCCGTCGGCCCCTTCGCGGGGACGAGCCGACTCAACGCCGCACGCCGCACCCTGGAGCTGGAGGCGCTCGGCGACGACCCGCACATCGACCTGCTGGTGATCGGCGGCGGCGTGACCGGCGCCGGCGCCGCCCTGGACGCCGCCTCGCGCGGCCTGCGCACGGTGCTGGTGGAGTCCCGCGACCTGGCCTTCGGCACCAGCCGCTGGAGCTCCAAGCTGGTGCACGGCGGGCTGCGCTACCTCGCCTCCGGCCGGATCAAGGTGGCCCGGGAGAGCGCGGTCGAGCGCGGCGTGCTGATGACCCGCACCGCCCCGCACCTGATCCGCGCACTACCCCAACTGGTGCCGCTGCTCCCGGACCTGCTGCGCCCCGGGCAGGGCGCGCTGATCCGCGCGGGCTTCCACGCCGGGGACGCGTTGCGGATCAGCGCCGGCACGCCGGCGGCGGTCCTGCCCCGGGTGCGTCGGATCGACGCCGCCCGCACCCGCCGGCTGGTGCCCGGGGTACGCACCGCGGGCCTGCGCGGCGCGCTGGTCGCGCACGACGGCCAACTCGTCGACGACGCGCGGCTGGTCGTCGCCCTGGCCCGGACCGCCGCGCAGTACGGCGCGAGTGTGCTGACCAGGGTGCGGGCCGAGGAGGTGACCGGCACCTCCGCCCGGCTGGTCGACGTGCTCACCGGGCAGGCCATGGTCGTCCGGGCGGGCGCGGTGATCAACGCCACCGGCGTCTGGGCGGGCGAGGTGGACACCTCGATCACGCTGCGCCCGAGCCGCGGCACCCACGTCCTGGTGGACGCGGGGATGCTGGGGAACCCGACCGCCGCCCTCACCGTGCCGGTGCCCGGCTCGACCAGCCGCTTCGTGTTCGCCCTGCCGCAGCAGCTCGGCCGGATCGCGATCGGCCTGACCGACGAGGACGCCCCAGGCCCGATCCCGGACGAGCCGCAGCCCACCGAGGCCGAGCTGGCCTTCCTTCTCGACACCGTCAACGCCGCTCTCGCCACCGCACTGACCAGGGCCGACGTGCTCGGCGCCTACGCCGGGCTGCGCCCGCTGATCGACACCGGCGGCGGCAGCACCGCGGACATCTCGCGCGAGCACGCGGTGCTGGAGTCCCCGTCCGGGGTGGTCACCGTGGTCGGCGGCAAGCTCACCACCTACCGCCGGATGGCCGAGGACGCGGTGGACGCCGCCGTCCGGCTGCGCGGCCTGCCCGCCCGGGCCTGCTGGACGGCCCGGCTTCCGCTGGTCGGCGCCCCCGGCCACCGGGACAGCCGTCCGCTGCCCCCGCGCGGGGTGCCCGCCTCACTGCTCGCCCGGCACGGCGGAACGGCCCACGAGGTGCTGGCAGCCGGGGAGTTGGCGCCGGTCGCCGAGGGCCTGGACGTGACGCGCGCCGAGATCGCGTACGCCGTGTCCCACGAGGGCGCGCTGGACGTCGCCGACGTGCTCGACCGCCGTACCCGGATCGGGCTGGTCGCGCGGGACGCGGACCGTGCGCGGAAGGCGGTCGGGGCGATCCTGGCGGAGGCTCAGGACGACTGATCGGCCCGGGGGAAGGGGGCCAGGTCCGGTTCGACCCAGCGGGTCCGGGCCCGCTCGTCCGCGAGCGTTCCGGGCCGGTAGTGCCGGGTGAGCAGCTCCTTGTCGAGCAGCTCGGGGTGGCGGGCGGCGAACTCTTCGAAGCCGTCGGTTCCCTCGGGGTCGTGGGTCCCCTCGGCGTGCTCGCGCTCCGTGGAGCCCCCGGCCTGCGCGGAGTCCGGTGCGGCGTGGACGTGGTGGGCCACCAGCTCGACCCAGGCCCTGGTCATGGTGACGTGGAACTTCTGCGGCGCGCCCGCCCTGGTGGCGGTGCGCCGGATGCCGTCACCGATCAGGTCGAGGGCGGCGGCGGCCCCGTTCCGGCGCACGGCGAGCCAGGTGAGGCGGACGTGCTCGCGGTGGCCGAAGCGCTCGGCACCGGTCATCGCCTCCCGCAGCAGGTCGTCGAAGACGCCGGGGGCGGCCGGGGTGGTAGGGGCCGTGGGGGAGGCGGGGGAGGCGGGGGAGGCGGGGGAGCTGGGGGAGGTCATGCGGAGGCTCTCATCGCGAGGAGGGTCGGGTGCCGGGTGTGGGTGCAAGCGCGGGCGCGGGGGTCGGGCGGCCCGGGGCGGCGGGACGGTGGAACGCGGACGGGAAATCGTAGGTTTTCCCTGCATTTCAGGGCAAACCGCCCGTCCGGGTGGCCTGGCGGGCGGCGTCAGCGGGCGGTCTTCTCCGGCATGGGGTGGGCGGCGCCGGCGAGGTCCAGGACGCAGGAGAGCGGGTGCTCGGCCGTGCCGGTGCGGTCCAGGGTGACCGCGAGCGGCCGGGGCGGTTCCTCGGCGAGCCGGGAGGCGAGGGTCAGCGGGTAGCTGCCGTGCCCCCGGACGCGGTGGAAGGCGCGCTCCTTGCCGTCCACCAGCAGTTCGGTCTCGGTGATCCAGCCGGAGCGGACGTTGACGGTCACGGAGTGTCCGCCCTGGTCGACGTGGAAGCTGTACCGATGGCGCATGGCGAACCTCCCTCGGGGGCGCCGCAACCGGGGAACCGGGATTCGGAACCGGGAAATCGGGGGAACCGGTGATGCAGGGGAACCGGGGGAACCGGGGGGACCCACCGACAGTCTAGGTCGGTGGCACCGCCCCGGCGCCCGGAAGGCCGCGCGGCCCGCCCGGTACCGGGGCCGCCGCGATCGGTTCCCGGCGGGGCCCCTGAAAGGGCCCCGGACAAATTCCCGGGGCGGAGCCGACCTGTAGACGGATCCTTGTGATCTCTACAGTGTTGTAGATTCGTCCGCAGGGAGAGATCGAGGAGGGCATTGTGGGAGTTTCGCTGGCCAAGGGCGGCAACGTCTCGCTGAGCAAGGAGGCGCCCGGTCTGAGCGCCGTGATCGTGGGTCTCGGCTGGGACGTGCGCACCACCACCGGGGCCGACTACGACCTGGACGCCAGCGCGCTGCTGTGCAACGCGCTCGGCAAGGTGATCTCGGACCAGCACTTCGTGTTCTTCAACAACCTTCGCAGCCCCGAGGGTTCGGTCGAGCACAGTGGCGACAACCTTACCGGTGGCGGCGACGGCGACGACGAGCAGATCAAGGTCGACCTGGACCGGGTGCCGGCCGATGTGGCCAAGGTGGTCTTCCCGGTGTCGATCTACGACGCCGACGCCCGGCTGCAGAACTTCGGCCAGGTCCGCAACGCGTTCATCCGGATCGTCAACCAGGCCAACGGCCAGGAGATCGCGCGCTACGACCTGAGCGAGGACGCCTCGACCGAGACCGCGATGGTCTTCGGCGAGCTGTACCGCAATGGTGCCGAGTGGAAGTTCCGTGCCATCGGCCAGGGTTACGCCTCCGGCCTGCGCGGCATCGCGACCGACTACGGCGTCAACGTCTGATCCACGGCGCCCGGCCGCGGCACGCGGTCCGGCCGGGTTTCGGTGGTCACGAGGAGGGCTCGGTCCGTCCGAGCGCATGGCCGCCGAAACCCCCGCCGCCGGTGAGCTGGTGCTGCCACCAGGCGGTCATCGCCGGCTCGTCCATGGTCGACCAGTCCGGTGCCCCGGTGACCTGCGCCCGGCCGAGGGTCCGGCCCAGCTCCACCAACTCCCGCCCGGCCGCGCTGCGTTCGCGGTCGTACGTGGCGAGCAGGGCCGGCCAGGAGCCGGCCGTGCGACCGGCCTGCTCGAAGGCGTGCGCGTCCTGCAGCGCCTTCACCGCTCCGCTGGTGTTGTGCGGGCGCACGACGGTGGCCGCGTCCCCGCCGATCAGCAGCCGCCCGGCGGTGCGGTGCGGGGCCGCCAGGTCGTAGACGGGTTGCAGGAAGGTCCGTTCACGCGGGGTGAGGGTGACCAGCCCGGCCCAGTACGGCGGCAGGTGTCGCTCCGCGAGCTGCCGCAGGTCGTCCAGCCGGCCGTCGGTGAGGGTGCCCGCCGGGATGCTGGTCGGGCCGTCCAGGCGCAGCCAGGCCGGGGTCGGCGCGTAGAAGACCCAGTTCACCTGGGTGCGGCCGGGGTCGAGACCGGGGATGCGGTAGATCACGACCTGCCCGCCGCGGTAGCAGACGGTGATGCACTCCTCCTCCGGCCAGACCGCGGCCCCGCCGGGCAGTCCGGCGAGCAGTGCGTCGTCGTAGCTGCCGCGCCAGCACACGTACCCGGCGTACTCGGGCGCGGCCTGCGGGCATACGGCGGCGCGGACCACTGAGCGGTAGCCGTCCGCGCCGATCACCAGGTCGTACGGGTGGCGGCCGCCGTCGGCGTCCTCGGTCCAGGCGCCGTCGTCGTCGCCGCCGACCGCGGTGACGGTGGTGCCCAGGCGGTACTCGACCCGCGCGGGCGTCCGCTCGCGCAGGGCCTGCCAGAGCCCGGCCCAGTGGTGGGAGTGGAACGGGAACGGCTGGTCCCAGAGCACCCGCCCGCGCCCGTCGGGGCCGTCGCCCCCGCCGGCCGGCCCCCGGGTGACCCAGCGGCGGACGGTGAGGCGGTGGCGCCGGGTGTCCGCCGCCAGGTGCCCGGCGCGGACCAGTTCGTCGAAGCGGTCGTTGTGGGTGCAGATGCCCACGCCGCGGTCCTCCAGCCGGCCGGGGCTGCGCTCCAGCACCACGACCCGCTCTGCGCCCAGCCGGGCGGCGGCCCCGGCGAACGCGCTCCCGGCGATGCTGCCCCCGACCACGGCCACCGAGCCACCTCGCACGGCCGCCCCCTCTCCCGAGCCCGCGATGTCCGGAACACGACGATACGCGGGCGCCCCGCGGTCCGCCCGGCGTTCGGCCGCTTCGGGCCCGTGGGTGTCCCTCCGGAGCGGCGGGGCTGCTTGGTTCCGGTGGGCCCTCGGTGGTCTTGATGCTCCTCGGGCGTTTATGCAACTAGTTGCATATCGCGAGACCCGTCCCCTACCCTGCGGTAACCACGACACCCCGCCCGCGCCCCAGGAGACGTCGATGAGCGCCACCCCCGGCAGCAGCCGCTACCCGCACCTGCTCAGCCCGCTCGACCTCGGCTTCACCACCCTGCCCAACCGCGTGATCATGGGCTCCATGCACGTCGGCCTGGAGGAGGCCCCCGGGGGCTACGAGCGGATGGCCGCGTTCTACGCCGAGCGCGCCCGCGGCGGCGTCGGCCTGATCGTCACCGGCGGCATCGCCCCCAACGAGGCCGGGCGCCCCTGGGAAGGCGGCGCGATGCTGACCACCGAGGAGGAGGCCGACGAGCACCGCGCGGTCACCGACGCGGTGCACGAGGCCGGCGGGAAGATCGCCCTGCAGATCCTGCACTTCGGCCGCTACGCCTACCACCCCGACCTGGTCGCCCCCAGCGCCCTCCAGGCCCCGATCAGCCCGTTCGTGCCCAACGAGCTCACCGCCGAACAGGTCGAGCAGACCATCGAGGACTTCGCCCGCTGCGCCGAACTCGCCCGCCGCGCCGGATACGACGGCGTCGAGATCATGGGTTCCGAGGGCTACCTCGTCAACGAGTTCATCGTCGCCGCGACCAACCACCGCGACGACGAGTGGGGCGGCCCCTACGAGCGGCGGATGCGCTTCCCGGTGGAGATCGTCCGCCGGGTCCGCGAGCGGGTCGGCGAGGACTTCATCATCGTCTACCGTCTCTCCATGCTCGACCTGGTGCCGGGTGGCTCCACCCTGGACGAGGTCGTCCGGCTCGCCCAGGCCGTCGAGGCCGCCGGCGCCACCATCATCAACACCGGCATCGGCTGGCACGAGGCCCGCATCCCGACCATCGCCACCTCGGTGCCGCGCGGCGCCTTCGCCTGGGTGACCGAGAAGGTCATGGGCAAGGTCGGCATCCCGCTGGTCGCCACCAACCGGATCAACACCCCCGAGATCGCCGAGGGCCTGCTCGCCGCGGGCAGCGCCGACCTGGTCTCGATGGCCCGCCCGCTGCTCGCCGACCCCGACTTCGTCGCCAAGGCCCGCGACGACCGCGCCGACGCCATCAACACCTGCATCGGCTGCAACCAGGCCTGCCTGGACCACACCTTCAGCCTCAAGATCACCTCCTGCCTGGTCAACCCGCGCGCCTGCCACGAGACCGAACTCGTCCTCGCCCCCACCAAGGTGCGCAAGCGGGTCGGCGTCGTCGGCGCCGGACCGGCCGGACTCGCCTTCGCCGTCTCCGCCGCCGAGCGCGGCCACGACGTCACCCTGTACGACGCCGCCGACGTGATCGGCGGACAGCTCGACGTGGCCCGGCGCATCCCCGGCAAGGAGGAGTTCGACGAGACGCTGCGCTACTACCGCACCCGGCTCGCCGAGCTGGGCGTCACGCTGCGCCTGGGCGCCACCGCCATCGCCGGGCAACTGGCCGCGGAGGGCTACGACGACGTCGTCCTCGCCACCGGCGTCACCCCGCGGACCCCCGCCGACATCCCGGGGATCGACCACCCCAGCGTGGTCGGCTACCTCGACGTGCTGCGCGACGGTGCGCCCGTCGGCGAGCGGGTCGCCATCCTCGGCGCGGGCGGCATCGGCTTCGACGTGGCCGAGTTCCTCACCGACCAGGGCGACGAGGCGAGCCTCAACCCGCCGGTGTTCCAGGCGAAGTGGGGCATCGACCCGGAGTACCGCGAGCGCGGCGGCCTGCGTGCCCCCGAGCGCCCCGAGCCCCCGCGCAGCGTCCACCTGCTGCAGCGCAAGGCCGGCAAGGTCGGCGCCGGGCTGGGCAAGACCACCGGCTGGATCCACCGCACCGAACTCAAGCACCGCGGCGTGGTGATGGTCCCTGGCGTCACCTACGACCTGATCGACGATGCCGGCCTGCACATCACCGTGGACGGCGAGAGCCGGCTGCTGCCCGTCGACACCGTGGTGCTCTGCACCGGCCAGGAGCCGCGCCGCGACCTGTACGAGGCGCTGCACGAGCGCGGCCTGTCGGTGCACGTGATCGGCGGTGCCGACGTGGCCGCCGAACTCGACGCCAAGCGGGCCATCAAGCAGGGCACCGAGCTGGCCGCCGCGCTCTGAGTGGATCAGGGAGGCGCGCATGAGAGCTGCTCATGCGCGCCCATGAGGCCTGCTCATGGGCGGGCGCGATGAGGGTTGCTCATGGGCGCGCGATGAGAGTTGCTCATGGGGTGGGGCCATGAGGGGTGCTCATGTGCGCGGCCATGCGATCTGCTCATGTGTCCATCCCGTGAGCTCCGCTCATGGCCCGGCCGGCGCCGCTGCTGCAGCCGGGCCCGCGCACTGCCGTCCCGGGCGGATGTGGCCGCGACGGTCAGGTCGGCTGCTGCGCCTCTAGGATCGTCGGCATGTCGCTGCCGCACGCCATCCTCACCGCCCTGCTGGAGAAGCCGTCGTCGGGGCTGGAGCTGACCAGGCGGTTCGACAAGTCGATCGGCTTCTTCTGGCCCGCCACCCACCAGCAGATCTACCGCGAGCTGGGCCGGCTGGAGACCTCCGGACACATCCGGGCCCTCCAGCCGGACGGACCGGTGCGCGGACAGAAGAAGGAGTACGAGGTCCTGCCGGAGGGCCGCGCGGAACTGGTCCGCTGGACGGCCGAGGGCGCGGCGCCGCGCGCGGTGCGGGAGCCGCTGCTGCTGCGGCTGCGGGCGGCGGCGGTGGTCGGCACGGACGGTCTGGCGGCCGAACTGGAACGCCATCTGACACTGCACCGCGCACAGTTGGCCGACTACCTGGAGATCGAGCGGCGCGACTTCCCGGCCGAGAGGGCGGACGCCGAGAACCGGCTCCAGCACGCGGTGCTGCGGGCCGGGATCGGACTGGAGACCTTCTGGGTGGAGTGGCTCGCCGAAACCCTCGGGACCCTCTCCCCGGACCGCACCTGACCCTCGCCCGGCACCGGCCGCAGCCCGGGCCCACCCGGCCCGGACTCCGCCGGGACCAGCGCTCTGACCTGCAAGGACGGGCGTCCCGCGCGCCGCGTCCAGCCCCCGGTGGGACACTGGTTGTCTTGTCCCTGCCCGAACTCTCGACAGGGGGCCCGCATGTCCCTTCCGAGGCCTCTCCACGCCGTCGTCGCCGCGGCCGTCGTCGCGGCGGTTGCCCTGGGCCCGGCTCACCTGGCGTCGGCCGCGCCCGCCCAGGACCTCCCGTCCGCCGACCAGCTGAGATCGGCCCTGCTCACCGCGGCCGACCTCGGCCCCGACTTCACCGAGGCGGCCCAGACCCCGACCCAGAGCCCCGGCCCGGACGACACCCCGAGCCCGGTCAGCGGTTGCGACGCGCTCAGCGCCCTGGTCAACATGCACGCGACCCATCCCGGCCTCGCGAACCCGCGTGCCGAGACCGAGCTCGACGGCCCGGACGGCAATCCGATGGTCACCGAGGCCCTTGCCGCGGAGGCTCCCGACCAGCTCGCCGCCGACTTCAACTCCGTGGCCGACGCCCTGCGGAGCTGTCACACCATCACGTTCAATGCCGGCATGGGGGACACGGTGACCTTCTCCGTCACGCCGGTCACGCTCGGCGACCGCCAGGACGCCCCCGCTGTCCGCCTCGACGGCACCCTGGACGGTGTCCCGCTCAACGCCTTCATCGGCATCGAGCGTTTCGGCACGGTCGCCATGGCCTTCGGCTACTTCCAGCGCGAGGGCGTCTCCGCGCAGACCGCCTCGATGCAGTACCGCACCGCGGTGGCCAAGGTCGAGCACACCCTCGGCACCACCGCCGGCAGCACCACCCCGCCCACCGTCGCCGCCGCCCAGGACATGAAGGTCTGAGCGGCGGGCGGTGCGGGCCCGGGGAGGGCCGCCGTCGACGGTCCGGTGCGTCCGAGGTGTCCGGCGCGTGGGAGCCGTCCGGCGCGTCCGGGAGACCTCCGGGAACGCCCGGGCCGTCTCGGCCCGTTGGTTCGGCACCGGCCTGTCGGGCGCGGGCCGGATCAGTGGGCCCGCCCCACCGGGCCTGCGCCGGACGGGATCACCGTGGCCCCGCCGCGGGCACGCGGTGGACACCCGGCCGGACGACGTTCTGGTCGATCAGCATCTGCAGCACGTTGACGTGGAAGTCCGGGAAGTCCATCGGCACGATGCCGAACCGTCCGCTCTGCTGGGTGCGGGCGTTCAGGTACGGGTAGATGCTGCGGTCCATGAGCCGCTGCGAGCTGTCCTTGGGCCAGTAACCACCGGCGTAGCTGAGGAAGTTGACGAACATCGTCGAACGGCCCGGGTTGAGGCGGGCCTTGTCGAACTGGGCGACGATGTACTGCCCCTTCTTGCCCAGCGGGTCGATGCCGCCGATCTGCCAGGCGTCCTGGGTGTCGAAGTACGCGTTCTGGCCGCTGGACCAGCCGATCAGACCCCACGGGTTGGCGAAGTCGGCGACCAGGACGACCTTGCCGCGGGCGGCGCCGAGCGTCGGCCAGCCGTAGAGGTGGAACAGGTCCCGGTAGCCGAGCCCGTCGAAGTAGTGGCCGATCCGGCGCATGAACTCGTCGTCGCCGAGCGCCTGTCCGCCCGACCGTTCGTTCCTGAGGCGCATCACGACGGTCTCGCCGGGGCGTGCCTGCAGGAAGCTCCGGCACCGGTCGAGCACGTCCTGCAGGCGGAGGTGCTGGTAGTTGTCGGAGTGGTAGATCCCGAGTTCGTCGGGGGCACCCTGCAGGCCGTTGCAGCGGATGTCGAGGAAGCGGACGCCCTCCTCCAACTGCTGTGGGATGCCCCAGTTCTGGGTGTGTGACCACTCGGTGCCGTAGGCGGGGTTCTCGCAGCACGAGTCGTGGGTGCCGGGGATGGTGAGGTCGAGCAGGGAGAGGTTCCCGTCGAGGCGGCTCATCCAGCCGTCGGTCGGCAGTCCGCGCGGGGTGGTGCGCGCGGCGGCCTGGGCGGCGGTCGGCAGGACGAGTCCGCCTCCCAGGGCGACGGCGCCGCCGAACCCCGCACCCCACTTGAGAAGATCACGACGTGCGATGCCCATGGTGTGGCTCCTTCGGTTGTCCCGGTCGGCTGGGTCGTGCCTTGCCCGGGCCTCAACGTGTCCTCGGCATCGGCGGGTTCACCGTGCGGGGCGGGCTGTGGACCGGTTCCCCTCCGGTCCTACCCGGCCCCGCGTTTGATGAACAGCTGTCACGCCGGACGGCACATCGGATGCCGTCGCGGTGGGTCGGGCACGGGCACGGGAACGGGAACGAGTGCGGGGCGGGCGAAGGAGTCGGGGGGCACGACCGGAGGCAGGACGGGAGCGCTTCGACGGTCGGTTCCGACCGAGCGTGCGACCGTGGGCCGCGGTCGGGGTGGGTGCGACCGGTCCGGTTGCGGTTCAGTCTCCTTTCGCACCGGCCGGTCCGGTCCTGACGGGCCGCTGTCACATTGGACGGCGAATCGCTTGTCGTGACCGGGGTTGAGGATGAGCACGGGGGACGGTACCGACCTGGTGGCGGCACTGGTGCAGGCGGCCGGCAGCGCGGCGGGGGCGGCGGGGACGGCGTTGGGGGCCGAGGCCGTCGGCTGGGTGCGGGAGGGGCTCGGGCAGCTGCCGCGTTGGTCGCGGGCGGCCGAGCGGGCCGAGGCGGTGCCGCGGGACGACGCGGCGAGGCAGGACCTGGCGGAGGCGGTGGGCGAGTTGCTCAGCCTGCACCCCGGGCTGGCCGAGTCGCTGGCGGAGCGCTGGGCGCAGGCCCTGGGACCGGTCGAGGCTCCACCGGCGCCGCCGGTACCTCCGGTGCCGCCCGCACCGACGACGGTCACCGTCGGGGACGGGTTTTCCGTCGGCGGTCCCGGGCAGGCCGCGGTGGGGGTGGGGAACATCGTCGCCGGCGGGGACGTGCACCACGACAACCGAGTGAACAACGTGCACAAGGGCGGTGGCGCCGGCTTCCTCGTCGCGGTCCTGGTCGCCCTCGGCATCCACTTCTTCGGCGGGTCCCCGTCGATCGGTTCGGCCCCGTCCTGCCGGCTTCCGTGGAGGGCGAGCAGCGCAGGGCGAGCAACGAGAGCGACTGGGTGAAGTACCGGGCCTCGCTCACCCGGGACGGGATGGAGAACCCGTTGGTGGCGGCGTACGGCAGCATCCCCGATGACTTCACGGACCTGGTGCCGGCGGGCGACGACCACACGGCGCGGTGGACCGTCGTCCTCGCCGATTCGACGATGACGTTCCAGCGGACGTTCGCCGAGTCGCAGGCCAAGGCGGCGAAGTCGGACACGCAGCACCCGGGCAAGCAGGTCCCGACCTCGCTGCCGGGAACGATGTACTGCTCCGACCCCGCCTACGTGAGTGGCGACAGCGACACGGCGTGCGTCTGGTTCGACGAGCCGTACGTGATCACCGTCAGGGCGGTCGGCAAGGACCCGAAGCTCCTCGCCTCCGTCATCGAGCGGATCCACCAGGGCACCGAACGCCAGGCGCGGTCCGGCCTGGGTGCCCCGACCCGTGACGTGTCGGTGGAGGCGGGCAGAATGCGGGGCCATGAGTCACGACTACCGCCCCGGCGACGTCCTGCGGCTGGAGTGCCCGTTCACCGAGACCACGGTCACCGGAGTCTCCCGCTGCCACGTCGTCGTGCGGTGCCCGTGGTTGGCGGTGGATCCGCAGGCGGAGGGGTACCGGTGGAACGGTGAGCGGGCGCTGCCGCTGCCGGAGGCCCACGAGTGGGAGGTCTTCCGGACGGAGCCGCCGGAGTCCGGGTTGGCGGTGGGCGATGCCTGCCTGGTGGGGATCCCCGCGACCGTGGTGCACGTCGGGTCGGTCGCGCACTTCGATCCTCCCCTGGTCACCGGTCTGCTGCCGCGGCCCGCGTGCTACCTCGACGTCCTGCCGCAGGGGGAGGAGTACGACCCCGAACTGGAGGACCAGTGCTACGCGCTGGACCCCGCGGGTGGTGAGCCGGTCAGGATCGACCTGCTGTTCCGCCCGTACGCGTTCCTCGAACCGGGCGATGAACTCGCGGACCGGGACGGGCGGGCCTGGCGGTTCGACGCGGCCTGGGAGTGGCACGCCTTCGACGGCGGGCAGTCGGGTGCTCCGGTGTGGCCGCTGACGCTGCTGGCCCGCGGTGGTGCACCGGCGGGGACGTCGGCAGGACTGTCGGAGGCGCTGTCGGAAGGGCTGTCGGAGGGGGCCGTGGCGGTGGCCCGGGCGACGGCGGTCGGCAGTCACGAGCAGGAGCGGGAGCGGTGGGCCGGGCAGGCCCTCGCGCGGCCGGCTTCCGACAGCCGGTAGGCGGGGCGGGGCACGGCGTTGGGGGCGTGGGCGGGGGTGGGAAGCCGCAGGGCCGGCTTCCCACCCGGGCCTTCTCCGTCAGCGGGTCTCGATGGCGACCGACTCGATGACCACGTCCTTCACCGGACGGTCGTCGTGGGTGGTCTCGGCGTCGGCGATGGCGTCGACGACCTTCTTGCCGGCGTCGTCGGCGACCTCGCCGAAGATGGTGTGCTTGCCGGTGAGCCAGGTGGTCGGGGAGACGGTGATGAAGAACTGGGACCCGTTGGTGCCCGGCCCGGAGTTGGCCATGGCCAGCAGGTACGGCTTGGTGAACGCCAGGTCCGGGTGGAACTCGTCGGCGAACTCGTACCCGGGGCCGCCGGTGCCGTTGCCCAGCGGGTCACCGCCCTGGATCATGAAGCCCTGGATGATCCGGTGGAAGACGGTGCCGTCGTACAACTTGGCCGTGCTCGGCCGGCCGGTGTTCGGGTCGACCCACTGCCGTTCGCCCGTGGCGAGTTCCACGAAGTTGCTGACGGTCTTGGGGGCGTGATTCGGCAGCAGCCGGATCACGATGTCGCCCTGGTTGGTCTTCAGCGTCGCGTACAGCTCTTCCGCCATGGCACACATCCTTCGGTCGGTCCTACTGGCGCGGTCAGTCTTCCGACCGGGCCGGACCAACCCGGGGCGACAGCACGGCATCTCACCCGTACGTGTGACGAGAGACGACCGGCGCGCAGGGGACGGTCCGCCGACGCCCTCGGCGGACCGCCCGTGTGCGGTCAGGGACCGCCCGCGCGATCAGGCCGTGGTCGTCACACGTAGATCTCCACGCCGCACTCGGTCCGCGGGATCGGGGGGAACCATCCGATGTACTTGGTGCCGCACACGTGGAAGCTGTTGACGTTGCCGTACTTGGCGGCATCGGTCTTGTCCTTGGCCGCCGACAGTTCCTTGCCCCCGCCGTAGGACGTGGCGTGGACGGTGGCCGTGTCGTAGGTGCCGTTGCCGTTGTGTGAATCCCGGGCGGTACTCACCACGGACCGGTGACTGGTGGACGAGGTCGTTCCGCCGTCACTCAAGTCCGACCCGATCGACGCCTGGGCCGCTGCCACCAAGCACTCGACGAGGAGATCACCGAGCTTGATACCGGGATGGGCCCACTGGTGCGACAGGCCGCACCGCAACTGCTCGCACTGTTCGGTGTCGACCGCGCCGGGGAGGCGACCGGGCCGCGAACAACGCCCTGCACACCATCGTGCTGGTCCGTGTGCGCTACGACGGGCGCACCCGAGCCACGGCTTGACGTCCATGGGAGCATCTCGGAGCTCGGCCGGTCCGGGGTGCGGCCGGCCTGGGGGCCAGGGGATTCGATTCCCGATGTACGGGTCCCGGTTCTCGGTGCCCGATATACGGGTCCCGGTGCCCGGCGCGCGGTTTCCCGGCTTCGGGGCCCCTGTTCCGGACCCGCAGCCGTACACGAATGGCCCGTCGCGTTGCTGCGACGGGCCATTCGCGTGCCGGGCGGCGAGGGCGCGGTCCGGCTGCTGACCTGGGTGGTTCCCACGCTGCGGGCTGCGTGGGCCCGCAGCGTGCGGGTCCGCTTCCGGGTGGTCTGCGCCACAGTGGCCCCGCTCCGATCGGAGGTACGATCGCGCCCGCACCTCCGGCCGGAGGGGTACCTGCATGCAGGGGCACAGAGGGGCCAGCCCAGCAATGTCCGCAATCCTCGACGGTACTCTCACGTATTCGAACACCGTCCCGCGCGCCACCGTCCACCGGGCCGCCGTCTGCGAGGTCTTCCTCACCGACGCCGCCCGGGTCGCCGAGGACGAGTACCTCATCGCCGCGCAGCTGCCGCGGGTGCACAGCTACTACAGCGACCACGTCACCGCGCCCGCCGTGTACGACCCGCTGCTGCTGGTCGAGGTCTTCCGCCAGTCCTCCATCTACGCCGCGCACACCTTTCTGGACGCACCGCTGGACGACAAGTTCATCTTCGTCAGCGGGGAGCTGGCCGTCACCGACCCCGAGGCGCTGCGGATCGGGGCCCGCCCCGGCCAGGCCGAGATCCGGGCCCACCAGGCCGGCCTCAAGCACCGGGACGGCGTCGTCACGGGCAGCGCCCTGGACCTGGTCCTCTCGGTGGACGGCCGGGAGGCCGCCACCATGCGCACCGTCTGCCAGTGGATGCCGGGCGCCGCCTGGGACCGGATGCGCGACAAGGGCCGCGCCGCGCTCAGCCTGGCCCCGGCCCGGCCGCACCACACCGGCCGCCGGGTGCCGTCGATCTCCGTCGGCCGGGCCTCGGGCCAGAACGTGGTGCTGGCCGGGGTGCAGACGGGGGACCGCGAGCTCCGTGCCCAGGTCGTCGTCGACCAGGGCAACCCGGCGCTGTTCGACCACCCGCTGGACCACATCCCCGGTGTGCTGATCTTCGAGGGCTTCCGGCAGTCCGCGATGTGCGCGGCGCAGGAACTGTTCGGGCTCTCGCCGCGCAGCCTGCTCCTCTCCCGGGTCGAGACCGACTTCACCCGCTTCGGCGAGTTCGAGCTACCGACCGACTGCGTTGTGCACATCGTGGAGGCGCCGGCGGCGGGCACCGTCGCGTTCGAGATCTCCATGGTGCAGGAGGACGAGCTGATCGCCCGTGCCCGGGTGCACCTGACCCGCACCGGGCGGATGGCAGGAGCCCTGGAGCACCCGCTTTCCTATGCCGGGGTCGGTGCCTGAGGTGCCTGGGCGGCCCGAGTGGCGCCGCCGCGACACGGCGGGTGTCGGCGGGGCATGAGCCGCGCTCACGGACGGGGCATACCGTGAGCTTCGCTCATGGGTCGATCCCGTGAGCGAAGCTCATGAGCGAGGCCCATGAGTTGGTCTCATGTCAGGTCACATGCGCGAACCTCATGGCCCATCTCATGCGCGAACCTCATGGCCGCGCTCATGCGCGGACCTCATGGCCACGCACCCATGAGTCGCGCTCATGAGCCGCCGTCCGTGGGTGGCGCGCATGGCGGTCGTTGGGGTCATGAGCGTGGGACCGGAGCGGTTCGGGTGTCGGCGCCGGCCCCGGTCTCGGGGTGGTCGCTCAGGCTCGGGCCTACTGTCGGCGGTCACACAGCAGGGCCGTGATCACGACGGACAGCACCACGCCGACGGCCGAGAGGCCCCGCAGGACGGAGTGGCAGGCGGAGTCGTAGGCGTTGGTGAGGAAGTCCACGAAGCCTTGGTGGTCGGTCGCGCCGGAGGGTGACGGCATTCCGGCCGTACACCCTGGTCGCCGCCGGCGGCCTGGTCGGTCACCTCGCCGGCCCGCGAGGCGCCCTCGTGGGCGCCGATGCCGTCGGTGATCCGGGTGCCGGGCACGGTGGCGAGCGCGGGGCCGTGCACCGCGACGGCGACGGCCGCGCTGCCCAGCCGCAGGGCGTTGAGGAAGCCGGCTGCCGTGCCCGCCTTGGCCGGGTCGACCAGTTCCAGGGCCCGGGCCGTCGACGAGGCCGGCCGACGGGCCCATGCCGGAGCCGGTGATCGGCATCGGGGCGGCGAGCGCGAGGACGGTGGCGGAGGGTGAGAGCAGGACGAGGGCGGCCGGCGACCAGGCAGGCCAGGCAGGCAGGCCAGGCAGGCCAGGCCGGCGCGGATCGGGGTGAGCGCGGGCACGCCCCGGGTGACGAGCTTGGCGGCGAGCATCGGCAGGACCGGCACCGGGGCGGTGGGCAGCAGTATCAGCAGGCCGCCGGCGCGCCGGTGCCGCGGCCGCGGCCGGCGGTCGGGTGACTCGGCAGGCGGGTAGGCATGGTGACGAAGCCGAAGGGAGGCGGCGACCGGCGCCGGGCGCAGGCCGACGAAGCGGCGGTTGTGCAGCACGCTCGGGTCGAGCACGGGGTGCGCGGTGCGGTTCTCGACGGCGGCGAAGGCGGTCGGCACGACGACCGCGCGCCGACGAACGGGCCGATCGCGCCGAGGCTGCCCCAACCCCACTGGGAGCCCTGCGCGATGCCGGTGAGGGCGCGGGCGGCGTCCGGTGCGATGACGTCGGTGGCGACGGAACTGGTGACGGAGCCGGTGAGCGAGCCGACGGTGTGCACGGCCACGTCGGCGTGCACGGCGACGCCGGTGGCGAAGGCCTTGGTCCGGCCGGTGACGTCGGCGGTCGAGTCTCAGACGAGGGCGCAGCAGGCGAACGCGACGTTGAGGGCGTTCACGACCCACTGGAGCGGGACCAGGCCGGCGTGGGTGCCGGTACCGGTGTCGGGGAGGGCGACGGCCGTCCCGGAGCTGGACATCAGGACGACGAACGCGGCGGGGAGGGTGGCGGCCAGGGTCGTTGTGTGGATGGGTTGCTGTCGGTCCGTCATGACCGGTGGCGGGGTGGGAGTCGTGGCCCGGGTACTCGTGGGTCGCAGCTCCGGGCTCGGGTCGACCGCGGACCGGTCAGGTAAGGAATTTTCCGAACCTTACGGTGCCGCGCGGCAAGGTACGATGCAACCCATACCTGAGGACGTCGGAGGATGGAGGAACCGATGCCCGACCCGGAAGGCCACCCCTCGGCCGAGGAGATGGACCTGCGGACGGTCCTGAACGCGCTAGCCGATCCACTGCGTTACGGCGTGATCTCCGCCCTGCTGCGGGAAGCCGAGGGGGTGGCGCGCACCTGCGCCTCCTTCGAGCTCCCGGTCTCCAAGTCCACGATCACCCACCACTTCCGCGTGCTGCGCGAGGCCGGACTGGTGCGTCAGGTCGACCGGGGCAACAGCCGTGCGGCCACCCTCCGTCGGGAGGAACTCGACGAGCGCTTCCCGGGGCTGCTCGACCTGATCCGGTCGAACCCCTGACCCGCGTGAACCCCCGGGTCGGGCGACCCGCCGGGTGTGCCGCCCGGCGCCCGGCCGGGGCGTTCGGAGGGGCTTCCGAGGGCGCCCGCCGACACCAAGGGGCGGTCAAGGAATCTTGACCGCCTCTTGGCCCTCCGCCGTGGTGACTGTGTGTCAAACTGTGCGCCCTCACAGGACGATGAGGAGACTCCGGTGGACCACGCGCGCCCCCTGATCGAGGACTTCCCCGCCCATCCCGACGGCGACCCCGCCGACTCCCTGGCCCGTGCTGTCCGCGACCGTCGCACCGCGCTCGGCCTCACGCTCGCCGACCTCTCCACCCGATCAGGTCTCCCGGAGACCCACCTCCGCACCATCGAGGCCGGCCACGCGATGCCGACGCTCGCGCTGCTGACGGTGCTGTCGCGCGCACTGAGCACGGACCGCTAGCCGGACCCCGCACGCCGGCACGTCCGGACCCCGTCGCCCCGTCGCCCCGTCGCCCCGTCGCCCCGTCCCCGTCCCCGTCCCCCGACTCTCGCGCCCCGCCCCCGACCTCACGCCGGTTCGTACGTGGTGGTGCCGCGGACGAGGGTGCGGGCGTGCGGGGAGTCCATGGGGTGGGCGAAGAGGTACCCCTGGCCGAGGGGGCAGCCCATGGCGGCGAGGAGGTCGCGCTGTTCGGGGTGTTCGATGCCCTCGGCGATGACCTGGACGCCGAGGGTGTCGGCGATCCGGGTGATGCCCTCGACCAGGGCGTACTGCTGGGTGGAGTGGCCGAGGCCGTCGATGAAGGACTTGTCGATCTTGAGGAGGGAGATCGGGAACTCGCGGAGGTAGGAGAGGGAGGAGTAGCCGGTGCCGAAGTCGTCGATGGCGATGCCGACGCCGAGGCCGGCCAGGGTGGCCATGTCGTCGTGGATGCGGTCGTCGCGGCGCATCAGGACGGACTCGGTGAGTTCCAGGACGAGGGTGCGGGGGTCGATGCCGGAGGTGGCGATGGCCTGGCGGACGACGTCGACGAAGCCGGCGTCGCGGAACTGGCGGGCGGAGACGTTGACGTTGACCCGTAGCGGGGGGCGGCCGGCGGCGGTGCGGGCGGCGGAGCTGGCCGCGTGCCAGGCGGCGACCTCCTGGGTGGCGCGTTCCAGGACCCAGGCGCCGAGCGGGACGATCTGGCCGCTCTCCTCGGCGAGGGCGATGAACTCGTCGGGCAGGACCATGCCGCGTCGGTCGTGCGGCCAGCGGACCAGGGCCTCGAAGGCGACCAGGTCGCCGGTGCGCAGGTCGACGATCGGCTGGTAGTACAGCTGGAACGCCGATTCCGCGATCGCCGAGTCCAGGTGCTCGTTCAGCTCGTGCCGTTCCACCAGCCCGGCCTGCAGGGCCGACCGGTAGTGGCACCACTGGCGGCGGCCGGCCGCCTTGGCGGAGTAGAGCGCGAGGTCGGCGTGGGTGAGCAGTTCGGCGGCGTCCACGCTGTCCTCGGTGGTCGCCACGCCGATGCTGGCGCTGACCCGGACCGCGCCCGCCTTGAGCTTGAAGGGTTCGGTGAAGACCTCCAGCACGCTCGCCGCGATGGTGTCCACGTCGGACGGGTGCAGCGCGTCCTCGACGAGCACCGCGAACTCGTCGCCGCCGAGTCGGGCGGCGGTGTCGGAGGAGCGCAGCGCGGTGGAGATCCGCAGCGAGACCGCGACCAGCAGTTCGTCGCCGACCGCGTGACCCTGGGTGTCGTTGACCACCTTGAAGTCGTCCAGGTCGATGAAGAGCACCCCGGTGACGGACCCGCTGCGCTCGCCGCGCGACAGTGCGTGCCCGACCCGGTCCTGGAACAGCACTCGGTTGGCGAGGCCGGTGAGGGAGTCGTGGAAGGCCCGGTGGGTCAGCTCGCGCTCCATCTGCCGCTGCTCGGTGACGTCGCGCAGGGTGAGCACCAGGGCGCCGACGGTCGGGTCCGCGCGCAGGTCGTTGAAGCGGACCTCGGCCTCGATCGGCGTGCGGTCCTGGCGCAGCAGCCGCCAGTGTTCGCGGAGTTGATCGCGCAGCTGCTCCCGGGGCTGCGCCCGGGCCTCGTCCCCGGATCGTTCGCCGGCCCGGTCCCCGGACCTCTTGCCGAGCCTGTCCCCGGACCGGTCCGGGGACCTGTCCCGGGGCCCGGCCCCGGCTCCGTCGCCGGCCGTGTCCCCGAACCCGTCCCCGGACCGGTCTCGGGACCGGTCGCCGCGGGTGGCGGCCGCCGCGCCGCGCATCCGGGCCAGCGCCTTGCCGACCTCCCGGATGTCCTCGGGCGGGACGAGGTCGGTGAGCAGGGTGCCTTCCAGCGCGGGGTGGCTGAGCACGGACTCCGCGGAGGGGGAGGCGTAGCGCACGCGGTCGTCGGTGTCGAGGATGAGGATGACGTCGCTGGTGTTCTGGACGAGCGTGCGGAAGTACAGCTCGCTGTTGCGGCGGGTGACCTCCCGGCTCAGCACGAGCCGTTCGACGGCGAGGGCGGCCTGCCCGGCGAGGATCTCCAGGGAGCTCCAGAGGCTGGCCAGTTCCTGTTCGGTGCCGGTGACGATCAGGGCGCCGATCAGCGGGTCGCCGGATGGCCGCTCGGCGAGGGTGAGCGGGCAGATCAGGGCGTACGGCATGCCGTCGAGGTGTCCGGTCAGTTCGCGGGACGGCAGGTCGACGGATGAGACGGGCAGCAGTCGGCTCTCGCGGTAGGAGGCGAGGGCGAGGACCTGGTCGGAGTCGGAGGCGTTGCCCAGTCGGTGCTGGGCCGCGCCGTGCTCGGCGTGCCGGACGTGCAGCACGCCGCCCTCGGTGACGGCGAGCAGGGCGACGTGTCCGGGCTCGGCGGGCATCAGGGTGGAGGCGGTGGACTGGACGGCGTCCGAGACCTCCTCCACGGTGACGGCCGCGGTCAACCGGGCACCGGCTTCGCGCAGTGCCCGTTCGCGGGCGACGGCCTGTCTGCGGGCGGAGACGACGACGGCCAGGCGGGCGAGTACGAGCAGGTAGAGGAGCGCGGAGAAGGCGCCGATCACGCCCGCGTTGTGGGTGTTCCCGGCCACCGACTCGATGATCAGGATCGCCGGGGCGATCAGTGAGGCGAGGGTGAGCAGGACGAGCCGGGCGGTGCTGAGGTCCGGTTCCTGGGTGGGGACGGGTTTGGTCAGCTCGACCATCGACGGGTGCAGCGCGGCCGCGCCCCAGGCGGTGTAGAAGGCGGCCCAGCCGAGTTCGACGGGCGTGCCGATGCGCCAGGTGCCGTGCAGCTGGATCAGGGCGTAGAGCACGTCGGAGATGAGCAGGCCGACGGTGCCGACGGCGAGCAGTTGCAGCGAGCGGGAGTTGCCGCCGCGTGGGCTCAGCAGGCGCAGCAGCAGGGCGAGGACGACCAGGTCGCCGAGCGGGTAGCCGATCGAGACGACCTTCTGGAACCAGGTGAGGTCGGGGCTGCGGGTGTACGGGAGGATCAGGTAGATCCAGGCGAGCAGGGCCAGGCCGATGGTCGGGATCAGCGCGTCGAGCAGTACGGCGCGGTCCTGACGGGCCGTGCGCCAGCGGATGAAGCCGAGCACGCCCGCCGCGTACAGCACGTACTCGGCGAGGTAGAAGCCGTCGGCGACGGAGGGGAACGGGTTGGGCAGGTGCAGGATGTCCAGCTGGACGGCCTGGACCACCTCGCCGGCGGTGAAGCTGAGGTTGGCGAGTGCCAGCAGGTACCAGAAGCGTGCGTGTGCGGGGCGGTTGAGGTGGACGCCGAGCACGATGGCGGCGACGCCGCCGAGGCCGATGCCCGTCCACCAGATGATCCGCTGGCTCGGGTTGGCGTAGTAGATGCTGATGAACAGCATCATCCAGAGCAGGTAACAGGCCATCAGGCGTTGTCGCCGGCGTGTCAACGAGGCTACCTCCTCCGCGACATCACCCCGCCGGTCGGACGGGGGAGTTCGGGCGAGGACGAGGGGTCCGGGTGCCGTGTCGCGGCCCCGGGTGGTGGGGTCGGGCGCTTCCTCGCGCCTGCGGTGAGGCGTGTGTTCGCGCTCGGGACGGGTGCCTTCTTCGCGCACGTGCGAGGCGTCCGGCCGGTGGGCGACCGGACGTTCTCAATGTGTCATGAGTGCGTATAGTCGGAAATGTCGCACTCCCAAGCATTCTGCCGTGACAGCGCGAGGTCAAGCCGGTGGACGACGCAGCAGACAGCGCACGGGGCGTACGTACGGATGCGAGTTCCGGGCGTCACGCCGTGGTCCGCAACGACGACGGTCAGTACGCGCTCTGGCCGGGGGACTTGACCGTTCCCGGTGGCTGGCACCGGGTGTACGGGCCGGCCGAACGGTCCGAGTGCCGGGCCTGGGTGGAGCGGGAGTGGCAGCCGGCGGGGTTGGGCCTCGCCGGTGCCGACGGCCCGCGACGGGTGGCGGCCGGGTTCGCCGACACGGTGCACGGGCTGTTCTGCACCCGGGCGGCGCACGACCCGGAGGCGCTCGCCGTGGTCGCCGAGGACGCGACCCTGAGTTACCGCGAACTCGACCTGCGCAGCGACCGCTTGGCCGCCGCGCTGCGGGCGCACGGGACCGGGCCGGAGCAGGTGGTGCCGGTCTGCCTGGAGCGCGGGACCGACCTGGTGGCGGCCTGGCTGGGCGTGCTCAAGGCGGGTGGCGCGTTCCTGCCGCTGGATCCGGCGCACCCGGAGCGGCGGCTGGCGCGGCTGGTGGAGGACTGCGGGGCCCGAACGGTGGTCACCGACGGTCACGGGTTCCCGGGCGTGGTGGCGGTGCGGGCGGAGGACGGCGACGCGGGGGAGCCCCCGCCGGACGACGGTGCCGTCCCGGACGACCTCGCCTACCTGATCTACACCTCGGGCACGACCGGCCGCGCCAAGGGCGTCCCGGTCACCCACCGTGCGCTGGTGTTCACGCTCGACCGGATCGTCCACGCCTACCGGCTGGCACCGGGTGAGCGCGTCCTGCAACTGGCCGCCCTGGGCTCCGACACCGCGCTGGAGCAGGTGCTCGGCGCGCTGCTCGCCGGCGCGACGGTCGTCATGGGCGGCGGGAAGGCGGGCGCCGGCGGCACCTGGGCGCCCACCGAGCTGGTCGGACGGCTGCCCGGGCTCGGCTTGGCCGCGGCCGACTTCACGCCCGCCTACTGGCATCACGTGCTGGACCTGCTCCCGCCCGACGGGCCCGGCCCGGACGGGCTGCGCCTGGTGGTGGTCGGCGGGGACGTCGTGCACGCCGACGACTGCCGCAGCTGCCTGGACCGGCTGCCCGGGGCGCGGCTGCTCAACGCGTACGGGGTCACCGAGGCGGCCGTCACCTCCACGCTGTGCGAGGTCACGGCGGAGCTGCTGAACGGCGGGGACGGGGTGTGGGGCCCGGCCGCCCCGGTGCCGATCGGGAGGCCGCTGCCGGGCGTGCGGGTGCACGTGCTGGACGCGCGGCTGCGGCCGGTCCGGCCCGGCGAGAAGGGTCAGATCCACCTCGGCGGGCCCGGCCTGGCCCGGGGCTACTGGCGACAGGCCGGGCTCACCGCCGAGGCCTTCCTGCCCGACCCGTACGCGCCGCTGCCGGGCGAGCGGATGTACCGCACCGGCGACGCCGGCCGCTGGCGGGCCGACGGGCAGCTGGAGATCCTCGGCCGCTTCGACGACCAGGTGAAGGTGCGCGGCCACCGGGTGGACCCGGCGGAGATCGAGGCGGTGCTGGCCGCGCACCCGGACGTCCGGCAGGCGCGGGTCGCGGCGGACGCGACGGCGGCGGACGGCAGCCGGGCGCTGACCGCGTACTACACGCTCGCGGCCGGGGCGGCCGACGGCGCCGACGGGATCCGGGCGTTCCTGGCCGACCGGCTGCCGGAGTACCTGCTCCCGGCCGAGTTCGTGCCGCTGGAGGCGATGCCGCTGACGGCGGCCGGCAAGATCGACCGGCGCCGGCTGCCGCAGGCCCCGGTGCGGGCGGGGTCCAGGGCGCGCTCCGGGACCGGGGCCGGGACCGGTGCCGCGGCCGGGGGTGGGGCCGCAGCCGGGGCCGGGGAGGGGCCCCGGGGGGCGGCCGCGGCGGCGAGCCCGGTCGAGGAGGCGGTCGGGCAGCTGTGGGCGGAGCTGCTCGGCGTGGAGACCGTGGGCCCGGAGGACGACTTCTTCGCGCTCGGCGGCACCTCGCTGCTGGCCATGGAGATGCTGGCGCGCGCCCGGATCATGTTCGGCATCGACGTCGGCCGGGTGCGGGCGCTCACCCGTGCGCTGCTGCGCGAACCCCTGCTGCGGGACTTCGCGCGGGCGCTGCAGGAGGCCAGGGCGGGCGGCGGCCCCGGCGCCGGGGCGGGTGTCCCGGTCGGCGCGGAGGCCGCCGGCGCGGGCCTCGACCGGGACCTCGATCCGGACCTCGACCGGGAGTTCGGGTCGGTCACCGGCCCGGCCGCCGGGGAGACGCCGGTCGACTGGTTCGCGGAGGCCCGGCTGACCGGTCCCGTCGGCCAGTCCTGGAGCCCCGCGCCCTCCCGGGCCGAACCCACCGAGATCCTGCTCACGGGAGCCACCGGCTTCTGCGGCGCGCACCTGCTGCACGCCCTGCTCGCCACCACCCGGGCCCGGATCCACTGCCTGGTCCGGGCGCCCGACCAGGAGCACGCGATGGAGCGGCTACGGGCCACGCAGCAGCGCTTCCTCCGCCACGACCTCGCCGACCCCCGGGTGGTGCCGCTGGTCGGCGACCTCACCCAGCCCAGGGTCGGCCTGACTGGCCGTCAGTTCGACTGGATGGCGGGCAACCTGGACGCCATCCACCACCTCGGCGGTCAGGTCAACTTCCTCTACCCGTACCACCAGCTGCGCGAGGCCAACGTCGGCGGCACCCGGGAGATCGTCCGGCTCGCCGGGCACAGCCGGGGCGTGCCCGTGCACTACCTCTCCACCCTCGCCGTGCTGGCCGGCTTCGGGGCGGCAGGCGTCGACAAGGTCACCGAACGGACCCCGCTCGCGTACCCGGAGCGGATCGGCGTCGGCTACGTCGAGAGCAAGTGGGTCGCCGAGCAGCTGCTGCACAACGCCGCCGAGGCGGGGCTGCCGGTCACGGTGCTGCGCACCAACGACGTCACCGGGGACCTGGCGAGCGGCGTGATGAACACCGGCACCGAGCTGTGCGCGCTGATCAAGTACCTGGCGGACAGCGGCACCTGCCCGGACGTGCGGCTGCTCCTCGACTTCGTCCCGGCCGACCGCTTCACCCACGCCATCGCCCACATCGCCGCCCACGCGCCCGCCGACGGCGAGGTCTACCACCTGACCTCGCCGCAGCCGGGCGTCCTCGCCGACCTGGCGGACCGGTTGCGGGCGCGCGGCCACCGGATCGACCGGCTGTCGTACGGGGAGTGGGTGCAGGGCCTGGTCCGGTTCGCGGCCGGGCGGCCGACGCACCCGATCGCGCCGTTCGTCCCGCTGTTCGTCGACCGCGCTCCGGGGTCGGAGCTGTCGATCAGCGAGATGTACTTCCGGCCGACCTTCCCGCTGTTCGACCGGGCGAACACGGACGCGGCCCTCACCGGGAGCGGGATCGAACTGCCCGCGGTGGACGCGGGGTTGATCGACCACTACCTGGCGGAGCTGGAGCGGGACGGGTTCCTGGGGGCGGCGCGGTGAGCGGCGTGCGCCACGACGCCGCCGTCTTCGACGCGCTCGACGTCCGGCTCGGCCCCGGCGACGGCCCGGTGGCGTTCGGCGGCACGCTCGGGCCGCAGGAGCTGCTGGCGGCGTACCGGCGCGGACTGTTCCCGCTGCCGGCGGCGGACGTGTACGCGAGCGCGTACAACGAGGCGGTGTACGGGGACGCCGTCGGGGCGGGCGGGGCGGTGCTGCTGCCAGGCCGGGAGGACCCGTACGAGGTGGCCTGGTGGTCGCCCGACCCCCGGCCGGTGATCGCGGCCGACGGGGTGCGGCTCGGCACCCGGCTGGCGAGGCGGCTGCGGAACCGGTCGGGGTGGTGGACGAGCGCGGACCGGGCCTTCGGGCGGGTGCTGGAGGCGTGCGGCGAGGGGCGCGAACCGGCCTGGATCACCGAGGAGCTGGCGTCGGCGCTGGATCGGCTGCACGCGCTGGGGGCGGCGCACAGCGGGGAGGTGTGGGACGGGGAGGAGCTGATCGGCGGGGTGTTCGGGGTCGCCGTCGGGCCGGTGCTGAGCCTGGACTCGATGTTCCGGCGCCGCCCGGACGCCGCCCGGGTGGCCGTCGCCGACCTCGGCGCCCGGTTCGGCGCGGCGGGCGGGCGGCTGCTCGACGCGCAGTGGGACGGGCCGCACGTGCGCAGCCTGGGCGCGAAACCGATGGCGCGTTCGCGGTACCTCGCGGAGCTGTCCGGGGACGGCGGGGGCGTTCCGCTGGACGGTGCGGCCCTGCCGGCGGGCCGTCTCGGGTGACCTGGCGTTAAACCCGCGTTGGGTGAGTGTTTGGTCTGTCTTCGACAAACTTATTCCTCGTCAGTAACATGACGCCGCGTGTTCAAGAGTTCGATAGGCAGGGCCACGGGCCCCGCCGTCCTCACCCTCATCCTTGCCGGGGCCGCCGCGTGCGGGCCGACCAGCCCCGGCACCACCCAGACCGGCGCCGCCCCGGCGGCCGCCACCGTCGCCGACCCGAGCCCGACCGCCGCCGGGAGCAGCCCGGCCGCCGCCGCGCCCGCCGGCGGGACCCCGCGTGCCAAGGCCGCCACGGCCGCCGCGGGCCGTCCGACCCCGGGCGCGGCGCCCGTCACCGCCGCGCCCGCCGGGGACAAGCAGGCCGCGATCGGCAGCCCCGGCAAGGACGGCGCCGCCGTCACGGCGGCGACCAAGGCCCTGCAGCTGACCGCGTACGACCCGGCGGGCGGCACCGCCGTCCTCACCGCGGCCGGCGGCCCGGCCCCGACGGCCACGGCCTCCCCGAGCGCCGGCGCCGGCCCGTCCACCGCCGCACCGTCCAATGCCGCACCGTCCACCGGCGGTCCTTCGGCCGGCGGCCCGTCCACCGGCGGTCCTTCGGCCGGTGCCGCGGTCGCCGCCGTCCAGCCCGGCCAGCTGATCGCCAGCCCGCCGACCGCCGCCGCGCCGCAGGGTGCACTGGTCGCCGTCACCGCCGTCCATCCCGGCGCGGGCAACACCCTCAACCTGGCCACCCGCCCCGCCACCCTCGCCGAACTCCTCGGCGGCACCGAGGCCGACGGCAGCGTGCCCGTCGACCCGCACGGCATCACGGTGACCCCGCTGGTCAAGGACCTCAAGGCCACCGTCGGCGCCGACCTCAACGGCGTGAAGGCCGACGCCTCCGGCACCCTGGAGGTGAACGTCAAGGCCCCCGTGCCGCTGCCCGAGGGCGCCAGCCTGGACGCCTCCGGCTCGCTCCAGCTCCACCCGGCCGTCCACTTCGCCTACCACGGCGCCGCCGCGGGCAGCCCGCGCACGGCGTCGATCGGCTTCGACCTGGACGCCCACGCCCAGTGGAAGGTCACCGGGGACGTCGCCCGCAACACCGGCGCGGCGCCGATCCGGGTGCCCTTCGCCAAGCTGCAGGCCAGCCCGGTGCTGACCGTCGCCGGCCTGCCGGTGGTCGTCAACCTCGGCCTGACCTGCTACCTGGAGGTCAGCGCCGACGGCCAGGTCCACCTGGAGGCGGAACAGGACGCCACCGGCACCTGGGCCGTCCGCGCCGACTACACCGGCGGCAAGGGCTGGACCCCGGTCACCAGCGCCGACACCAAGGTCAGCCCGATCCACGTGCGGCTCAACGGCAAGGCCGGCGTGCGGGCCGCCCTCGGCGCCGAGATCAGTGTCGGCCTGTACGACACCGTCGGCGTGGAGACCACCGTGGCCCCTTACCTGAAGGCCCAGGCCGAAGGCTCGCTGATCGCCGACTCCTCCGGCAACCCGCCGCAGGTCCAGGGCAGTTGGGCACTGCTCGGCGGCGTCGACCTGAACGGTTCGCTGACCGCGCACCTGAAGATCTTCGGCACCCCGATCATCGAGGGCAAGCTGCCGCTGCCGCCGTTCCACAAGGAGTGGCCGCTGATCGGCGGCTCGGCGGCGCTGCCGTCGCCGAAGCCGACCAAGAGCTGACGGACCGGCACCCCCACGGCCCCTCGACCGGAACCCCCGGTCGGGGGGCCGCGTCGTTCCCCGGCCCTTCGACCCGCCCCGCCGACCGGGGGTGTAGCGGTGCGTGGCCCTTCCCTTCGTCGCCTCCCACCCGCATCCTTGATCCTCGCAGCGGCCTGACGGGGTGGGGGATGAGCGAGCAGGGCGAGACGCACAATTCGTTCCGCAGTGCGGCGAACTACGGCACCGTGATCCAGGGCGGCGAGGTTTCGGTGAACCTCCCGCCCAAGCACCCGGTCCGGATGGTGGTCGCTGTCGGCGCCGTGATGGCGGTCCTCACCGCCGCGACCACCTACCTGGTGCTGGACCACGACGGCGCCCCCGGGCCGACCCTCACCGCCCGCTACGTGCTGGGGGATGGCGCCATCGAGGGGAACGCGGTGGTGGAGCGGCCGCTCGGGCCGACCGGGATCCCCGCCTCGGTGACCGGCTGCGAGGCGACCTGGTCGTGGATGCACGGACAGGGCGGCGTGGACGTCGGCACCTCCCACCTGGTCGTGGAGGCGACCGGCGGCAGCGGCCACACCGTAGCGATCCAGGGGCTGCGGGCCACCGTTGTCGGCACCCCGCAGGAGCCGTTGCCCGGTACGGCCGCGTACTGCCCGCCGCAGGGGGTGGGGACCACGGTGGACATGGGCATCGACCTGGACTCCGCCGACCGGGTTGCCCTGATCGGCAGCCCGATGGGCGAGATCTCGTACGCCCCCTTCTTCACCGACAAGTACCTGTACCTGGAGGACCGCAAGCCCGAGGTGGTCAACCTGTCCGCTATAGCCGCCCGGAAGAGCTACGAGTTCATCCTCACCGTGGATGGCTCGGTGGACGGCGAGCACCGGACCTGGACGCTCAAGGACGGGGACCGGCCGTTCCGGGTCACCGGGGTCCGGCCCGGTCTGACCACCGGCCTGCGGGCCGAGGCCTCGGGCTGGACCACGGTGTACGGCGGGCAGGTCGGCGCGCCGGTCCGCTGCAACCCGTGCTCCGACGAGCGCGGGCAGGTCCCCGGCACCGCGGTGCCGGGCGCGCCGAAGGCGGCGGACCCGCCGCCGTCCGAGCCCGTCGTCCGGCCGAGCACGCCGACGCCCCCGCTCACGGTCGTCCCGAAGGACCCGGAGTCCGTCGCCCTCGCCTGGGTGATCGCGGGGAACAGCATCGACGTGCGGCGCGGCGACACCGGACTCGCCTCGGTCGTCCCCCGGATGAAGCCGTACATGACCGCGGAGATGGCGGCGAAGGGCGAGTCCGAGGCCGGTGCGGACCCGGTCGACAACCCGGTCTGGCCGCCGGAGGTGACCGAGCGGAAGGGCTGGTCGGTGGTCACCTCCGCCACGGCGGGCCCGGTGCCGGGCGGGCGGGTCCCGGCGGGCGAGCGGACCGAGGGCACCGTGCAGCTCCGGGTGGACTCGAACGTCACCTACCACACCGACGACGGCTGGTCCGCGACGGTCAGGGGCCAGTTCGGCGGGATCGTCACCCTGCGGCGCCAACCCGACGGGACCTACCTGGTCGACGGCTTCCGCCCCTGACGGGTCCGGGACTGTCGGGTCGGGCGGGCAGAGCCGGCCGCGGTGGACGCCCTTGATCCCGGCCTTGATCCCGGCCTCGAAGCGGCTGCTCGCACCCAGGCGTTCCACGCCGTCCGGAGCCGAGCAGGCGCAGCAGTTCGCGTTCGGTGGCGCCGAGGCCGAGGCCGAGGCCGGTGCCGGGGACCTCGGGCCAGGCGGTCCCGGGCGGTGCGGTTTCTGTCATGCGCATTTCTACAATCCGGCGTGGCGTCCGCTCACGCAGGCTTTCCCCCGGGGGCGGGACCGGGCCGTGTCGCGGCCACCGCGCCCGATGCTCATTCGGCACAGCCGATCCGGCGTGTGAACCAGTCCGATGACAGGAGAACGCACATGTTCCGAAAGGTCCTGAGCACGATCACGATCGCCGCCACCACCGTGCTGGTGGCGGGCCTCTCCACCGGCTCCGCGCAGGCCACCGACTTCTGGCAGGCCTGGGGCTCGGGGTCGTACCACGCGAGTGCGGACTTCGTCCCCACCGGCGGCCTGGTGCACATCGGCGGCTGGGCCTGCGAGGGCGGGTCCGCCCACAGCTTCTACGTCTCGCTCGTCAAGACCAGCGGCTCCCAGAAGGTGTTCTCCAGCTACAGCTGGGACGTGGACGGCCGGGACCACGTCGACCCGCGCGGCATCGGGGTCAACACCAGCACGGCGTACTACCTGCGCTGGTATGGGAACGGATCGGCGCCCTGCTCGAAGGCGTTCGCGACGAACTGACGAAGGATCGTCGTCGGCACCAGGGGCCCGAGCCGTCGCGCGCGGGCCCTCCCTCCGCTCCGGCACCGGAAGGAAGCGTCATGCGCCGGATCCGCCCCGTCCTCCTGCCCGCCCTGATCGCGACGCTCGCCGCCTGCGGCCCCGCGGGCCCGGGCGCCGGCACGCGTCCCGCCCCCGCGGCTGCCGCTCCCGAGGCTGCTCCCGAGGCCGCCACCGCTGTGCCCGGCCCGGAGGCGGCGAAGGTCGCGGTGATCGCCCGGGGGGAGGTGGACGGCGTCCCCTGGCAGGTGGACCTGCTGGACGAGAACGGCCTGCTCTGCACCCAGGCCTCGGTCGACCGCCGGGCCACCGGGCACGGCTGCGACCCGCCGGTCTCGAAGGCCGTGCCGGTCAACGTCGCCGTCGACGGCCTGGACGACCGCGTCCTGCTCGTCTACGGCGCGGCTGACCCGAGCGTGGCGGGCCTGCTCGCCCACAGCCGCACGGGAGCACCCCGGCGGGTCGCGGTCACGGCCACGTCCGGCGGGCGTGGGTTCTTCGCCTACGCGGTGAAGCCGGGGACCGCCACCGACCTCACGGCCCTCGACTCCGACGGCCGGGAGGTGTTCTCGGCAGGGGACAAGATCTGGCAGTTCGAGGACCCGGGCCGCTGACCCGCCGGTCGGCGGCCCCTGGTGGGCGGGGCCGCCGGGTCGCGTTCCACCGGCCGCAGCAGGACAGCGGTGGAGCCGTCCCGGCTGAGACCTGCTCATGGCGGGCCGGTCGGCGCCGGGCACCGATGAGTTCGGCTCATGCCGGGCGCGGGAGGTGCCCCGGTGTACCGCTCCGCGGTACCGGTACTTCTGCCGTCCGGGATCCCGGCGGAAGCCCGGACGGTGCGGTCCCGGCCGACCACCGGGTTCCTCATGAGAGAAGGTCATGGGGTCCTGCGCCCGGCCCACACCTGTGTGACGGCGATCACCTCCGGTACCGCTGCGCCACCGCCGCGAAGGCGGCCTTGGGTTCCCACTCCATGTCGGGGTAGGTGTGTCCCCGGCGTCCTTCGAGGAGTCTGACGATGCCCAGGCCGGCCCGGTCGAGGTCGTCCCGGGGGTCGCCGTCGGGGCGGTGCGGGTAGCCGGGCAGGGCGAACAGGAACACGAACGCGCTGTCCACGCCCTCGGTCTCGAAGATCTCCAGCAGTTCGTCGAGGTATGCGGCCTGACCGGCCTCGTCGCGCTCGTACACGCCGTTCAGCCGTACCGGGGCCCCGGTCTCCGGGTCGTACTCGACCACCTCCAGCACTCGGCCGCCGCGGTCTCCCGCGCCGCGGTAGGCGGCGGTGCCGAAGCCGGTGACGGCGAGCGGCTTCGGGCCCCGGGCGAGGGTGCGCACCGCGTCCCGGAACCGGTCGGCGACCTCGGCGGAGCGGATCAGCTCGAACGCCATGATGTCGAAGGGGGTCCAGTCGACCTGCTCGAACTGGATGGACGCGTAGGTGAGGCGGCCCTGGAAGCGTTCGCGGATCGCGGCCGCGGCCTCGCAGAGGAACACGTTGATGCGCACGCCGAGTTCGCGCATCGCGTCGACCCGCCGCTCGGGTCGGCCCATCAGCTGCTCGACGCGCTCCTCGGGGCTCCCTCCGGGCAGGAATCCGCGGTTCATCACGCTCAGCTCGACCCCCGCGACGAACACGACGGCGGCCCCGCGCTGCCGGAGCCGTTCGGCTCGCTCGGCACAGTCGCGGAAGAGCGTGAGGATCTGCTCCGGGTCCAGCTCCAGCGGATAGGGCGAGAACCAGACCTCCAGACCGAGCTCGGCGGCGGCGCCGGCGGCCAGCTCCAGCCGGTCCGGGTCGCCGCCGATGATCTGGACCGCGTTGCAGTGCAGGTCGTCGCGGATGACGGCGAGTTCGCGCCGGACCACCGCGGGGTCGAAGTGTTCGCGGGACGTCCGGCCGTGCAGGACGAATCCGGTGTCGTAGGTCATTCCTCGTGCTCGCACGGTGGTGCCCCTTCTGTCGGTCCGGTCGGTGGGGTCGAGGCTGACAGGAAAAATGCGCACACGCAAGTTTGCGTGTGAGAAAGTTTGCGCGAAGGAAAGTTTGCGCGTGCGCAGCCCTGTGTGGAACGCTGGCGCCGTGACGACACCACCACCAGGGCTGCGGGAGCGGAAGAAGCAGGCCACGCGCGAGGCGCTGCGGGAGGCGGCCCTGCGCCTGGCCGTGCAGCACGGCCCGGACGACGTGCGGGTCGAGGACATCGCCGAGGCGGCCGGGGTCTCGCCGCGCACCTACAACAACTACTTCGCCAGCCGTGAGCAGGCGATCGTCTCCGCCGTCACCGCGGACCGGGAGGTGCGGGTCGCGGCGGCGGTCGCGGCCCGTCCCGCAGGAGTGCGCCTGGCCGACGCCGTCACCGAAGCGGTGGTCGAGCAGTACACGAACACCGGTGAGCGCGAACACGAGGCGCTGTTGCTGATCACCGCCCGGACCGCGCTGCGCGACGCCTTCCTCGACGCCACCGCCGGAATCGAGCCCCCGCTCACGGCGGTGATCGCCGAACGCATCGGTGAACGCATCGGTGACGCCGCAGCACCCACGGCCCGGGTGCTCGCGGCAAGCGTGGCCGCGGCGGTGCGCATCGCGGTGGACGGCTGGCTCCGGTCGCCCGAGACCGCGGGGGGCGCCGGGAGCCCCGGCACCGGAGGGCTGGTCGTGCCCTCAGGCTCACTGTCCGACCGGCTCCGCGCAGCGCTGGCCCCGCTCGCGCCCGCCTTCGACGCAGCCGAGCGAGGCGCCCGGCAGTGACGTCGACTCACCCGGGGTGTCCGGCGGACCGGCGATAGGTCCGGAACGCGCCGGCGCGCCCGGTCGTCATCAGCCTCGGCGGCCGATGCGACAGATGGCGCCGTGTCGGGTCACGGTCCGGTGGATTCGCGCCGCCGGTGGCCCGTCGGCCCGGGGTCGGCCAACCGAGGGCTGCGCGTGGGGCGTGGCCCGCTCACCCGAGGAGCTGCGATGAGGCGGATCGACAACGGTCCGGAGCGGAACCGGCGCCAGGAGGAGAGCCGGGGCGGAGGGCAGCGGTTACCGGACGACGAACGGCGGCTCCACGGCTCGTCGTTCGGCGCGGCGGCGGGCGCCTACGCCGAGCACCGCCCGGACTACGCGCAGGCCGCGGTCCGCTGGGCCCTCGAACCCGCGCCCGGCCCGCGGGTGCTCGACCTCGGCGCCGGGACCGGCAAACTCACCGGCACGCTGCTCGCGATGGGCGTCGACGTCGTCGCGGTCGAGCCCGACCCGGCGATGCTCGCCGAACTGCGCCGGGGAATCCCGGCGGTGCAGGCCCTGGCGGGCAGCGCGGAAGCGATCCCGCTGCCGGACGGGTCCGTCGACGCGGTGCTGTCCGGCAACGCCATGCACTGGTTCGACATGGACCTCGCGGGCCCCGAGATCGCCAGGGTCCTCGCACCCGGCGGAGTACTGGCAGGCCTGTGGAACGTCTTCGACGACGGGGTCGACTGGGTGGCCGGGCTCGCGGCCGTCACCGGGAGCGCGGCCATCGGTCCGCGTGACGTGCCCCAGAGTTGGCGGGTCGAGGCGGCCGGCATGCATCTCCCCCGGAAGGGCGGGGGCGCCCGGTTCGACTTGCCGGAGCAGGCCGAGTTCCCGCACGGACAGGGCCGGACCGCCGACTCCCTCGTTGCGACGCTCGGGACGAAGGCGGGCGTCCTCGTGATGCCGGAGCGGGAGCGGGAGGCCCTGCTGAGCCGGACCCGCGCCTACCTGGAGGGCCGGCCGGAGACCGCCGACGGCGCGTTCGTCCTCCCCATGCTGACCGGCGTGCTGCGCGTCCGGCGGTCGTGAGACCGGGCAGGCCATGCGAGAGGAGTGGGAAGTCGGATCGGCCGACTTCCCACTCCGATGTCGTGCTACGGGTGGGTGGTTGGGGTCGCCGTGAGGGCGGGACGGTGCCGGTCGCCCCGCCGGGCGACGAGGGGGTGAGCCCAGGCGAGCAGCGCGAGGAGGAGCGCGAAGGGCAGCAGGGTGCAGAGGGTCGCGTGGCCCCCGGTATGGCGGGGTTCAGGAAGCATCGGGGTCGGGGATGAGGTCGAGTTCGGCCCAGACCGTCTTGGCGTTGGGGTGGCGGGGGATGGTGCCCCAGCGGTCGCAGAGGGCGTCGATCAGGGTGAGGCCCCGGCCGGACCGGGCGTTGGGGAGGTGGACGGTGGGGAGGAGGGGGAGCCGGTCGCCCCTGGGGTCACTGATGGCGATGCGCAGGGTGGTGCCCCGGCGCGCGGTGGTGGTGAGCGCGAGGTGCAGCTCGAAGCCGCGCCCCGGAACGCGGCCGTGCGTGATCGCGTTCGCGGCCAGCTCCGCGACGATCAGCAACGCGGAGTAGAACGGCTCGGTGTGCGCCGAGTGCAGCCCCCAGAGCGTGAGTTGACGTCTGGCGAGGCGCCGGCAGATCGCCGCACCCCGGGGAGTGGCGGCGAGGTTGGTGGTGTGGGTGCGGGGGTTGTCGAGCGGGATTTCGGTCGTCATGGGAGAAAGCGTGACGGCGCGGACGTACCCTGACTACGAGTTCGGCAAGCACGGAGCGTGCTTGTACGGATGTGGAGGGTCGGCATGGCGGTCGGCCTGGATCAATTGGGCAAGGGGGCGAGTGATACCTATGAGCGGTGTCGAGCGCACGGTGTTCGATGACGGTGAGACGGCAGAACTCTCGGACGGGGTAGCGGAGTTCTATCGAGCGGTGGGGAAACAGATCAAGATCCTCCGCGAGCGGGCCGGCATCACCCAGAAGGAACTGGCCGGGCTGACCGGCTACAGCGAGGACCACGTGGGCGCGGTCGAACGTGGTATCCGGACCCTCGGATCGAGTACCTGACGGTGGTCGACAAGGTCCTCAACGCGGGAGGCCTGCTCCTGGCCGTCGCGGACGATGTCATGAAGGCGAAGATCCGGGTCAGCGAGCGACACCCGGCCTTCTCCAAGGCCTTCACGTCGGAGGAGAACCGGGCCGTCGAGATCCACGACTACAGCACGATGGTGATCCCGGGACTACTCCAGACCGAGGCGTACATCCGCGCGTTGTACGAGATGCGTCGGCCGCTTCTCTCGCCCGAGCAGATCGACGAGTGGGTGGCAGCGAGACTGGCCCGACAAGAAATCCTGGCTCGCTGGCCGCTGCCGGTCATCACGTGGGTGATCGACGAGAGCGTGCTCCGCCGCCCGATGGGTGGCTGGGACGTGCACACGGAGCAGCTCCGACACCTGCTGAAGATCGGGCAGATGAGGGGCCCCGAACTCCAGGTCATGCCGCTCGACCGAATGTGCCACGCCGGAATGGGCGGCTCGTTCATCCTGCTCACGCCCAACAGTCGTCCACAGATCGGCTATGTGGCGGCACAGCACGTGAATCGGTTGATCACGGACCCCGTGGAGGTCCGTAATATGGCTGCACGGTACAGCAGCATCCGGGCCCAGGCCCTGGGGCTGAGGGAGACACTGGCCTTGATCGAACAGATTCTGGGAGAGCGATAGGCATGTCAGAACTGGCGTGGTTCAAGAGCAGCCACAGCACCAACGAGGACGCCGCGTGCGTCGAGGTGGCCGAGACCCCCGGTGTCGTCCACGTGCGTGACTCCAAGGACAAGAGCGGTCCCCAGTTGGCGTTCGAGCCGGCCGCGTGGGAGGCGTTCGTTTCGTTCGCCGCCACTGCCGAGGTCTGACCGGACCTCCTCTCAACGGCCCACCGTCTGCCTGGCGGCGGGCCGTTGGCGTACCGTCAGGAGGCATGGAACTGCTCTGGTTCAAGAGCAGCCACAGCGGCAGCGAGGGCGGCGAGTGCGTCGAGGTCGCCGAGACCGGCGAGGCCGTCCTCGTGCGCGATTCCAAGGACTCGAACGGCCCGCACCTCACCTTCGAACCCGCCGCGTGGCGGGCATTCGTGGCCTTCGCGGCCAATGCCCGGGTCTGACCGAATATCCCCTACCCTTCCTCCATGCTGTCTGTGGTGGTGGCCCCCTGGGCGGGTGTGGCGGAGCCGGTGTTCGTGCGCAATCCGGACGTCCTGCACGACGCCGCGAGCACGATGAAGGTGGCCGTGCTCGCGGCGCTGTGGCGCAGCGGTGTGAACCTGGACGCCGACGTGCCGGTGGTGAACCACTTCGAGTCGGCCGTCGGCGGGGAGTTCGGCAACAACCAGGACTACGACAGCGACCCGTTGCCCTGGGAGTTGCTGGGCTCGCACGTCCCGCTCAGCCTGCTCGCCGAGCGGATGATCACGCACTCCTCCAACCTGGCGACCAACCTCTGCCTGGCCCGTACCACTCCACGGGCGGTCGCCGACGTCTGGCGCCGCGCCGGTGCGACCCGCAGCTCCACCCCGCGCGGGATCGAGGACTACGCGGCGCGGGCGGTCGGCGTCAACAACCTGGTCAGTGCCCGCGACCTTGTCCGCCTGATCCGCTCCCTCGCCGACGAGCCGGAACTGCTCGGGCTCCTGGAGGACAACGACTTCCGGGTGGACCTCGCCGCCGGTCTCCCGCCGAACACCCGGATCGCGTTCAAGAACGGCTGGATCCCGGGTGCCCGGCACTGTGTCGGCCTGGTCCACCCCTACGACTGCCCGCCGTACCTGATCGCGGTCTGCTACACCGGCCCGCTCGCCTCGGGCGCCGACCGCATCGACCCGGCCGCCCGTCTGCTGGCCCGGGTTTCGGCGGCGGTGTGGACGCGGCGCCATGAGATCCGCCCATCTGCATGAGCATGATGATCAGTTGAATGCGGTACGAACTCCAGGCATTCCACTCACGCTGTCGGGGGAGAGCCTGGGGGTGAGCCGAGGTGTCGTCGCGTCTGCGGAACATTGCCCGGCTGGTCACCGCGCTGGCGGTCGCGGCCGCCTACGTCGCGCTGCAGCTGGCGATCGACGTGGGCATCGACGGGGCGGGCGGACGTGAGGGGTCCGACCTCGAAGCCGCGGTCGCCCTGTGGCTCGCGGTGGCGGCCCTGGTCCTGGCGTGGCCGGCCCTGTGGCTGCGGCACCGTCGGCGGTCGGGGGCCGCGCAACTCGTCGGCCTCGTCAGCCGGTTCGTCCCGCTCCGGCCGCGGTGGAACAGGACGCTGCGGACGGCCAACAGCATCGGTCTGATGCTGTTCGGGGCCGGAACCTACGCCGTCACCATGTCGGAGCAGCGGGGCCACACCATGCCCATGGAGTCGCAGTTCCTCCTGCTGTTCGGCGGTCTGGCGGCCACCGGGGCCGGCCTCCTGGTCCTGCGTCGCACCCGCCCGTACGCGGGGCGCCCGGCGGCCCGGGCGCTGCTGCGGGACGGCCGCGAACCCGTGCTCTACCTGCGCAGTTTCGACGACGACGAGATCGCCGCCCAGGTCGAGGACGGCGCGGACTTCAACATCAACACGCGGGAGGAGCAGTTCGTCGGCGCGCTCGGGGTCTTCGGCCCCGTGATCGCGGTCGGGCAGCCCGCGGAGCCCCTGCCGCGCCTCGGCGCCGCGCGCTTCTACCTGCCGCTGGACGACTGGAAACCGACGGTGCTGCGGCTGATGGACCTGTCCCAGCTCATCGTCCTGCGCCTGGGGCAGGGGGACGGGCTGTGGTGGGAGGTCGAGCAGGTGCGGGCGACCCAGCCGGCCGGGAAGCTGGTCCTGCTCACGCCGGGCGGCCCGTCCGACCTGATGGCCCGGTTGAACGACCACCTGCCGACGCCGGTGCCGCTCCGGGAGCCGGGCCCGGACGAGCACTGGGTCTCCGCCGTCGTCGTCTTCGACGAGTCCTGGACGCCCCGGGTGTTCCCGGTGGGGCAGCGGCGCACGGGGTGGCGGTCCTGGATGCGGAGCCCGGGCTTCGGGGCGGTGGAGACGTCCACGCTGCACCTGGCCCGCGCGGTGCAGGCCGCCCTGGCGTCCGTGGGACGCCGCCGCCGGACGATGCTCTGGAGGACCCGGCTCTCCTCGCAGTCGCAGTTGACCGGTCTCGGACTCGCCCTCGCGCTGGCCCTGGCGGGCTGGCTCGCCTACCGGGCCGCGCAGTTGATCGCACTCTGGTGAACACGAACCCTGGGGGAAACGTGGAGCATCCGCACCGAGCCGTCCCGTCCGCGAACGCCGACGGGGCCGAAGCCGGGCCGTACCGGGCCGTGACCGGCCTGAGCGTGGCCGTGACGGTCCTCGTCCTGCTGGCGCTGCTGTACAGCGTCCTGCTCACGGTGGCCGACTGGCGCGTCTACCTGGTCGTCGAGCACTTCCTGGCGGGCACGGCGACGATCGAGGAGGCCCAGGCCGCCGACGACTTCTCAAGCTTCTTCTCGTGGTGGAAGGGCCTGCTGGTCATCCTCGTGACCGGGGTGGTGTTCCTGGTCTGGCTGTGGCGGGCGAGGCTCAACGCCGAGTCGCTGGGCGGCCCGGGGAGCCAGCGCCGGGCGCGGGGGTGGACGGTCGGCTCCTGGATGACCCCGGTGGCGAACCTGTGGATCCCGCTCGTGATCGTGACGGACGTCTGGAAGGCCAGCGCGCCCCGGCGGTCGGCCCCCGGCGCGCTCCTCGCCGTCTGGTGGGGGGCGTGGGTGATCGGCGGGTACGTCGGCCAGAGCTACACGTACCTGGTGATGAAGGACTCGCTGACGGAGGACGACCTGCGTCGCGCCGTGTACCTCTCCACCGTCTCCACCGTGCTCTACGTGCTCGCCGGTGTGCTGATCCTCTACACCGTCCACCGGATCAGCGCCTGGCAGACGCAGCGGCGCCCCGCACCGACCGGCTGAGCGGGCCGGAGCGGGGCGCCGTCGGTGCGGCCGTCAGTACGGCTGGACGAGGACGTGCGCGGCGCCCGGGATACCGACCTTCAGCAGCTCGTCCTCCTCCGCCGACGTCGGCGCGCCGGTCTCCTGCTTGAGGACCGCCCGGGACAGGGCCTGGACCCACAGGGCGCGCGGGCGGCGGCGCCCCTCCCAGGCGGCCAGGGCGGCCGGGACGGTGTCGTGGGCGTCCAGGCTCAGGGCGAGCACCAGCGCGTCCTCCACGGCCATCGCCGCGCCCTGGGCCAGGTGCGGGGTGGAGGCGTGGGCGGCGTCGCCCGCGAGGACGATCCGGCCGACGTGCCACGGCTCCTCGACGGTGACCTGGGAGATCCGCGAGTGGACCACGGCGGCCGGGTCGGTGACCTGCGCCAGCGCCTCGGCGATCGGGCCGCCGAAACCGGCCAGGCGCTCGCGCAGCTGCTCGTGGGCGCGCTCCGGGTCCGGGCGGAAGTCCTCGGCTTCGGCGAACACCGAGCCCAGGTACATGAGTTCCTCGCTGATCGGGGTGAGCAGTGCCTTCGCCGCGGTGTTGCCGGCGGACATCACCACGCCCCGCACCTCGGGCGAACGCGGCAGCGTCACGCGCCAGTTGGCGAAGCCGGTGTACTCGGGCGCGTACGCCTCGCCGTAAAGGTGCCGGCGCAGCGGCGAGCCGATGCCGTCGAAGCCGACGACCAGGTCGTAGCGGCCGGCGTGCCCGTCGGTGAGCGTGACGTCGACGCCCTCGCCGTCGTCGGTGACCGAGGCGATGGTGGTGCCGAAGCGCAGGGCGGCGTCGGCGGCGGTGGCCGCGTCGGCGAGGACGCGGGCGAGCGCGGGGCGCGGTATGCCGTTGTTGGACGGGGCGTCGCCCATCCGGGGCTGCGGGATCTTGGCGAGGGTGGCGCCGGCCGGGTCGCAGATGGTCAGCACCTCCCACTCGAAGCCGACGGCCAGGCAGTCGTCCAGGACGCCGATCTCGCGCATCACGTGCAGGGCGTTGGAGGGCTGGATGATGCCGACGCCGAGCGCCTCCGGCTGCTCGCGCAGCTCGGCGACGTCGACGTGGTGGCCGCGCTTCGCGAGGGCGGTGGCGAGGGTGAGGCCGCCGATGCCGCCGCCGTGGACGAGGACGCGCAGGGGTGTTGTCATGGGTGTGGTGCTCCCAGAGAAGTGAGGTTCAGCCGGGGGACGGGTGCGGCCGAAGGGGGGTCAGCCGGCGGGGGAGACGGCGGCGAGTTCCATCAGGTGGTCGACCAGGGCGAGCAGCAGGTCCCGGCCGAAGGCGCGCTCGCGCACGTCGCCGAGCAGCATCGGGACCTGCGGGTCGAGGTCGAGCGCGGCCCGGATCTCGTCGGGGGTGCGGGTGTTGGTGTTGTGGAAGCAGTTGATCGCGACCACGAACGGGATGCCCCGGCTCTCGAAGAAGTCGATGGAGGCGAAGCTGGTCTCCAGCCGGCGGGTGTCGGCGATGACGATCCCGCCGAGGGCGCCGTTGACCAGGTCGTTCCACATGAACCAGAAGCGTTCCTGGCCGGGCGTGCCGAACAGGTAGACCACCAGCTCGGGGCTGACGGTGATCCGGCCGAAGTCGAGGGCGACGGTCGTGGTGTCCTTCTGGTCGACGCCGGAGAGGTCGTCGACGCCGATGCTGGCCCGGGTCAGGTACTCCTCGGTGCGCAGCGGGGTCACCTCGCTGACGGAGCCGACCAGGGTGGTCTTGCCGACGCCGAAGCCGCCCGCGATCAGGATCTTGACGGCGGCCGGGGCGGCGGCCGGGGCGGCGGTGTGGGTGGCGGTGGGGTCGCCGATGGCGGAGTGGGGTGTTGCCATGTTCAGAGTCTCCGGAGTCCTTCGCGTACGGCCGTGAGCAGGCCGAGGTCCACGCCCCCGGCGGCCCGGGCCACCGACAGCGGCGCCCGGGCCTTCAGCAGGCCCTGGGCGACCAGGTCGCCCAGCAGGATCTTGGTGACCGAGACCGGGAGGTCCAGGCCGGCCGACACCTCGGCGACGGCCGCCGGACGACGGCAGCGTTCGAGGATCAGGCGGTGCTCGGGCTGGAGGCCGCGGGCACCGGCGCGGCTGCCCCGCGCCAGGGCCTTGGCGGCCTCCTCCTCGACCGTGGTGAGCACGGTGATGAGAGTGAGGTCGTCCCGCTCGGGCGCGGTGCGGCCGCGGGTGATCGTGTACGGGCGGACCATGCTGCCCGTCTCGTCCTCCGCGTCCTCCTCCAGCTCGCTCCAGTGCGGCACCGCGTCGCGCCGCCGGCCGTCGTCGCGGCCGGCCCCCCAGGCGTCGTTCCCGTACGGGCCCACCTGCGTCAGCCCCGGTTCCGGGCGGCGAAGACGTCGAACGAGGCGGGAGCGCCGAGGGCGGCGGGCGCGGCCTCGGCGCGGGCCGGGGTGGTGAGCTTCTGGCCGACCTGCTGCACCAGGGTGTGCATCGCCACGGACATCACCTCGGCGTCCACCTCCTGGGAGGCGACCACGGCCAGGTGGGTGCCCTGGGCGGCGGCGATGATGAACAGCCAGCACTCGGCGAGTTCGACGATCACCTGGTGCACCGGCCCGCCGTCGAACAGCACCCCGACCCCGCGGGCCAGGCTCTGCTGGCCGGTGGCGACGGCGGCCAGGCGCTCGGCGTCGGCCCGCTCGATGGTCCGGGAGTGGCTGACGACGAGGCCGTCGTCGGAGAGCAGGACGGCGTTCCTGGTCCCCGGTACCGAGTCGACGAGTCCGTCCAGCAGCCAGTCCAGGTCCTGGTGGGTGGCGATCGTGCGGTTCATCACTGGTCATCCGTTCGTGTGGTTCGGGGGTCCGCGGCGGGCAGGGCCCAGGGGGAGGGGCCGGACGGGGGAGCCGGGGGACCGGAGGGGGTGGGGGGAGCCGGCCGGGTGAGGGCCGCGGGCAGCCGGTGTTCGCCGCTGTCCTGGGCCCGGGCGGCACGGGACTGGCGCTGGAAGGCGCCGATCGCCGCACCCGAGCGCCGCACCGGGCGCTCGGCGCGCTGGAACGGGCCCGCGGGAGGCGGCACGGCGCCCTCGGCGGTGCCCGCGCCGATGACGTCGCCGACACCGTCGCGGGCGCCCGCGACGGCGCCCGTGGCAGGGTCCTCGGCGGGGCGCTCGGCGGGGCGCTCGACCCACTGCGAGCCGGCCGGCGGGGGCACCCGCAGCTCGGCGGCCAGGCTGGCCTGCCGCACGCGCTGCGGCAGCGGCGGCTGCCCGCCCTCGGCCGGGCTGTACGGGACCGAGGTGGGGTACTCGCGGGTGCCGCGCCGCTCGGCCAGCCGGTAGTGGTCGGCCGGGCGGTACTGCTCGTCGGCGTACGGCGCCTCGGCCTCGGTGACCCGGGCGTAGGCGATGTCCGGGTAGGCCGGGGTCTCGCGTGCGGGCACCGGCTCGGCCGGGGAGCTGTGCTCGATCGGCTGCTCGGGCCGCAACGGCTCCTCGGACGGGAAGGGCTGCCGCTGCGCGGGCTGCTGCGCGGACACCGACGGCAACGGCGGGTGGGTCTCCTGGACCGGCGCCGGCAGGTACGGGGCCTCCTGCGCCGCGACGGGCGGGAAGGCCTCGTGCGCCGGAGTCTCCTGGAACGGTGCCACGGGGGAGGGCGCCTCCGGGAACGGGGCCACCGGGAACGGCGCCTCGGGGAACGGCGATTCCGGGGAGGGCGACTGCGCGAACGGCGATTCCTGGAACGGCGATTCCGGGAACGGGGCGTCCGGGACCTCCGGCGGCAGCTGCGCTACCAGCGGCAGCGGCACCGGCGCCGCCTGCGGGCCGAAGTCGCCCTGCCCGAAGGACTCCACCGGCGCGACCGGCGGTCCGGCCGGCGCCTGGACTGGCACGTCGTCCGAGGCCGACCGCACCGCCCGGCGCGAGCGCCGGACCAGCGGGATCGGCTCGGCCGTCGCGCCGATGACGCCGACGCCGCCGTCCGGCAGGCCGGCATCACCGTCGATGACCAGCTCGTCCGGAACGAGCACGACGACCCGGGTGCCGCCGAAGGCCGACGGGCGGAACTCGATCTTCAGCCCGTGCAGCGAGGCGAGGCGGGCCACCACGTGGAAGCCGAGGCGGATGTCGTCGGCCCGGGCCAGCACGTCCGTCCGTGGCGGACGGCTCATCAGCTCGTTCGCCGCGTCGTACTGCTCCGGGTCCATGCCGAGCCCGCGGTCCTCGATCTCGATCGCGAGCCCGCGGCCGACGATGGCCGCCCGGACCTCCACCGGCGTGGGCGGCTTGGAGAAGGTGGTGGCGTTCTCCATCAGCTCGGCGAGCACGTGGGCGACCGGGCCGACCGCCCGCTCGGACAGCCACGGGTGGCCCTCCACGTCGAGCATGATCCGACGGTAGTCCTGCACCTCGCCCTGCGCGGCGCGCAGCACGTCCAGCAGCGGGACCGGCTTGCGCCAGCGCCGCTGCGGCTGTCCGCCGGCCATGATGACGAGGTTCTCCTCGTAGCGGCGCAGCCGGGCGGTGAGGTGGTCGAGGTCGAACAGGCCCTCCAGGACCTCCGGGTCCTCGTGCCTGCGCTCCAGCTCGTCCAGCTTGCGCAGCTGGCGGCCGATCAACAGCTGGGTGCGGCGTGCGATGCGCTGCAGCAGCCGCTCGAAGCCGCGGTGCTGCTCGGCCTGGCCGACGGCGGCCGCCAGGGCGGAGGAGCGGGCCAGGTTGAGCGCCTGGCCGAGCCGGGCCAGCTCGTCGGTGCCGTTGCCGTGCGGGCCCTCGGTGATGGTGCGGGCCTCGGCCTCGACGTCCACCTGCTCGCCGCGGCCGAGGCGCTCGACCACCTCGGGCAGGGTGCGCTGCATCTCCTCGGCCTGGGTGTGCAGTTCCTTGATCCGGCGGCGCAGCGAGCGGCTGAGCCGCCAGGAGGCGATGACCACCGCGATGACCGTGATCAGGCCGATGACGGTGGTCAGCACGACCCGGGTCAGCAGGTGCAGGATGGCGCCCTTGCCGACCTCGACGATGCCGCTGGTGCGGGTCTCGATCGCCTTGACCAGCACAGGGTTGACCTGGTCGAGCGCCTGGCGCCACTGGTCCTGGGCGGCGGGCAGCTTGACGGTGCCGTTGGCGTCGGCGGCGGTCGGCCTGGTCAGCTGCTGTTCGACGGCGGCCTTGGCCTGCCAGGCCGGACTGTTCATCAGGTCGTGCCAGGCGGTCGCCTCGCCGTCCGGGACGTACGGGACGACCTGCACGGTGAGCAGGTGGTCCTGCGCGCCGATGGCCTGCTGGACGGCCTGGTAGTCGGCGGTGCTGAGCCGGCCGGAGGGCCAGCCGCGGGCCAGGATCGCGTCCTCGCGGGCCAGCATCTCCTTCGCCCAGAAGGCGTTCACCAGGGTCTTGGAGATCCAGGTGACCTCGCCGGTGTCCACGTGGCTGAGCGCGGTGAACAGCCGCAGGTCCACCGCGATCAGGTCGGTGTAGTAGGCGTAGACGGTCTGCTGGTCGACCGCGCCGCGGTCCACGGCGGCGCGCTGCTCGGCGAGCTTGCCCATGGCCTGGCGGGCCTCGGCGACGGCGCTGCGCACCTCGTCGGGCGCGCTGTCGGCGGTCTCGCCGGACAGGGCCTGGAACTGGCGCACCGCGTCGTCGGTCGCCTGCCGCTGGCGGCGCAACTGGTCGGTGCCGGCGCCGGGCCGGGCGAGGGCCTCGGCGCTGAGCCGGCGCTCCTCCTGGAGGTTGTAGTAGACGATGTTCGACGGCTGGCCGGCCTTCTGGGCCAGGAGGCCCTGGGCGGCCTGCCGCTGGAAGTCGAAGACGGTCTCGCCGCTGGTGACCGCCCAGAGGGCGACGAGGGCGAGGCTGGGGACGACGGCCAGGACGAGAAGCGCCGTCCGCAGGGACAGGCGTGGACGCCTGCGGGGGCCCTTCGGCGTCGGGGGCCGCCGATTCGCACGCGCGCGCAGAGCAGACTCCTTGGGGCTGGCGGCCGGCCGGTGAGGGGCGGGCCGTCCGGGCACGGGCTTTTGACGAAGCGATACTAGTCATACCGTGTGATTGGAGTGAAAGCCCGTTCGCTGCCTGAGCGGTGCTTGCACACGTATCCGACACAATGTCATTCAGTCATTGACTGTACGTATGCGGAGCAGGCCGATCCGGACTTGCTTGACACAGTGTCAACGGCTCGCGCGGCCGGTGGATGGCCGCCGTGTGAAAACTGTGTGACGCCGGGGCTGGGACCCGTTCGTCCGTCCCGATCGTTCGGTCGGGGGCAGGACGCTGCCGCACCGAGGCGCGCGACTGGCGGATCGTCCGCAGCAGCTCGTCCCGGTGCTTCGCCGACTTCGGCGAGGCCGACAACCGCTCCATCAGACTCGACGGCCCGGGGGTCGCCGAGCGTTCACGCAGCCCGGCGACGACATGACCCTCCAGTGGATCGAGATGGGCCGGGTTGTGCGCCCACGGCACCCGGCCGCCGCAGCAGTCGGCCGCAGCAGCCGGCCGCCGGCCGGAGCGGCAGGCGGACGTACGGATCGACGGCGGCGCCGAAGGCCCGGCAATCCTGGCGCTCGTCCCGGGCGTGGCCGCAGCCGTCGCAGTGCAGCCGCCGCAGGCCGGGCAGTGGGCCAATGCTCTCGCCGGCGAGGTCGTGGACCGTGGTGCCCGGGTCGGTGAAGTGGTGGGGCGGTGAAGCGGTGGGGCGGGGTGGCGGTGGGGCGGGGTTGCGGTCGGGGCGGTTGCGGTCGGGATGGTCATGGCGCGGGGTGGCCGGGGAGTTCGGGGTGGCCGGGGAGGTCGCGGCGTCCGGCCCGCTCGGGTGCGCGTCGGGTTCAGTCCGCCAGGAGGCGGGAGCGGGTGGCCTCCAGCTCCGCGGCCAGCACCCGGCCGGCGGCCTCCGGGTCGCCGTCGCGGACGGCGCGGACCAGGGCGGCGTGTGAGTCGTAGCCCTGGTTCGGGTCCTCGGCGCGGATGTCGAACAGGCCGACCAGTTGCTCGCGCAGCACCGGGGCGAACTGGGTGAAGAGGTCATCCAGGACGGGGTTGTGGGCGGCCGCCACGACGGCGGTGTGCAGGGCGATGTCGGCGTCGACGAAGGCGGTGTCGTCCGCCCCGCCCGCCGCGTGGCGGGCCGCCAGGGCCGCATCCAGGGTGACGAGGTCCGCCTCCGTGCGGCGGGCCGGGCCGCCGGTGCCGACGTCGGTGCCGGCGCAGGTGCAGGTGTCGGTGTTGGTGCTCGCGCTGCCGGGGGACGGGTGGCCATGAGCGGGGCTCATGGGGTGACCTCATGAGGGAGTCTCATGGGCGGGCGCTCGTGGAAGCCCATGAGCGGGGCTCATGGGCGCGGGGCATGAACGGCGCTCATGGAAGGCGCCATGAGCGGGGCTCATGGGCCAGGGGCATGAACGGCGCTCATGAGCGAAAGGCATGATGACCCGATGACGTCCTCCTCTCTCCCCGCCCGAAGCCTGGCGGTCGCCGAGGCGCTGGCAGCCGCCGGTGTCGCCGGTGAGATCGTCGTCCTGCCCGACTCCGCCCGTACGGCAGCCGAGGCCGCGGCGGCCCTCGGCTGCGAGGTCGGGGCCATCGCCAACAGCCTGGTGTTCCTCTGCGACGGCGAGCCGCTGCTGGTGATGACCAGCGGCGCCCACCGCGTCGACACCGACTACCTGGCCGAACAGTTGGGCTCGGGCCGGATCGCCCGGGCGGGCGCCGACCGGGTCCGTGAGGCCACCGGCCAGGCCATCGGCGGCGTCGCCCCCACCGGCCACCCCGCCCCGCTGCGCATGGTGGTCGACACCGCCCTGCAGCGGTACGAGGTGCTGTGGACGGCCGCCGGGCACCCGCACACCGTCGTCCCGATGTCCTACGCGGAACTGCTGCGGGTGACGGACGGAACCCCGTCCGCCGTGACGGTGGACTGACCGCGGACCCGACCCGCCCCCGGAGCGCTATCCGGTCAGCGGGCCGGACCGCGGCCGGTACGGCGACCCGGACAGCAGCCCGTCGTACGCGGCGGGCTGCTGCCCCGTACGGGGGATACTGGCGCGATGCTGTTGCCGTACATCGCCGAGCTGGCGGACGAGCCGCTGGACCTCGAACCGGACGACCGCCGGGTGGAGTGGGAGACCAACACCTGGTGGCTGAGCGCCGAGGCCGAGGACCGGCGGGCGTCGACGGTCGCCGAGGTGGTCGCCGCCTTCGAGCGGACGGCCCTGCTGCTCCGGGCCCGGGTCGGCGGGCTGGGCCACACCGGCCCGGCGACGTTCTACGTCTGGCACGACGACCGGGCCGGGCAACTGCGCTGCTCCACCGGCTCGGTGGGGCCGGAGGAGCTGCCGTTCGGCGGCGCGTACGTTCCGGTCGACGACCTCGCGCCGATCGTCGCCGACTTCCTGGCGGACGAGGAGCCCGGCGTGATCAGGCTGACGGACGGCGACGGCGACGGCGGCCCGTGTGGCGAGAACGGCGAGAACGGCGAGAACGGCGAGGGCCCGGAGGTTCCACCCCTCCCCGTCTGGGTCCGCAGCGTCGCGGCGGCCGGGTGAGCCGGACTCAGGCCGGGTAGACGAGCGAGCCCAGCGGTGGGCATGGGACGAGCAGGGTGGAGAGTCCCGGCCGTTCGACGAACGCCCGGGCCGCGGCGGCCTGTTCGCGCCGGGTGTCCAGGACGTCGGCGTGCCAGGCGTCGTGGCGGGCGCCGGGGTAGTCCCAGGTGTCGTCGATGAGGCTGAGGCTGGTGTTGCCGGAGCTGCGGCTGACGTCCGCGTTCCAGGCGGCCCGGCGGAGCGCGGTCTGCACCGCGGTGAGTTCGAGGCGGGCGCACAGGATGCCGGGGGTGTCGGGCACCCGGGTCGGCAGCGGGGCCTGCGGGAGGAGGGACACGCCGGTGTCGCGGCGGCCGATGTTGTCGACGCTCGCCTGGGTGGCCTCCTGGGACATGATCACCACTTCCCGGTGCAGCCACTGGAGTTCGTCCAGGTCCGCCATGGTGATCCGCATCCGCTGGTACGCCCCGCGGAAGCGGGGATCGGCGTGGTGCGCCAGCAGGGCGGGCGCGTGCAGCTCCAGGCAGTCGTTGTAGCCGGCCGTCACCGCGGCGTCGAGGTGGTGCAGCGCCTGGCCGAGCACCCGCTCGCGCTGGTGGACGCCTTCGACCTGCCCGACGCCTTCTACGACCGCCGGCCGATCGCCGGGCCCGCCTACCAGGAGGCCTTCGGCCCGACGGCCTGAGTCCGGCTCAGCGCTCCAACTCGGCGCTCCAACTCAGCGCTCCAACTCAGCGCTCCAACTCGGCGTTCCGGCTCAGCACTCCAGGGCGGCGACGGTCTCCTCGGTCAGCTCCCGTGCCCGGGCGACCGTCGCCGACAGCTCCCCGGCCGTGCCGCCCGGCGCGGCCAGCAGGGCCCGCACGCGCGGGCCGAAGTCCGCCGGCGCGGCGGGGAGCCGCTCGGCGACGGCCAGGGCGCCCTTCTCGTTCAGGCACCAGCGGCGGTCGTGGGCGTGGAGCGCCTGCACCAGGACCCCGAACGCCCGGGACAGGCAGAGCGACACGTACAGGCCGTCCGCGCGGGCCGCGCCCTTCGCGGCGACGTCGAGCAGGAATCCCGCCTCCCACGCCGCGGCCGTCAGGGCCGCGCGCAGCGGCTCGGGGTAGTCGGCGGTCCGCCGCTTCAGTTCCGCCAGCCTGCCCGTCGGGTCGGCCAGCACCTGCCCGCAGGCCACCTCGCCGGCGTAGCAGGGCGACCAGAACCCCAGCGGGTGGCCGGGCTGCACGCCCACCTCGTAGCGGCCCACGCGGCAGTCCGCCCACACCCGTTCGACGCGGTCCAGGTCGCGCAGGATCCAGTCCACGGCGACCCCGTCGACCCGCAGCCACGCACCGCCGTTCACCCACGGCCCCCACCCGCCCGGTCCGGCCACCTCCACCCCGGGCCCGGCGAGCGCCCGCAGCGCCGCCAGGTCGAGGCCGTCGCCCCGGTAGTACACCCCGAGGTCCCAGTCCGACGCCGGACCGTGCTCGCCCCGCGCCCGGCTTCCCCCGAGCATCACTCCCACCACGCCCGGCACCGCGGTCAGTTGCCCGGCCATGTCCTCGATGATCGCCCGCATGGAAGGAGTCTGACAGACCGTCCGGAGCGGGCCCCGGGTGGCCGGGGAGGTGCACCCACTCCCCGCCACCCTCAACCTACAACGCACGGGGGGACTTGCCGCAAGGCCCCGGTCGTGCCGCAGAATCACCGACTCGAAGCCAGGACCAGGGAAATGCGGGAGAGTCACGACGTGCGAGTGGTGTTGTCGACGTACGGGTCGCGCGGGGATGTCGAGCCGCTGGCCGGGCTGGCGGTGCAACTGCGCGCGCTCGGTGCGCGGGTGCGGGTGTGCGCGCCGCCGGACGAGGAGTTCGCGGCCCGGCTGGCCGAGGCAGGTGTGGAGGTGGTGCCGGTCGGGCAGTCGGTGCGCTCACTGGTGACCGGGCCGCGCCCGGCGCCGACGGACTTCCCCCGGCGGGCCGCCGTGCTGGTCGAGCAGTTCCACGAGGCGGTCCTCGCGGCAGCCGAACCCGGCGGCGCGGTGGTGGCGACCGGACTGTTCCCGGCCGTCGCCGGCGCGCAGGCGGCAGCCGAGAAGCTGGGCGCGCACTTCGCGTACGTCGCCCTGCAGCCGACCATGCTGCCCTCCCCGCACCACCCGCCGTTCGAGTACCCGATGCGGCCCTACCCGGCGGAGGTGACCGACAACCGGGAGCTGTGGGCCCTGAACATCGAGGCCATGAACGCGCTGTTCGGCGAAGCGGTCAACGGCCACCGGGCGGCCGTCGGACTGCCGGTGGCCGAGAACGTCCGCGACCACGTCTTCACCGACCGGCCGTGGCTGGCCACCGACCCGACCCTCGGCCCCTGGCTGCTCCCGGCCGACCGCGAGGTCGTGCACACCGGCGCGTGGATCCTGCCGGACGACCGCCCGTTGCCCGCCGACCTGGAGGCCTTCCTGACGGCCGGTGAGGCGCCGGTGTACGTCGGCTTCGGCAGCATGCCGCTGCACGACGCGGCGGCCACCGCCCGGGCGGCCGTCGACGCCGTCCGCGCCCAGGGCCGCCGGGTCCTGCTCGGACGCGGCTGGGCCCGGCTGGCCGAGGCCGACGGCGCGGCCGACTGCTTCGCCGTCGACGAGGTCAACCAGCAGGCGCTGTTCCCCCGGGTCGCCGCCGTCGTCCACCACGGCGGCGCGGGCACCACCACGACGGCCGCCCGGGCCGGCGTGCCCCAGGTCCTGGTGCCGCAGATCGTCGACCAGCCGTACTGGGCCGCCCGGGTCGCCGCGTTGGGCATCGGCGTCGCCCACGACGGCCCGACCCCGACGGCCGACTCCCTGTCCGCCGCCCTCCGGCAGGCCCTGACGCCCGGCATCGCTGAGCGGGCCGCGGCCGTCGCGGGTGGGATCCGTGACGACGGGGCGGCGGTGGCGGCGAAGCTGCTGCTGGAGGCCGCCGCCGGCTGACGGCCACCGGTGGACCACCGCGGGAGTGGGACGTCGGTCCTGCCGACTTCCCACTCCCGAAGGCTCGCCGCCGGACTGCTACCGGCCCGCCGGTCCCGCCGTCGTCCGGTCCCCGCGAGGCACTCCGCGAGGCACTCTGCGAAGCACGCCGTGAAGCACGCCGTGAAGCACGCCGCGCCGGTCGTCGCGAAGGGCTGCGCGCAGGGCGAGGTGGGCCAGCCAGGCCAGCCCGAGGGCGAAGGGCGCGGCGGTGTCCTCGGGCGGGCCCGGGACCGCAGTGCAGACCGCGGCGACCACCAGCGGCACCCACGGCCGGAGCAGCAGGTGCCGGGCGAGCGCGCTCCCCGCCTCCGGAACGAGCCCCGCCGCGAACGGGACGAGCAGCCCGGCCACCGCGAGCGGGACGGTGGAACCGGTGTGCTTCACCGCCTCGAACACCGCGAAGGCGAGCAGGAAGAGCCCCAGCGAGCCCCACCCCCACCGGCCCGCCGCCGTCCTCGTCGACACCGCGACCGCATCCGCGTCCGCGCCGGAACCCGCATCCCCCTGAACCGTCATCCGTCCAGGAGACCACGCGGAAGGGCTCGCGCGCCGGGCGCCCCGAGGATCCGGCCACCGGGCCTGCCGGTCAAGGGACCTGCCCGGTCACGGGACCTGCCCGGTCACGAAGTCGGCCCGGTCACGAAACTCGGCCCGGTCAGGAAGCCGGCTCGGTCAGGAACTTGGCGTCGCGGTCCTGCAGCCGGTTGCCGGCCTTGTCGTAGAACTCCCAGGACTTCGCCCGCACGGTCCCCGGGCGCGCCACCACCATGCGGCGGGTGGGGGAGTCTCCGACGGTGACGGCCTCGGGCTCGGTGCTCGTGCCGTCCGCCCAGTGCACCACCACACGGCCGACGTCGGGGCCCAGGGAGATGACGACCACGTCCACCGGGGGCACGATGCCGTCCTTGCTGCTGCGGCCGAACAGGCCGCCGCTGAAGTCGGCCGCGCTGCGCGGGTCCAGTCGGCCCGGGGCCGGGGTGTCACCCGCCGAGTCGTGGCCGATGCGGACCCCGTCCACGACGAAGTACGTGTCGATGACATCCGAGTCGGCCTGCCAGTACTGGGCGACGAACGCCGGAGTCGGCTTGGCGATGTTCGAGTCGAAGGGCGCGCGCTCCTGCCACACCGCCAGCGCCTGCTCGTACGCCCGGTCCTTCGGCGCCAGCGGCCAGAGCGCCTGCCAGATCTCCCAGGTCTTGCCGTTGGCGACGCCCTGCCCCAGCCGCACCCGGACCGGGGTGAACGGGTCGCGCACCCCGGGGGCGGCGGTGGTCGCCGGAGCGGCGGCCGGTCCGACGGCGACCGGACCGCTGCCGGCGGCGACGGCGGCGCCCGTGGCCGCCGGGTCCGGGCGCAGCTGGGTCAGCGCCCCGCCCGACAGGGCCACCACCGAGGCCAGTGCCACCGCGCCGACCACCGTGCGGCGGCGGTTCCGCAGCCGGCGGCCGCCCGCCACGATGTCCGCGACCGGCGCCGGACCGACCTTCGCGCCGGCCGCCGCCTCCGCGAGGCCGAGCCCGACCCACAGGTCCTTGTCGCCGTCCACGTGCGCGCTCATACCGTTCCTCCGATGTGTGTCGTGTCCTTGAGTCCCACCAGTTCGGTGACCTGCCGCAGCCGCGCGATGCCCTTCGCCGCGTGGCTGCGCACCGCGCCCGCCGAGCAGCCCATGGCCGCCGCGGTCTGGCTGTCGCTCAGGTCCTCCCAGTGCCGCAGCACCACGGCCTCCCGCTGGCGCGGCGGCAGGGTGGCGAGCGCGGCCAGCAGCGCCCCGCGCTGGTCGGACCGGGCGTACCCGTCATCCACCGCCGCGGCGTCCGGCACCGTGTCCACCAGCAGCTCCGGCGGCCGGCGCCGCCAGCGGCGGGCGTGCTGGTTGACCAGGATCCGCCGCACGTAGGCGTACGGATCGTCCGCGCGGCGGACCTTCGACCAGGCCGCGCAGGCCTTCTCCGCCGCGGACTGCACGAGGTCCTCCGCCGCGTACTGCTCCCCGGCCAGCAGGTACGCCGTTCGCACCAGACGTGGCCAGACCGCGACGACGAACGCCTGGAACTCCTCGTCCCGCCCGCTCTTCGTATCTCCCATGAGCACCTCCTCACCCGCTCAGAGCCCGTGCGCGGCCGGAAGCGCTTACTTCCGTCCCGGGGCCGTTCATCCGGTGCTACGGGCGGACCGGCCGCCGGGGCTCGGTGAGGTGCGGCGGGAGCGGCGGACCCGCGCCGGGAGGGGGTGAGGTGCGGCGGGCCGGTGAACCGCGGTGCGCCCGAATCGCTTGGCGATCGCGGAAGGGGCCGTTAGCATCCGCCGAATGATCATTTCTCATGACGTGGCGGGCAGCGGACCCGCCGTGGTGCTGCTGCACTCCTCGGTGTGCGACCGGCGGATGTGGGACGCGCAGTGGCAGCGGCTGGCCGACGCCGGGTACCGGGTGGTGCGGGGCGACTTCCGGGGGTTCGGCGAATCGCCGCTCGCGCAGGCGCCGTACAGCGACGCCGGTGATGTGCTGGCCCTGCTGGACCACCTGGGCATCGAGTCCGCGGCGCTGGTCGGCGCCTCGCACGGCGGGCGGATCGCCCTGACGGTGGCCGGGCTGCGTCCGGCGGCCGTGACCGCGCTGGCCCTGCTCGCGCCAGGCATGCCCGGGCACCGGCCGGGCGAGGAGCTGCGGGCCTTCGGAGGGCGCGAGGACGAGCTGATCGAGGCCGGTGACATCGACGGGGCGGTCGAGCTGAACGTCGAGACCTGGCTGGGGCCGGAGGCGGACGAGGCGGCCCGCGCGAGCGTGCGGCGGATGCAGCGGCACGCCTTCGACGTGCAGGCGGACGCCACGGTCGGCCCGGACCGGGAGGAGGTCGACCTCGCGCTGATCACGGCCCCGGCCCTGGTCGTCGGCGGCGCCCACGACGTGCCGGACTTCCGGGGGATCGCGGCGCACCTCCCGACCGTCCTGCCGAACGCCAGGCACCTGGAACTGCCGTGGGCCGGCCACCTGCCGAACCTGGAGCGGCCGGAGGAGACGACGGCGCTGCTGCTGGACTTCCTGCGGGAGACGGCGCAGGTCTAGGCCCTTGTCCGGCGGGCGGGGCGTGGGGCGGCGGCCGGGACCGGCGCCCCGGGCCCGGTCACGGCGGAGCGGGGTCGCGCGGTCGCGGGCGCGCGCGGAGGAGTGCGGGCCCGGCGACTATCGGCCACGGCGGCGAAACCCGGGACTCGAACGTGTGTCGGGCGCCATCATGGCCGGGTGCACTTCATCTCGGAGATCAGCTCGGACGGCGTCTCGCAGCGCGGTTTCACGGTCGACGGCGTGCCCGGTGTGCTGTGGCAGCCGGAGGGGCCGCCGCTCGGCGGCCGGCCGCTGGTGCTGCTCGGGCACGGTGGTGGCGGCGACAAGCTGGGCATGGCGGAGCGGGCCCGGCGGTGCGCCGCGCGGTACGGCTTCGCGGCGGTGGCGCTGGACGCCCCGGGGCACGGGGAGCGGCCGCGCAGTGCGCAGGACGAGCGGTTCGTCACGGAGATCGGGGAGTTGCTGGCCGCGCGGCGGCCGATCAGCGCCTGGGTGGCGCGGCACACGGCGGCCCTCGCGGAGCGGGCGGTGCCGGAGTGGGTAGCGGTGCTGGACGCGCTCGGCGGGGCGGGGGAGGGCTTCGGGCCGGTCGGGTTCTGGGGGCTGTCGCTGGGGAGCGTGGTCGGCATCCCGCTCGCGGCGGCCGAACCGCGGATCGCCGCCGCGGTGTTCGGGCTGACGGGGGCCGCCGCGCAGGTGGAGGCGGCGGGCCGGGTGGGTGTGCCGACGGAGTTCGTCCTGCAGTGGGACGACGAGCTGGTCCCGCGCGGGGCGGCGCTGGCGCTGTTCGACGCGTTCGGCTCGCGGGAGAAGACGCTGCACGCCAATCCGGGCGGGCACCTGGAGGTGCCGGAGTTCCAGGTGGCGGCCTCGGAGCGGTTCCTGGTCCGGCACTTGGGAATCACCGAGTAAAACTTCGCAAAGAATTTCCCTCTTCAGCGACCTCACCGGCCGTCATTTCAACAAAATGTTGCAGCTCAGCGGCCTGATCGTCACGCTTCGTCGACTTGACGTAGCTCCCCGTGCGCATTCTGGTTCGCAATCCGCCGGAGTACGGTTCCGGAGGAATCGCCGGGGGTTCTTCCAAATCCACCGGCCGTACCGGGAATTGGTGCGAAGCATGGGTCAGGTCAAGGGTGGGGAGGGCGCGGCCGTGGCGACGGTCCTGACCCCGGCGCTCGCCGCGATCTGCGCGCCCTTCGGCGGCCACGCCTTCACCTGGCCGTTCGTGCTGACCGCGATGCTGTTCCTGGCGGCCGTGCCGGCCGTTCCCCGTCTGCGCCGGGTCTGATTCTCCGTCCAACTCCCCTGCATTTCATCGGATCCTCGGAAAGGAAGAGTGATTCCCGTGAATCTCTCGCCGCGTGAGATGGACAAGCTGTACATCTACGTCGTGGCCGACCTGGCCCGCAAACGCCGCGACCGAGGCGTCAAACTGAACTACAGCGAGGCCTGCGCACTGATCAGCGAGGCCATCATGGAAGGCGCCCGGGACGGCCGCACCGTCGCCGAGTGCATGGAGATCGGCAAACACGTCGTCGGCAACGCGGACGTCATGCCCGGCGTGCGCGAGATGCTGCCGCTGCTCCAGGTCGAGGCCGCCTTCCTGGACGGCACCAAACTCGTCTCCTGCCACGACCCGGTGGGTGCCTGAACCGTGGCGCGACCGCAGCCCGCCACCGTGGTGCTGGCTGGCAGCCACGAGAGCCACGGCGGACGGGACCTGGCCGCGCTGGTGGCGGCCGACCCCGCCGTGCACGCCGCCGCCCCCGCCGGACGCCCCCTCACCGAGGCCGTGCGGTCGGCGCTGGCCGACGGCGAAGGTCCGGTGTGCGTCGTGCCGATGACGCTCGGCCGCGACCCCCGGCTGGTGGCCGACGCCGCCCGGTCCCTGCGCTGGCTCGCCGCCGGGGAGGGCCGCGGCCGGCTCGCCCTGACCGCACCCTTCGGCGCCGCCGAGCACCTGGTCGGCTGGCTGCGCGCCGCGGCCGGCCCCGCCCCCGACGGCGCGCTGCTGGTCACCGCCCCGGCGGCCGGCCCCTTCGAGGACGCCGAGCTGTTCCGGATCGCCCGGCTGGTCCGCCAGTACGGGCGGCACCGCTGGGTGGAAGTCGCCTTCGAGGGCGGCGACCCCGACCCGGTCGAGGGAGCCGAACGCTGCCGCCTGCTCGGAGCCCGCGAGGTGACGGCCGTTCCGGCCTCCTTCGGCCCGGCCCCGCACCCGGCACCGTCCGTGGTCCGCGACGGCGGTCCGCTGCTGCGGCCGGCCGCGCTCGCCGGCGTGGTCGCCGCCCGGACGGCGGCGGCGCTGCACCTGCTCGGGCACGGGGAGGACGGCATCGCGGCCGGCCTCGACGCGGAGCACGGGCACGGCTACGCCCACGGCCACGGCCATGGGCCGGGCGAAGCGCACCCCCACCACGGCCACCCGCACCCGCAGAGCCCGTACCCCCGGCAGCCGCACCACCACCCCCACGCACCCGCACCCACCCCCCACTGAACCGGCAGAGAGGAAGGCCAACCATGTCCGGTGGCGCCGCGTACCTGTACGGCGACGACCCGGTGGAGATCAACGCCGGCCGCGCCAAGGCCACCGTCACGGTCAGCAACACCGGCGACCGGGCGATCCAGATCGGTTCCCACTACCACTTCTTCGAGGCCAACCGCGCCCTCGACTTCGACCGCAACGCCGCCTTCGGCAAGCACCTGGACATCCCGGCCGGCACCGCCGTCCGCTTCGAGCCGGGCGACACCAAGGACGTCACGCTCGCCGAGTTCGGCGGCCACCGCCGCCTGGTCGGCTTCAGCAACCTGGTCGACGGCGGCACCACCGCGCCCGCCACCCGGGCCCGGGCCATCGACCGGGCGATCGCCCTCGGCTTCAAGGGCACCAACCTCGACCTCAAGGAAGACCGGCCCCGGGACTTCCACACCGAGATCCACCAGGAAGGCGCCCGCTGATGGCCGTCCTCTCCCGCAAGCAGTACACCGACCTGTTCGGCCCCACCGTCGGCGACCGCTTCCACCTCGCCGACACCAACCTGGTGGTCGAGGTCGAACGGGACTTCAACCAGGGCCACTACGGCGACGAGGCCGTCTACGGCGGCGGCAAGGGCATCCGCGACGGCATGGCGCAGGACCCGGCCGCGACCTCCGCCCAGGGCGCGCTCGACCTGGTCATCACCAACGTGGTCGTGCTGGACCCGGTGCTCGGCGTCGTCAAGGGCGACATCGGCGTCAAGGACGGATTCATCACCGCCGTCGGCAAGGCCGGCAACCCGCACACCCAGAGCGGCGTGCACCCGCGGCTGGTGATCGGCCCCGGCACCGAGGTGATCTCCGGCGAGCACCTGATCGCCACCGCCGGCGGCATCGACACCCACATCCACTTCATCGCCCCGCAACAGGTGCAGGAGGCGCTCAGCAACGGCATCACCACCCTCATCGGCGGCGGCACCGGCCCGTCCGACGGCACCAACGGCACCACCTGCACCCCCGGCCCGTGGAACATCGGCCGGATGTACCAGGCTGTCGAGGACCTCCCGGTCAACGTCGGGCTGCTCGGCAAGGGCAACGGCTCGCTGCCCGGCGCGCTGCGCGAGCAGGTCGAGGCGGGCGTGTGCGGCCTCAAGGTGCACGAGGACTGGGGCAGCACCCCGGCCGCGATCGACAGCGCGCTGGGCGTCGCCGACGAGTACGACGTCCAGGTGGCCATCCACACGGACACCCTCAACGAGTCCGGTTACTTCGAGGACACCCTGTCCGCGATCGACGGCCGCACCATCCACACCTTCCACACCGAGGGCGCGGGCGGCGGCCACGCCCCCGACATCATGCGGATCGCCGGCGAGCCCAACGTCCTGCCGTCCTCCACCAACCCGACACTGCCCTACACCGTCAACTCGGTCGACGAACTGCTGGACATGGTGATGGTCTGCCACCACCTCAGCCACGACGTCCCCGAGGACGTCTCCTTCGCCGACTCCCGGGTCCGCGCCGAGACCATCGCCGCCGAGACCGTCCTGCACGACGAGGGCGTCATCTCGATCTTCTCCTCCGACTCGCAGGCGATGGGCCGGATCGGCGAGACCTTCACCCGCGCCTTCCAGACCGCCCACCACTGCAAGGACCAGCGCGGCAAACTGGCCGGCGACAGCGAACGCCACGACAACGTCCGGGTGCTGCGCTACCTCGCGAAGCTCACCATCAACCCGGCCGTCGCCTCCGGTACCGCCGACCACATCGGCTCGCTGGAGCCCGGCAAGCTCGCCGACATCGTGCTCTGGCCGATCAACTCCTTCGCCGCCAAGCCCAAGATGGTGATCAAGGGCGGGGTGATCAACTGGGCGCTGATGGGCGACCCGAACGCCTCGCTGCCCACGCCCCAACCGGTCTACTACCGGCCGATGTTCGGCGCGTACGGACGGGCCAGGCAGGCCACCCGGGTCTCCTTCATGTCACAGGCCGCGGTCGACCTCGGCGTCCCGGAGCGGCTCGGGCTGGACAGCCGGGTCCTTCCGGTGCGGCGGTGCCGGTCGGTCGGCAAGCAGCACATGGTGCGCAACGACGCGCTGCCGAAGATCGCGGTCGACCCGGAGACGTACAAGGTCACCCTGGACGGCGAGCCCGCGACCATCGAGCCGGCCCGCGAACTGCCGCTCAACCACCTGTTCTACCTCGCGTGAGCGCGGCCTCCCCGGCGGACGGCACGCCTCGCGCGAGCGCGGCCTCCCGGGCGGACGGACCCGTCCGTGTCGGTGGGTCCGCCCCTACCGCCCCGGGCGCGGGCAGCGCCGCCGAGGACCGACTGGACGCCCTGCTGGTCTGCCTCCAGCTCACCGACTCCGCCTTCCCCAGTGGCTTCTACACCCTGTCGCACGGCCTGGAGGGCTACGCCCAGGCCAGGGCCGTCACCCCCGACACCCTCCCCGACCTGCTCGCCGACCTGCTCCGGCACGGCGTCGGACCGTCCGACGCCACCGCGCTCGCGCTGGCCCACCGCGCCGCCTCGGCCGGTGACTGGGACCTGCTCGCCGAGACCGACCAGCGGCTGCACGCCACCAAGCTCAACCGTGAGCTACGCCTGGCCGCCACCCGGACCGGACGCCAACTCCTGGACATCGCCCAGGAGTCGGTCGGCGGAGAACCGCTGGAGCGGTACGCGGCACTGGTCGCGGACAAGCGCGCCCCCGGCTGCCAGGCGGTGGCCGCCGGGGTGGCCTACGCCGCGGCCCGCGTCCCCGTCGAACAGGCCGTCACCGGCGACCTGTTCGCGTTCTGTACCAGCTTCGTCGGCGCGGCGCTGCGCCTGCGGCTGACCGACCACCGCCGGGCGCAGGTGGTGCTGCGGGCCGCCGCGCCGGTCATCCGGGAGGTCGTGGCAGCCGCGCTGGAAAGGGAATCGTCCGACCTCGGCGGCTGCGTGCCCGTCGCCGACGCGATGTCCGGACGGCACGAACGGGCCGAGGCCCGGCTGTTCGCGACCTGAATCCGCGGCTCCGTGCACCACTGAGCACCTTCGAGCCGGCAATTTCGCACCAGAGGAGGAGAGTTGACCGAGAACGTGCTCCGCGTGGGCATCGGCGGACCGGTGGGCTCCGGCAAGACGGCGCTGATCGAGGCGCTCGTCCCGGTACTGATCGCGCGCGGCCACCGCCCCGCGGTCATCACCAACGACATCTACACCCAGGAGGACGCCGAGCACGTGCGCCGCGCCCTGGCCGGAGTACTGGACCCGGAGCGGGTCGTCGGCGTGGAGACCGGCGCCTGCCCGCACACCGCCGTCCGGGACGACCCGACGATGAACCTCGCGGCCGGGGCCGAACTCCTGGAACGCTTCCCGGACGTCGACACCCTGCTGTTCGAGTCCGGCGGCGACAACCTCACGCTGACCTTCAGTCCCGTGCTGGTCGACCTGTTCCTCTTCGTCCTCGACACCGCCGAGGGCGAGAAGATGCCCCGCAAGCGCGGCCCGGGCATCACCGAGTCGGAGCTGCTGGTCATCAACAAGATCGACATCGCCCAGTACGTCCGCACCGACCTCGGCATCATGGAGTCCGACGCCCGCCGGGTGCGCGAGGGCGGCCCGGTCGCCCTCACCAACTGCCTGACGGGGGAGGGGCTGGAGGAGATCGCGACGTTCCTGGAGACCTTCCGGAAGGTGCCCGCGTGACCGTGACCGTGACCGCGGCCGAGGAGGACCCCGCACCACCGGCGGTGCCCCGGCTCGACCCCCGGCACTACGAGCCGGCCCGCATCCCGCACGAGGTCCGCCGCCACGCCGGGACGCCCGACACCCTCGCGGTCGGGCGCCCCGGCAAGGTCGGACTGCTGGAACTCGCCTTCGAGCGGATCGGCGGACGCACCGAACTCACCGGCCACTACCAGAAGTCGCCGCTGCAGATCATGCGCCCGCTGTACTACGACCCGGCCCGTCCCGACCTCGCCGTCACCTTCCTGCTGTCCACCGGCGGCGGCATCCTGCAGGCCGACCGGCTGCGGACGGACGTGCGCTGCGGCGCCGGCACGGCCGTCCACCTCACCACCCAGGCGGCCACCAAGGTCTACCGGATGGAGCACGACTACGCGACGCAGCTCGTCCACCTGACGGCAGGCCCCGGCGCCTACGTCGAGTACCTGCCCGAGCCGGTGATCCCCTTCGTCGACTCCCGCCTCTACCAGCGCACCGTGCTGACCGTCGACCCGGACGCCACCGTGCTGGCGAGCGAGACCGTCCTGGCCGGCCGCCTCGCCCGGGGCGAGCGCAACGCCTACCGGGTGTTCGCCTCGGACCTCGACGTGCGCCGCCCGGACGGCAGCCTGGTGGCCCTGGACGCGGTGCGGCTGGAGCCGTCGCGAGGGTGCGCCGGCGGCAGTGGAGTCGCCGGCGCAGGCAGCGGCGTGACCGGTCCGGCCGTCCTCGCCGGGCACGACGTGATGTCCAGCCTCTACGTCCTGAGCCCGCTCGCCCCGCCCGGACGGGTCGCGGACGCCCTGCACGAGGCACTGGCCGACTGCGGCCTGCTCTACGGCGTCAGCGTGCTCCCCCGGGACAGTGGCGCCTGGCTGCGCCTGCTCGGCTCCGACACCCGCGCCTGCGCGGCCGCGCTGCGGTCCGCCTGGGACGCGGTGCGCCGGCTGCTGATCGGCGCCCCGGCACCGGGACTCCGCAAGACCTGAGGCCCGGCCGGGGCCGGGTTCGGGGTCGAGTTCGGCGGTCGGGGATCGGCTCGGGCGTCGGCGTGGTGGTCGGCCTGGGCGTCGACCCGGCGGTCGGCCTCCGCCAGGCGGGCGATCTGGCGGTGGCCGAGTTCCACCGTGCGGTTCATGTGCCGTAGCAGGAAGGAGAGTTCGTCCTCGCTGTCCTCGGCGAAGACGGCTGCCCAGTCGGCCCGGCCTGGGAGCTCTGAGACCGGGGAAGCGCCGAGGCGGAGCGCGTGCACCGGCGGGGTGACGGCGGCGCGGCGCCGAGGGCTACGGTGGCGGGATGGCTCAGAGGACACCGCGCAGGATCCACGTCGACGGCCGCGACTACCGCTGGGTCGTCCGCTTCCGCGACGCCGAGCACGTGGTGGTGCGCGCCTGGCTCGACCCTGGCAACCCTGGCAACCCTGGTGGTCCGGGCGGTCCCGGCGATCCGCCCGGACGCCCCGGGCGCCCGCTGGACGTCACGCGCCGCTTCGACGACCCCTGGCTCAACTTCGGCGTCCTGCTGACCGCCCCCGCCGACCGCATCGCCGAGGTCTTCCAACTCGCCCCCGTCACACCCGCCTTGACCGCCGCCCTGATCCGCGCCGGCCTCGCCGCCGGCTGGCGGCCCGACGAGCCGGGCGCGCCACGGCGTTTCACCATGGAGGGCGAGCCGGCGGAGTTCACGCTCCTGCGCGAGGAGTGACCCCCCCGACCGGGGCGCGGGGGTGCGGGGTGCCGGGGTGCGGGCATCCCGTTCCGGTCGCAGCCAACGGCGGCCGTGGTGGTCGCGGATCCCTGTCCGTGGGCTCAGGAGGAGGCGGCGAGGCGGGTGACGGCTTCGAGGCATTCCCGGGCGGTGTCGCGGACGTACGCCTCCGGGTCCGAGGCGGCCGCGTGCTCCAGAGCGGCGGAGGTCCCGGGGTGGTCCGGCCACTGCCAGGCCAGCATGGTCAGCGCCTGGCTGCGGACGTTCCGGCCGGGGTCGCCCGACGCCCGGGCGAGGACGAGGGCCCCGGCGTCGTCCGGGGCGAGCACCGCGTAGTGGCTGAGCGCCGCGGCGCGGACGGTGGCGTCGGAGTCGGCGGTGGCGCGGTCGAGCAGGACCGGCAGCGTCTCGGGGTGCGAACCCCGGTACCGGGCCAGGAGGTCCAGGGCCGTCAGTCGCAGCCGGGAGTTCTCCGAATCCGTCGCGGTCCGAGTGAGCAGCAGCACGGTCCCGGGGCCGTCGGAGTCCAGCCGGGCGAGCCCCTCCAGGGCGCGGCGGCGGGTGCTGGGGCTGCGGTCGTGCAGGGCTCGATCGCGCAGCACCGGCAGGACGGCCGGGGCGTCGGTCCGCCAGCGCGCCAGTTCGCGGACCGCGGCCTCCCGCACGCTGTTCTGCACGTCGCCGACGGCCCGGTCGAGGAACAGCGGAAGGACGCCGGGGTGCCGTGTCCAGGACTCCGCGAGGGACTGGAGGGCGTCGGACCGGACGGAACCCGTTCGGCCGTTGGCGGCGAGGTCCATCAGGACCGTGGGGTCACCCGGTTCCCTCGGGCGGAAGGCCTCGACCGGGACGTCCGCCGGCCGGTGGTTCTCCAGGGCGCTGCCGGAGAACAGCGGCCGGGCCGCGGCCGCCTCGATCTCCGGCAGCAGGGGCCTGACGTCCGGGTGGTCGGGCCACCCCTCGGCCAGTTCGACCAGCACCTTGTGCCGGAGCGAGGTGGTGGACCGTTCGGCGGCCAGGGCCAGCAGTGCGGGCACGATGTCGGGGTGGTCGGCCCACCGGCGGGCCAGCGCGGTGACGGCGGAACCCTTGTTGTTCGGGGAGGTGAAGGCGGCGAGGGCGAGGGAACGTCCGATGACGGTGTGGCAGGTGACCGCCGCCGTGATCTTCACACTGGTCGACGAGGTGAACTGGCCCCGGAGGTGGAACCACCGGAGGTAGCGGTCGCGCCCGGTCCAGGAGGGAACCGCGCTGAGGGCGGACAGCGCGGCGAGGAGCGCGTCCACCCGGAACGCGAAGGAGGTGTACTCCGCGAGGAAGCCGGTGAGGTCGTCGACCGCCCGGTCGCTCTGCGCGCGCAGCAGCCCGATCTTCCGCACCTCGGCCAACGACCGGATCGCCAGGACCAGCGAGGACTCGTCGCGCCGGTCCAGCAGGTGGTCGATCACCGCGGCCGCGTCCGGCTCGCTCAGCTGGTTGACGACGAGCAGCAGCACCTCGTGCCACGCCGGATCGTCCGCCCGGCGCGCGAAGACCTCCTCGATCAGGCCCTGCGGCGTCCACTCCCGCCGCACCGTGTAACGGTGGACGACGTCCTCCGCCGCCAGGTGCTCCAGGAACGCCCGGTGCACGAAGCCGTACACCTCGCCGCCGTAGCGGGCCAGGATGAAGTTGCGCTCGCGCAACTCGTCCCTGAGGGCCCGGGCGGCGGCCAGGCACTGGTGCGGCGGCAGGCCGAACTGGGTGAAGTACTCCTGGAACACCGCCTCCAGCTCGGCCGCGTGGATGTGGTTCCCGGCGATGCCGCCGGTGCCCTCCTGCATGCGGCGGGCCAGGAGGCGCAGCAGCTCCATGCGCTCGCGGTCGTCGAGGAGCTCGATCGCCTCGGCGGCACCGGACTTCAGCGGGGCACTCAGGTGCTTGGTGTCGCGGTCCCAGTGGGCGACCAGGACCCGCACCGCGTGCTCGTAGACGCCCCGCCGGTCCCGGGGCAGCGTCCGGCGCCGCCCGATGATGGCGAGGATCGTCAACAGCAGTGGATTCCCGGCGAGTTCGCGGATCGGACGGGAGGCGTTCACGGCGCCGGTGATGCGGTCGACCAGGCGGGCCGCGAGCTCCGGATCCGCCGGGCAGGCGATCGCGTACCAGCGGCGGGCGAAGTCGGCGATCCGGCCGGGATCCAGGTCCTGCAGCATGAAGTGGGTGAAGCCGGCACCGCCGAGGGCCGCGCGCTGGTAGCCGATGACCCGCGAGGTGACGACGACGCGCACCCGGTCGTACCGGGCCGCGAAGGCGGCGATCCGCTCGGCCGCGGCGGCGCGGACCCCCGGGTCGAAGAGCTCGTCCAGTCCGTCGAAGACGATGACGACCCGCCCCTCGTCGAGGAGACGGCGCAACTCCGGCCCGGGGAGCGACATCCCGGCGACGCGGTGACGGTGGTCGAGGAAGTCCTCGAACGTGCGCTCGCGCCACAGCCCCTCGGCGTACTGGCGCAGTTCGACCACCAGGGGCACCAGCCCGTCCAGCGGGGCGAGCGGCCCGGCGCCGTCCTGGGAGAGCGTGAGGGCCAGGTAGCGGGCGAGCGTCGACTTGCCCGAACCGGGGTCGCCGAGCAGGACGACCCGTTGGCCGCGCGGCCCGGTCAGGGCGGCGAACGCGTCCTCGGTCGGGCGGTCCAGGTAGTCGTCACGCAGCTGTTCGAGCGCCGACCGGCCCAGCCCGGGCGGGAGTTCCTCGCCGGTGAACTCCCGGTCCGCCAGCAGCCGTCGGTACAGCTCGCGGGGCAGCTCCACCGGCGGCGGGTCCTCCCGGACCTGCGGGGTGACGAACACCTCGCGTAGCTCGACCACCGGGTGCTCGCCCTGATCGGAGAGCGGGGTGAGCACCTCCAGGTCCAGGCGTCCGTACGTCTCCCGCACCCGGCGCGCGTACGCGGCGCAGGCGGCCACCACCGAACCGGCGGTGACCGGAGGCCCGTCCGCGCAGGTCAGGTTGATCGTTCCGGCCTGGAGGACATGGCCCGCGATCGTGTCCACGGTGACCCGGTTGACCGCCGAAACCTCTGGATCCCCACCCATGCCGCCTAGGCTAGCCGCTCCACGAACTTCCGCTGCCACGGCGTCTCGACGGCGTGCCGGCTGTAGTGCTCGCGCACGTACGCGACCGCCTCGGCGGCCGGGACGCCGTCCAGCACCGCGATGCAGGCGAGGGCGGTGCCGGTGCGGCCGCGCCCGCCGGCGCAGGCGAGTTCGACGCGTTCGGCGGCGGAACGCTCCCAGGCCTCGCGGAAGGCGTCGGCCGCGTCCGCGCGGTCGCTCGGCAGCCGGAAGTCGGGCCAGCGGACCCAGCGCCGCTCCCACGGGAGGCCCTTGGGCGGGCGGCCCAGCAGGTAGAGGCCGAAGTCGGGCCGCGGCCCGGGCGGCAGCGGGCGGCTCAGGCCGCGGCCGCGCAGCAGGCGGCCGGAGGGCAGCCGCAGGAGGCCGGGGGTGTCGGCGGGCCAGGTGGTCGGTGGGGAGACCGGGCCGGTCGGGTCGGTCGGGTCGGTCGGGGTCTTCGGGGCGGCTGGGCCGGTCGGGTCGGTCGGGTCGGTCATGGAACCATTCTGTGGGCGGAGCGGAGCGGAGCGGACCGGAGCGGGCCGGAGCGGCGCCGCCCGGTACGGGCAGCCCGGGCTCAGGACGCCACGTGCAGGCCCGTCCTCCCGCCGGGGAGCCTGGCGCGATGGGCCAGGGCGGCCGCCTCGCCGCGCGAGGCCACGCCCAGCTTCGCCAGGATGTTGGCGACGTGGAACTTCACCGTCGACTCACTGATGTGCAGTGCGGCGGCGATCTCGCGGTTGCGGCGGCCCTGGGCGAGCTGGTCGAGCACCTCCGACTCCCTCGGCTGGAGACCGTCCACGGGATCGGTGGTGGGGCCGGGAGCCGGCTCGGGGAGGGAGAGCGGCAGGTCGACCGTCACCGTGGTGCCCCAGCCGGGAACGGCCTCGACGGTGCAGCGGCCGCCGAGGGCCGCGATGCGGTCGTCGGTGCGGTGGACGGCGAGGGCGTCGACGGCCAGCACGCCCAGGCCGTCGCCGCGGACCACCGCCCGCAGGGCGTCCTCCGGGGTGAACTGCCAGCTGACGTGCAGCCGGGTCGGCTTCTCCTGCTCCAGCATCAGCAGGACGGCCGCCCGGACGGCCTCCCGGGCGGTGCGTGCGGCATCGGCCGGCACCGAGCGGGCAGCCCCGGCCGGCGGCGCCGCGTCCAGCCGCACCCGGGTGTGCCGCAGCAGCGGGCGCAGCTCCCGGGCGAGCCGGGCGAAGGCGGCGTCGGCGGGCTCCTCGCTGAGCGTGCGGTCCAGATCGGCGCCCCGGCGCAGGTCGAGCAGGGCGGTGACGGCCAGTTCGGTGGCACTGCGGCGCGCGGTCGCGTCGTCCAGGTCGGCCGAGCGCAACGGCGCCAGGACCGCGCTGAGCGCCGCACTGTGCGTGCCGGTGAACTCGGCGATCGCCCGGGCGCGGGCGGTGGCGGAGGCACGGGAGACCGCCGCGTGCTTGGGCCCGGCGTCGGTGGCGCGGTGGTCGGAATGGGCGATGACCAGCTCCCACAGGTGCTGCAGGACGGCGAGTGCCCCCGGCGGCACGGGGGTGGTGTCGGCCCGGACGAGTACCAGGACGGCGCCGCCGGCGTGGCCCGGTGCGGCGGCGGTGTCCGATTCGTCGTCGCCCTGCGCACCGCCCGAGGCCGCCGAGACGACGACCACCGGCCGGGTGCGGCCCGCGAGTTCGGCCTCGCCCTGCCAGGGGCGGCCGGCCGAGGTGGTCGCGGTGGTGCGCTCGGCCAGCCGGGACAGCTCCAGGCTGCTGACCCCCTCGGTCAGCTCCGGCAGGCCGTGGGCGTGGGTGGGGGAGTGCGTGCAGACGCCGCTGAGCTGGGCGACCGCCACGTGCGGGACGAGCGTGCCGAGCATCCGGGAGAGGCGGAGCAGGAGGTCGGGCCGCGGCGTGCGCAGCACCTCGACGGCCCGCGCCAGCGCGTCCTCCGGGCGGCCCCAGGACTCCCGCCACGCCTCGTCCGTACCGCCCGTGCCGTCCGCGCCGGTCGTCCTGCCCGTGCCGCTCGTCCCGCGCACGCCGTCCACACGATCCATGGGGCCGAGCCTAGTCCGGTCGCGACCGGATCGACCTGGCCGTTCGGACAGGTCGAACCGGCCGAACGGCTGGGTCCCCGGTCATCGGGCCCGGACCAGGATGGGAACCGTCGCAAGAAGCAACTCCTCCGAACCCCAAGGACCTTCCATGACCAAGGCGATCGCCTTCCACGAGTACGGCGGCGCGGACGTGCTGCGCCCGATCGACATCGAGCTGCCCGCCCCCGGGCCCGGCCAGGTCCGGGTCGCGGTCCGCACGGTGGGCGTCAACCCGCTCGACCACAAGGTGCGCAGCGGCGCGATGGCCGGGCTCTTCCCGGTCGCCTTCCCGGCCGTGAACGGCTACGAGCTGGCCGGCGTGGTGGAGGCCCTCGGTGACGGCGTGACCGGCTTCGCCCCCGGCGACGAGGTGTTCGGCGCCGTGATGGGCGGCGGCTACGCCGAACACGCGCTGGTGCCCGCCGCGATGCTGGCCCGCAAGCCGGCCTCGCTCGGCTGGGAGGAGGCGGCGGCGATCCCGGTGGCCGCCGAGACCGCCGAGCGGGCACTCGACGTCCTCGGCGTGCGGGCGGGCGAGACCCTGCTGGTGCACGGCGCGGCGGGCGGGGTCGGCACCGTGCTGCTGCAGTTCGCCCGGGCACGCGGGATCACCGTGATCGGCACCGCGAGCGAGGCCAACCACGACCACCTGCGCGAACTCGGCGCGATCCCCGTGACGTACGGCGAGGGCCTGGCCGAGCGGGTGCGGGCAGCCGCCCCGGGCGGGGTGGACCGCGCGCTGGACGCGGCCGGGCAGGGCGGGGTGCTGCCGCTGTCCGTCGAGCTGACGGGCAGCGCGGACCGGGTCCTGACCATCGCCGACTTCGTGGGCGCGGAGCAGTACGGCGTCCGCTTCACCGGCGGCGCCGACGGCGTCGAGTTCCACCACCGGCGCGCCTACGCGGCCGCGATCGCCCTGCACGAGGCCGGCACCCTGCGGCTGCCGCTGCACCGGGTGTTCCCGCTGGCGGAGGCCGCCGAGGCGCAGCGGGTGAGTGAGCAGGGGCACCTGCGCGGCAAGATCGTCCTCACGGTCTGACGGCGGCGGCGCCCGTACCCGGCACGCCGCACCCGGAACCCGGCACCCCGCACTCCGCCGTGCCGCCCGCCGCACCGCCCACCGGCCGGACCGGGCGGGCGGCCGCGGTGGGCGGCGTCCGTCCCCTGCCGCGGCGTGTCCCGGGTGATGCGTGCCCGGTCGGTCTCCCCGGGTGCGTCACCCGGCCGACGCGCCAAAGGGCGGGACGGTGACGGAAGCCCGAATTCCGCCCGTTCGGGTGGGTAGAGTCGCGCCCATGGTGGCGGAGAACGCGGCGGGAAGCCCCGCGACCGGTCGGCTGGCCGGTCGCTCCTGCGTGGTGACGGGGGCGGCGAGCGGCATCGGACGAGCCGTCGCCGAGCGGTTCGTCCTGGAGGGCGCGTCGGTGGTCGCCACCGACATCGACGCCGCGGGGCTGGACCGGCTGGCCGGGCAACTCCCCGGCGCTGTCAGTACGCTGGTCGGCGACGTGGCCGATGACGGGGACGCCCGCCGGATGATCGAGGCCGCCGTCGAGCGGCACGGCCGCCTGGACGTCCTGGTCGCCAACGCCGGGGTGCTCCCCCTGATGGAGATCACCGAGGCCACCGCCGAGGACTGGGACCACGTGATGGCCGTGGACGGTCGCGGCATGTTCCTCACCTGCAAGTACGCGATCCAGGCGATGACCGCCCAGGAACGGCCCGGCGGCTCGGTCGTCTGCCTCTCCTCCATCTCCGGCGAGGCCGGCCAGCGCGGCCAAGCCGTCTACGGGCCAGCCAAGTTCGTCGCCTCCGGCCTCACCAAGCATCTCGCCGTCGAATGGGCGGGCCGCGGCATCCGGGTCAACGCCGTCGCCCCCGGCACCATCACCACCGAACGCGTCGCCCGCCTGGGCGACGAACCCGGCGGCCCCGAGTACCTCGCGGCGATCGAGAAGCTCCACCCGATGGGCCGCCTCGGCAACCCGGCCGAAGTCGCCGCCGCCGTCCTCTTCCTCGCCTCCGACGACGCCTCCTTCATCACCGGCGCCGTCCTCCCGGTCGACGGCGGCTACCTGGCGCAGTGACCCGCGGCGCGGCCGGCGCAGTGGTGGGCGGTGCGGCCGTGCTGCCGACGCGGGGGCGGACGCACGGCGGGGCGGGTACCGAAAACCGGGTGCCCCGGTGCGGGGCGCCTCCCTACGCTCACCCCCATGGACGTCAACGAGCACCTGCTGAACGTGGTCGATGTCGAAGCCACGTGCTGGGACGGGCAGCCGCCGCCCGGTCAGGTCAGCGAGATCATCGAGATCGGGCTCACCGTCGTCGACCTGCGCGCGGGCGAACGCCTCGCCAAGCACCGGCTGCTGGTGCGCCCGACCCGATCGAAGGTCAGCCCCTTCTGCACCGAGCTGACGGGGCTCACCCAGGCCGAGGTGGACGGCGGACTCTCCTTCGCCGAAGCCTGCCGGACACTGGCGGCCCGGCACCGCACCGGCTCGACGCCCTGGGCCAGTTGGGGCGACTACGACCGCAACCAGTTCACCCGTCAGTGCCGGCAGACCGGTACGCCGTACCCCTTCGGCCACCGCCACACCAACGCGAAGGTCGTCTTCACCGCCTCCCACGTCCTGCGTCGGCGCCCCGGAATGGCCCAGGCCCTGACGCTGGCGGGCCTGCCGCTGGAGGGCCGCCACCACCGGGGCGACGACGACGCGTGGAACATCGCGGCCCTGGTCCTGGACCTGGCGGCGCGCGGCGACTGGCCGCAGGCCCCGGGAGGCGAGGACGGTCCGGACGGCGCGCACGGCCCGGCGGGCGTGGACCGTGCGCACGGCCCGGCGGGATGAGCGGGACCGAACCGCCGCTGCTCGCGGACGTCCACCCCGCGCTGGTGTCGTTCCCGGAGGTGGAGCCCGCCTCCGGGAACCGGCCCGGTCCGGCCCGGGTCGCGGCGGGGCTGCGCCTCCACGGCCGGTGCCGGTGTCGGTGCGGCCCGGCCTGCGCCTACCGTCGAACGGCTCCGGTCACCCGTGCCGGCAACGCCTGGATCCACCTCGACGACGAGGCCCCCCGGGTGTGGCTGCAACTCGACCGGGACCGTACGTCGTTCGCCGGGACGGAGATCTGCGAGCTCGATCCGGGGCCCGCCCCGGTCCGCTTACGCGGTTCGCTCGCCGGTCCGTTCGCCGGTTCGCTCGCCCGTCCGTTCGCCGGTCCGTTCGCCGGTCGTCGGCGAGGGCACCTGGACGGAGAGCAGCTCGACCAGGGCCGACACGCCGTCGGGCCCGTGCCCCGCGTCGACCGCCCGCCGGGTGAGGGCGAGCGCGGCGTCCAGGACGGAGGAGTCCAGGCCGCGTGCCCGGGCGGTGTGCGCGACGTGTGTCAGGCCGGCTTCGGCGGAGGCCACGCTGCTGCGGTCGCCCGGGTGGTGGCGGTCGTCCGCGCGCTGGGCGAAGTCGTCGATCAGCGGGGCCAGGATGCGCGGCAACCCTTGGGCGTACGGGGCGAGTTCGGCGCCGCTGATGCCCTCGGCGCGGGCGAGCGCCAGGGCGTGGACCCACCCGTGCACGCTGGTCCAGAACAGGTCCAGCAGGGCCGCGTCGTAGGCCGCCGCCCGCCCCGGGTCCGCGCCCACGTGACGCACTGTGCCCAGGGCCCGGAGCGTCTCCTCGTGCGCGGCGAAGGTCTCGGGGTCGCCACTGAGCAGGACGGTGCCCTCGGGGCCGCCGATGGTCGGGGTGGGGGTGAGGACCGCGGCGTCGAGGAGGCGGAAGCCCCGGGCCTCGGCGTAGCGGGCATCGGCCCGGGCCTCGTCCGGCGCGATCGAGGTGGCGTTGACCACGGTCCGGCCGCGCAGCGCAGGCCCGGCGGCGTCCAGCACGGCCCGGGCTGCCGCCCGGTCACGGACGCAGAGCAGGACGAGCGGGGCGTCCGCCACCGCCTCGGCGGCGCTTGCGGCCGACCGCGCGCCCAGGGCGAGCAGTTCGACGTCCCGCCCCGGGGAGCGGTTCCACACGGTGGTCGGGTGACCGGCGGCCGACAGCGCACCGGCCAGCGCCCGGCCCATCGGGCCCAGGCCCAGGACGGCAACGGCATGACGGGAAAGGGTGGTTGAGGGAGATCGTCGGTTCGGCACGGCGGTTACGCTAGACCTTCACGCCGACGGCAGAGTCAAGGCGGACGACCGGCCACGTGAGGTGCCAGCGATGCGGATCGGAGAACTCGCCCGGCGGACCGGGGTCACCCCGCGCGCCCTGCGCTACTACGAGGAACAGGGCCTGCTCGCCCCCGAGCGCCGACCCAGCGGCTACCGCGCGTACGACGAGGGGGACGTCGACGCCGTCCACGGCATCCGCACCCTCCTCGCGGCCGGCCTCAACAGCGCGGTGATCGCCGAGATCCTGCCGGGACTGCCGCCCCCGGGGCGCCGCCGCCCCGGTCCGACCTGCCCGGAACTGCGCGAGGGCCTGGCCCGGGAACGCGCCAGGATCACCCGGCAGATGGACGAACTCGCCGCGGCCCGCGCCCTGCTGGACACCATCATGGGCGCGGACGCGCCGAGCGAGGTGATCCTTGCGGCCCGGCCGGCTGCCGCGCGGTCCGCGGTGGGGTCCGCCTCGTCCTCGTCGGCCGGCCCCGGGGAGGCGACCGGGCGGAAACTCGATGGCGTGCGGTCCCGGGCCGTGCTGGAGTGAGCGGATGGATCATGACGAGGTGCTCGCCCTGTTCGACGAGCGTGTCCGGCGCAACGCGCAGTCCGACGGCCCCGGAGTCCGCGTCGAGCGCGACGGGGCGGTGGTGCGGCAGGTGGGCGGACCGGACGACTGGAACGGCGTGGTGTGGTCGGGCCTGGACGAGGCCGGGGCGGACGCGGCGATCGCCGGACAGGTGCGCCACTTCACCGCGCTGGGCCTGGAGTTCGAGTGGAAGGCCTACTCCCACGACCGCCCCGCCGACCTCGGGGACCGGCTGCGCGCGGCCGGGTTCACGCCCGAGCCGGACGAGGCGCTGATGATCGCCCGGATCGCCGACCTGCCCACCGAGGTCGTCGTCCCCGACGGCGTGCGGCTGCACCCGGTGAACGACCCGGCCGGGGTCGACCTCGTGGTGGAGGCCCACGCGCAGGCCTTCGGCACGGACCGGCCGGGTCTGCGGCAGCGCCTGCTCGACCACCTCCGGCACGGCACCGACACCGTCAGCATGGTCGTGGCCCTGGCCGGCGACCGCCCGGTGTCCGCGGCCCGGATGGAACTGAACCCCGGCACCGGATTCGCCGGCCTGTGGGGCGGCGGCACCGCCCCCGACTGGCGCGGGCGGGGCATCTACCGCGCCCTCGTCGCGTACCGCGCGCGCCTCGCCGCCGACCTCGGCTACCACTACCTGCAGGTCGACGCCAGCGACGACAGCCGCCCCATCCTCCAGCGCCTCGGCTTCGCCCGGCTGAGCACGACGACGCCGTACGTGTACCGGCCGTAGGGGGTGGTGCCCCGCCTCCCGCCCGCGGGGCGCCGGGGCCCTTCGAGGTTCCTGTGCCCCTGCCGATCGGCAGGGGCACAGGGGGTGTTGCCGCGCAGGTTGTGCCGTTCGGTACATGTGGGGGAGGGGCGACGGGGGGCATCGTCGAGGCATCACGAACGGGGGCCGTCGGGGCACCCGGGAAGGGAGCCGCAGCGTGTTCCTCCTTCGCCACGCCGCCGAACTCGGGATCGCTCTCGGGATCGCTGTCGGTGTCGGGCTCGGTGTCGGGCTCGGGGCCGGACTCGGAGTCGCGTTCGGGTGGGTGCCCGCCCGGCAGCGGTCAGACCCGGAACCGTACCTGACGGACGGCCGCCGGATCGTCCTCGCCCGCGAGGCGGCCCTGCCCGAAGCAGGCACTGTGCTGCACCCCGGTGTCGTGCGCGGCGGTCTGCGCCAGGGCGTACTGGAGTGGCACGCCGATCACCGCCACCGGCAGCAGCACGCAGAGCAGGGCGTGCCCCGCCCCGATCCGGAGCGCCTTGCGCCGGACGGCGACGACGAGCTGCCCACCGCCCCAGCACACCGCGGCGATGCCCAGCGCCAGTCCGGCCCAGGCGAGCGGCAGCACCGGCGCCGGGGCACCGGGGCTGTCGTGGCAGCGGCTCACGAGCCCGTGGATCGTGCCGTCCGCGACGAGGGCCGGGACGCCGAACGCCCATCCGAAGCCGCCGAGCAGCAGCGGGCCGCCGGCCCGGAGCCGGAGCGGGGGGCGCTGTCCTTCACTCATACGACCGGTGCCAGTCCGGGGCGCCGCCGGCGGGGTGCGGCTTCCGACGCCCGCACTCCTGCCCGGCGCCGCCGTCGATCCGGGTGCCCGGACGCCGCAGCGCGTGCGCCGGCCACGGCAGCGCGTCCGTTCGGACGCGGAAGTGGTTCACCGCTCGTTCCCCCCTGACAGGACCCACCGAGGCCCGTCCGGCAGGAAGAAGGCCGTGACCGCGCGGCACGTCCGTGACGACAGAACCGGCACATCGTACGACGAGGCCACGGCTCGGTCCCAGCGAGCCCACGCACTCGCCGCGCGAGGCTACAGCTCGGGCAACCGGTCAGCGGGCGTGGGGGACCGCCGCTCCTCCAGCCAGTAGAGGTAGATCCGCAGGTCGGTTGCCAGGCCACCGGCGATGTAGCGCTCGAAGTTGCGGACGGCAGCGGCCGTGTCCTGGAGCGCCCAGGCATCGCCCTCGTCCCATGTGCTCCGGTGGTCGGTCAGGTACTGCAGGACCCGGCCGCGGTCACGCCACCACTCCCGGACGGCTTTCGGTGTCCACCGTGAGTCGCCGTCACAGCCGTACCCGAGGAACGGGTCGTCGTCCGCCGCCTCGACCAGCAGGGCCGTGTCCGCAGGCGTTCGGGGCTGGCGGTAGACGTACTCGGTGAGGTAGTCGCCTCCGTAGAGGACATGGGAGGGTGCCGAAAGCCGCCCTGTCCAGCAGTTGTCGGTCTCCCCGCCGTAGAGGGGCCCGGGGACGTTGAGCCACAGCCGGTCCTCCCAACGGCCCCGAAAGGCATCGCGGTCGTCGCCGAGGACGGCCACCGGGTCGAAGTAGAGCGTCATCTGCCGAGGTTAGGACATCCGTTCGCGCCGGGACGGGCCACCGGCGGGAGGAGGGGAGTGCTCGATCGAATGGGAGAAGGGGAGTGCCTGAACGCACCGGACCCACCCACTCGCCCGTTGACTCCTCGACTCATGGGACGTCCGTCAGGTCGTGGCGGCCGATCTCGGTCGGCAGGCCGGTGGTCTCCCCGGGCTCACCGGAGAAGACGACCTCACCCCGGTGCAGCACGTGCACCACCGCCGCCCCGCTGAGCGTGCGCGGCAGCGACCGCGCCGTGAGCACGACCGTACGGCTGGCGGCGGCGTCGGCCAGCAGGCGGGCGTGCAGCCGGGCGGCGACGGCCGGGGCCAGTCCGCGTTCGGGCTCGTCGAGCAGGAGGAGGGACGGCCGCGCCGCCACGGCCCGGCCGACGGCCACCAGTTGCTGCTGGCCGCCCGAGAGGTTGCCCGCCCGGCGGTGCAGCAGCGCGGTCAACTCCGGGAAGAGCTCCAGCGCTTCCTGCTGCCCCGGCCCGCCCAGGCCCAGGTTCTCGGCGACGGTCAGCGACGCGAAGACCCCGCGTTCGGCCGGGACGAGGGCCAGTCCCCGCCGTACCCGCTGGTGCACCGACAGCCCGCCGACGTCGCGGCCCCGCCACACCGCCCGCCCGCCCGACAGCGGAACGACCCCGGCGAGGGCGTGCAGCACGCTCGTCCGCCCGGCGCCGTTGCGGCCCAGCAGGACGGTCACGGCGGCGGAGGGGAACGCGAGGTCGACCCCGTGCAGGGCCTCCAGCGGGCCGTACCGGACCCGGGCGGCGCGGAGGGCGGCTTCGACGGGCATCAGGCCACCGCCCCCCAGGCCCGGGTGACACGCGGGTCGGCGAGGACCGTCGCGGCCGGGCCGCCCGCGATCATCCGGCCCTCGGCCATCACGTAGACGGCGTCGGCGAGTTCGGCGACCAGCTCGGCGTCGTGCTCGACCAGCAACAGTGCCATGCCCTGTTCGGCGAGGCCCCGCAGCACGGACACCAGCCGGGCGGTCTGCGCGGCGTCGAGCCCGGCCGCGGGCTCGTCCAGCAGCAGCACCCGGGGCCCGCTCGCCAGGGCCCGGGCCAGTTCCACCAGGCGCAGCACGCCGGTGGGTTGCTCCCCGGCCGGCTCGGCGGCGACGTCCTGCAGTCCGAACAGCCGCAGCGCCCCGGCGGTCCGCTCCGTCACGGAGGCCCGCACCGTCAGGGAGGCCCGCTCCGGCAGGGCCCGGGCCTCGACGGCTGCGGTCCGCCCTTGGAGCCCGAGCCACCCGGTCAGTCGGGTCGGCCGAACTCGCCCGACTCGCCCAGCTCGCCCGACTCGCCCAGCTCGCCCGGCCCGTGCGGTTCGCCCGGTCCGTTGCTCGGCACCCACCCGGACGTTGTCGGCCACCGAGAGGGTGGGGAAGACGGCGATCTGCTGGAACGTACGGGCCAATCCGAGTCGTACCCGCCGGTGCGCGGGCAGCCCGGTGACGTCCCGCCCGCCGAGCAGCACGCGTCCGGCGTCGGGGCGTGCCGTGCCGGCGAGGCAGTCGAACAGGGTGCTCTTGCCCGCCCCGTTCGGTCCGACCAGCGCCGTGATCCGCCCCGGCAGCGCCACCAGGTCCACCCCGGCCACCGCCTCGATCCCCCCGTAGCGTCGGACGATGCCCCGGGCGGTGAGGCGTGCGGCGGGCCGGTCATGAGTGGTGCTCATGGGGACCCCATCGGTGTGCCGAGACCGCCGCTCGGGCAGCGGGCCGTGCGGCGGTATGAGTGGTGCTCATGGCTGCTCGGTGTCCCGTCCCGACGGGGGGATGAGCGTTGCTCATGGCCCCTCGTCGGGTGCGGGCACGGGTGCCGGTGCTGCTCGCGGCCCCGGTGCCATGGCATGAGCGCTGCTCATGGGGCGTCGCCGCGCGGTTCCTCGGGGTGTCATGAGGGTTGCTCATGACGTCCGTTCCCCTCTCGCCTGCCGCGCGGCGATCGCCGCCCGTACGCGGCGCCCCGCCGGGCTGAGCCGGGACGGGGGGAGCGCCGGGGGCCGCGCCGGAGGTGGGCGGTGCCGGGGGAGGGGGAGCGCGGCGAGGCCGCCGGGGAGGCGGCCGATGACGGTGGCGAGGGCGCCGACGGCGACGGCGGAGACACCGGCGACGGTGCCGGCGTCGAGGCCGATGATGAGGGCGGCGGCCAGGACTGCGGCGAGGGCGCTGTCGGCGCCGGCGACGACGACGGCCGCGAACCAGAGGAGGCCGCGTACCGGGTCGAAGTCGGAGGGGTCGAAGGCGCGTCCGGCGAGGCCGATCAGGCCGCCGCCGAGTGCGGCGAGGGCCGCGCCCACCACGAAGGCGAAGAGCTTGAGGCCGGGGACGTCCACGCCGGCCGCGACGGCGCCCGGTTCGTGGTCCCGTACGGCGGTCAGGGCCCGGCCGAGGCGGCCCCGGTGCAGGCCGCGGACGGCGAGCAGTCCGAGGCCGAGGAGCAGGAGTTCGGCGAGGTAGAAGGCGCGGTCGCCGGTCAGGAAGGAGGGGCGGTCGAGCACCAGCCCGGTGGTGGCGTACGGCTGCTGGAAGACGAAGCGGCTCATGGCCATCCCCACCGCGAAGGTGACCAGGGCGAGGGCGAGCCCGCGCCGTCGGATCGCGGGCCAGCCGGTGAGCACGCCGAGCGGCGCGGTGGTGAGGACGGCGATCAGCAGCGCGGGCGCGGCGGGCAGCGGTGGGAGGCCGGGGACGCGTCCGGACATCAGCAGTCCGGTGCCGAGCGCGCCGAGCCCCGCGTACCCGGCCTGGCCGAGCGAGATCTGCCCGCCGTATCCGGTGACGACGACGATCGACAGCAGGACGAGGGCGAGCGCGGGGACGAGCAGGGCGCTGCGCAGGTCGTTGCCCCGGAAGCCGAGCGGCAGCAGGAGCAGCACCAGGCAGACGGCCCCGGCCTGGCGTCCGCGCCCGCTCCCCGGGCGGCGGGCGGGCAGTGGTGTGGTCCCGGTCCGTTCCCCGCCGAGGTGCGGTCCGGCGAGCAGGGCGGTGACGAGCAGCGCGATCACGAACAGGTTGGACTGCACCGCCTGGACCAGCGGCAGCAACTGCCCGGAGGGGTGGAGCCGGGTGAGCTCGGACTGGGCGATGCCGAGGGCGAGCCCGGTGGCGACGGCGACCGGGATGCTGCGCAGCCGGGCGGCGACCGCGACCGCCATGGTCTCCATCACCAGGAGCGGCAGCCCGTACGGGTCGAGGAGCAGGTACGGCGCGAGGGCGATGCCGACCAGGCCTGCGGTGAAGGTGCCGAAGGCCCAGCCGACGGCGGAGACCCGGTCGGCGTCGACACCGGTGAGGGCGGCGAGGCGGCGGTCGTCGACCACGGCGCGCAGCCGGAGGCCGAAGCGGGTCCACCGGGTGGTGGCGAAGACGGTGAGGCCGAGGACGAGGATGGCGGCGAGCCGGGCGACGGTGTCGGGTCGGAGGCCGTGTCCGCCGGGCAGGCGGATCGCGGCGCCGCCGAGCGGGGAGGGGGCGCCGGCCAGCGGTGCCGGTCCCCAGAGCAGCACGGCCACGCCGATGAGCAGCACGAACACGCCGAGCCCGGCGACCATGGTCTCGGCCGGTCCGGCGCCGCGCCGCTGCAGCGGGCGGTACACCAGGACGTCGAGCAGGACGCCCAGCGCGGGGGCGACGACCAGCAGGCAGCAGGCGACGGCCGGCCAGACCGGCCAGTGCCGCACCACGACGAGGTCGCGCAGCAGGTAGGCGACGGCCATGGCCTGGGCGCCCTGCGCGACGTTGAGCACTCCGGTGGCGCGGTGGCAGACGACGAGGCCGATGCCGCTGAGAGCGGCGGCGCTGCCGACGGTGAGGCCGGCGAGGGCGAGGTCGACGGTCAGGCCGAGCGACTCGGGGGCCGCGGTGAGCAGTGCGGTGGTCATGGGCGTTCACCCGGCCGGCGGGGCGGATCCGCCCGGACGGGTGTCGGGGCCGCGGTCCGGCGGGCGGGGCGAGCAGAGCGGGCAGGGCGTCAGGCCCCGGGCCCGGACGGCGTCCGGGCCGACCGGTGCGGCCCGGGCCTTCCCGGTGACCAGCGGGCAGTCCGGACGGTGGTAGCGGGTGCCCTCGGGGACGGCCAGCCACGCCCGGGCGTCCGGTCCGGCCGTGTCGGCCGTGTCGGCGGGGTCCGGTACGACGGCGGGTCCGGCGTTCTGCCCGGTGGCCTGCCCGGGGTCCGGTGCGGGATCCCGTCCGGTGCTGCCCGTACCGGCTCCGGTGCCGGACGGTTCGACGAGCAGCTCGTAGAGCCGTTCGACCCGGCGGTCGGTCAGGCCGCCGTGTTCCGGCGGGGCCGGCGGCCGTAGCGCGACCACGACGGCGCCGGCCACGATCAGTGCCGCGCCCGGGATCGTGGACGAGGCCAGGTAGGGGACCTGCTGTTCGACGAACGGTTCTCCGGAGACCCCGTACCAGCCGAGCACGCACAGCACGGCCCCCGCCGCGACGAGCAGCCAGCCCACCCACTCGCGCGCGCCCCGGAGCGCCCCGCCCCGGAACGCGCCGCCCCGGAAGGGGGAACCCTTTGGGGCGTTACGGGTGATTTCTCCGTCGGATTGCGATTCGTCCATGGATCCGCCTTCATGGTGTCACCTGAGACGTTTCCAGGATCGGCCTGGAACAGCATCCGGGAGACCGGGAGACCGGCCCGGGCGGCGCAGTCGAGAGGGAACACCATGCACGTGACGCGAAGCGGCGCCCCCACGGGCGGCGGCCGGGCCCTGCGGACGGCGAGCGTGCTGCTCGCCCTGGTGCTGGCGGGAACGGCGGCCGCGTGCAGTAGCAGCAGCACGTCCGGGTCCTCGGCGAGCTCCCCGGCGAGCGTCGGCTCGACCGCCGCCGCGAGTCCGACGGGCACCGCCACCGGCACCGCCGCCGCGAGCCCGACCGGCAGTGCCCCCGCCGACGCGGCCGCCGCCAAGACGGAGATCACCACCAACTGGGAGAAGTTCTTCGACCCCGCGACCCCGATCCCGGACAAGGCCATGCTGCTCCAGGGCGGTGACCAGCTGCTCCCGGTGCTGCAGGGCTTCTCGCAGGACCCGCGGGTCGGCCAGGTGCAGGCGAAGGTCACCGACGTCTCGTTCGCCGACGCCTCCCACGCGACGGTGACCTACTCGCTGTCGCTCCAGGGCACGGTGGTCGAGCCCAGCGCCTCCGGTCAGGCCGTCCTGGAGAACGGCACCTGGAAGGTGTCCCGCTCGACCCTGTGCGGGCTGCTGACCCAGGCGGGCGGCGCCAGCGGGACCCCGATTCCCGGATGCAGCTGACGACCCGCCCGTGGCGCCGGGCCGCCGACGCGTTCGCGCGCCGGCGGCCCGGCCGCGTCGTGGCGGCGGTCCTCGCCCTGCTCCTGTCCGCGGTGCCGGCCGGCTGCGGCACCCGGTTGCCCGAGGGCGCCTTCACCGCCCGGGCGACCCGGGCCCCGACCCCGGGCCCGACCGGTGGGGCGACCAGCGGCAATCCGGCCTCCGACACCGGGGTCACGGCGGGCGAGATCCGGATCGGCATCGTCACCTCCCTGACCAGCCCGGTCGGCAGCGAGGTCTTCAGCGGCCCCCGGTACGGCGCGCTGGCCTTCTTCCAGGCCCTGAACGACCGGGGCGGCCTGCACGGCCGCACGGTCCGGGTGGTGACCTGCGACGACGGCGGCAGCGGCGTCGGCAACCAGGACTGCGTGCACCGGCTGATCGACCAGGAGCACGTGTTCGCCTTCGTCAGCGGCAGTGTCCTCGACTACGCGGGCGCCCCGTACGTGAGCGGGAAGGCCGTGCCGGACGTCGGCGGCCAGCCGATCGGCACGGCGTACGACCGCTGGCCGCACCTGTACGGGATCTACGGCAGTGCCGCGCCGCGCGACGGGCAGTCCGTCGGCTGGAACGGCACGCTCTACCAGAGCACCGAGGTGTTCCGTTTCTTCAAGCAGCGCCTGGGGACGGACAGTGCCGCCGTGGTCGCGTACAACCAGGCCGACTCGGCGCGCTACGCCGGGCAGCTGAAGGCCGGACTGGAGGCGGAGGGCTACCGGGTGCTGCTGCAGACGGTGGACTTCGCGCTGCCGAACTTCCAGGCGGTGGCCGCGGCCGTGCGCGCCGACGGCTCGCAGCTGCTGTTCGACGCCATGGACACCCGGGGCAACGCGGCCCTGTGCCGGGCGCTGGACGAGTCCGGGGTGACCGTCACGGCGAAGGTCACCAACGTGCAGAACTGGTCGGAGTCGGTACGGACCGACTACCAGTCCTCGCCGAACTGCCGCAACGTGCTCTGGGCGACCTCGTCGAGCCTGAACTACGAGGACGAGCAGTACCCGGCGGTGCACGACTTCCGCACCGCGATGGCCCGCTACTACCCGGATCGGGCCGGGCAGCTCTCCGCCTGGGAACTGGAGGGCTGGGCGGGCGCGCTGTGGCTGACCGACGCGGTGGACTCCTGCGGCGCCGCCCCGACCCGCGCCTGCGTCGGGGCGTTCATGGACCGCGCCGAGCCGTACGACGCGCACGGCCTGATCCTGCCCGCCTCCTTCGTCCCGCAGCCGCCGCCCACCGGCCTGACCCGCGCCTGCCTGAACGCCGCCCGCTGGCAGGACTCGGCGCAGGGCGGCCGGGGCGGCTGGGTCACCCAGGTGCCGTCGATGACGACGAACTGCTACGAGGTGCCGCAGCTGCCGTACAAGCCGTAGGTCCCGGACAGGCCCCGGGTGCCGCCCGGGGCCGTGCCCGGTCGACGTTCAGGGCCCGTACGGCGTCCAGAGCCCGTCCGGCGTTCAGGGCCCGTCCGGGGGCGTGGGGCCGTCCGTGGGGCGGCTCCCACGCAGACCGTCGTCCGGGAGCCGCTCGACCACCACCATGGCCGCGTCGTCGTCCAGCCGGCCGCCGACGTGGGCGAGCAGGTCCCGGCGGAGGCGGTGGAGCAGGACGGTGGGGCGCTCGGCGCTCCAGGCGGCGACGCGTTCGGTGAGCGGGTAGAAGCGCCGCTGGGCGTCCCGGGCCTCGATCACGCCGTCGGTGTAGATCAGCAGCCGGTCGCCGGGCCGGAACGGGAAGGTCTCCACCTCGTACCGCACCGGGGCGAGCTCGCCGAGGCCCAGCGGCGGGGCGGGCTGACGGGCGGCGAGGGTGGTGATGCCCTCGGGGCGCAGCAGCAGTGGGGGCGGGTGGCCGCAGTCGATCAGGCGGACCGGTGAGCCGTCGTCGGGGATGTCGAGCAGCACGGCGGTGATGAAGGACTCGCCGGACTCCACGGCCTCCTCGGGGGCGTCCCTGGGGGTCGCCCGGGGCAGGGCGCGCCAATCCTGCTGGGCTTCCCGCGTCTGCCGGGACTGCTCGGAGAGCTGGGCGAGGTCCCAGCTGACGCTGCCGTCCAGGTAGGCGGCCAGGTCGGGCAGTTCGGCGTGCAGGTGGGCGGCGGCGCGGAAGGCGCCGAGCAGCAGGGCCGCGTCGCCGAGCGAGGACAGGCCCTTGCCGCGCACGTCCCCGACCAGCAGCCGGGTGCCGGTGGTGGTGCGGGCGGCCGCGTACAGGTCGCCGCCGACCTGGGCCTCGGCCTCGGCGGCGAGGTAGACGGAGGCGAGGTGCAGCGGTCCGATCCGTTCCGGCAGCGGGCGCAGCAGCACCCGTTGCGCGGCCTCGGACACCGACCGGACCCGGGCCAGTTCGCGCTCGTGCCGTTCGCGCAGCACCCGCAGGCCGACGATCAGTGCGGAGACGGCGACCTGTGCGCTCAGCTGGGTCTCGATGTTGGCGCTGGTCAGGCTGTCGCGGAGGGTGCCGATGACGGTCAGCGCGGCGAGCGCGAGCACGGCGACCCAGAAGGTGGCCCGGGGGCCGGCGAAGGAGGCGGTGAGCGCGGGCGCGACGATCAGCAGCGGGCCGAGGTGGATGTCCGGCGGGGAGAGGATGTCGACCACGGCGATCAGCACGATCAGCGCGAGCGTCAGCGCCGTCAGCACCCGGGGGTCCGGCCGCCAGGCGCGGCGGCGGTCGGGTGGGTGCGGCGCATCGGGTCGCTGCCGGAGGGGCACCTCTCCTCTGTACACCGTGGGGGTGGAGGGGCGCACCCCGGGAGGGCTGCCGGGCGTTTCCGCCGGGCCGTGCTGCCGGGTTGCCGGCCGTGCCGGGTCAGCCCTCTTCGCCGTAGCGGGCCAGGTAGGCGGCGAAGCGGGCGACGTCCTCGTCGGACCAGTCGGTGAAGCGGGTGGTGAAGGCCAGGCGGCGCTGTTCGTTGGCGTCCCGCAGCAGGGTCAGCCCGGCCTCCGTGGCGCGCAGGATCTGGCCGCGCTGGTCGTCCGGGTCGGCTTCGCGGGCCAGCAGGCCGAGCTTCTCCAGGGCGGTGACCTGGCGGCTGACGGTGGACTTGTCGAGCATGAAGTGCGTGGCCACGTCGGCGGCCCGGCAGCCGCCGCGCTCGGTGATCAGGTCGAGGATGCTGTACGTGACCAGGGAGAGGTCGGGGTGCAGCTGGGAGGCCTTGTGCCGGGCGCGGCGGGCGAAGGCGGTCAGCTCGCGCTGGATGGTGTCGATGGACGACTGGCGGCCGGGCACGGCGTTCCTACCTCCTCGAAATTTGTTGCACTATACAACGGATTCGCCGGGGGTGGCGCGCTGCTCCGGTGCGGGCCGTCCCGGCGCGGCCTGCCAGGCGCGGGCGGCGGCGATCCGGCGGGTCGCACTCGGGTGAGTGGCGAACAGTAGCTCAAGCAGCCTGGGCGGGTCGACATCGGAGGCGTTCACCAGTGCCAGTCTGCGCTGCATCGCCACGAACTGCTCGGCGTCACCGGTCAGTTCCAGTGCGTGCCGATCCGCCCGGGCCTCGATCCGGCGGCTCACCGCGCACTGCACCGGCCCCGACAGCGCGCCCAGCAGCGCCGCGAGCGCCGCCAGCAGCGGCAGCGCCCGCGGGTCCGCCGCGTCCGTCACCCCGGCGGCGTCCAACAGCGGCTGCCAGTCGGCCAGCAGGCCGAGGACGGCCACCGCGACGGCCGCCCCGACCGCGCCCAGCGCGGTGCCTACCGGCACGTCCCGGTGCTTGACGTGGCCCAGCTCGTGCGCGACCACCAGCTCGACCTCGCGCGGCTCGGCGGCGGCCAGCAGCGTGTCGTAGGCGACGATCCGGCGGGTCGCCCCGAACCCGGAGACGTACGCGTTGAGTGCGGTGGTGCGGCGGGAGGCGTCCGCCACCAGGACGTCCCGCACCCGGACGCCGTCCCGCTCGGCCAGTGCCAGCAGCGCGGTGCGCTGCCCGCCCGGCGGCAGTGGCGCGAAGCGGTTGAACACCGGCTCGATCAGCAGCGGGTGGAGGAAGGAGAGGGCGACGGTCAGCACCGCCGCCGCGCCCGCCGCCGACAGCCACCAGTGCTGCGGCGACCGGGCGGTCAGGGCGAACAGCCCGAGGGCGAGCGGGAGGAAGAGGGCGAGGGCGAGCGCGAGGCCGCGCACGGCGTCCAGCGCCCAGCCGGCCCAGCCCTGGGTCACCAGCCCGTAGCGGGCGCGGACGGTCCGCACCCCGGCGCCGAACGGCAGCCGCAGCACCTGGCCGAGGACCACCAGGGCCGCCGCGCCGGCCAGGACGGTGGCCGTCCGGGAGCCGCCGAACCAGCGGCCGACGGCGGTGACCAGGCCGGCGCCGGCCGGGGTGAGGCCGAGCAGCAGGGTCAGGGCCAGACCCGCCAGCCGGCCGCCCAGCGCCCACGGCAGCTGGGCGCGGCGCAACGCGCGGCCCCGGGCGCGCTCGGCGGGGGTGAAGTCGGGGGCGTCGGCGGCGGTGGACCCGGACGCGGCGGTGGACGCGTCGGGGCCGGGGCCCGCGTCGGGGCCGGGGCCCGCGTCGGGGTCCGGGGCGGCCCGGCGGTCGGGGGTGGTGTCCATGGCGGGGGCGGCTCTTCCGGTCGTCCGGTCTTCCGGTCGGGTGTCGCGGTTCAGCATGGCGTACCCGGCGGGGCGGTGCGCACTCCTGTGCCGGGGCGGATCCGGCGCCCCGGCGGGGCTCCGGCCGCGGGCGGTCACTCCTCCGCGGGCCCGGTCGCGCCGTGGACGCCCGCGCGCAGCAACTGGTGTCCGAGGTCCACCAGGGCGCGGCCGACCGCGAACTCGTCGCCGATCCGCGGGGCGGGGGCGTCGCCGGGGTTGCGCCGGGAGTGGGCGTCGCTGTGCAGGACGTAGCCGTCGGCGTCCAGGGCGGCGTGCACCCGGGTGGTGTCCCGGTCCTCGACCACGTGCAGGGTGAGCTGCCAGTCCTTGGTGCGCACGGCGGGCCCGCCGGCCCCGGTGGACCGGACGTCCTCCTCCGGCTCCGTCCCCGCCCCGGCGCCCGTCCCCGCGACCGTCCCCGCGACCGCCCCGGCCGCGGCCGGTGCGGTGGCCGTCCCGTCGGAGCGGACGATCACCACCGGACAGCTGCCGTGCACCGCGCAGCGGGCGCTGACCGAACCGAGCAGCGTCCGGGCGAAGGTGCCCCGGCCGCGGCTGCCCAGCACCAGGAGGTCGGCGTCCTCGGCCGCGTCCAGCAGCACCTCGGCGGCGTGGCCGAGCACCAGGCTCTCCCGGACCGCCACCGGGCGCTCCGGGCCGAGGACCTCGTCGATCTCGGCGCTCAGCGTGCGGCCGGCGGTCTGTTCGAAGCCGTCGTCCACCATCGGCGCGGACCAGCCGTACAGCGACGGGTACTCCCAGGCGGCCACCGCGTGCACCGACGCCCCGGTCAGGACGGCCTGGCCGACCGCCCAGCGCAGAGCGGCCTTCGACGGTGCGGAACCGTCGATGCCGACCACGATCCGGCACTCCCGGGCGGGGAGGGCGCGGCTGCCGGGGACGCCGCCGACCGGACTGCCGACCGGGCCGTCGGCCCGGCTGCCGGCAGGGCCGCCGACGCGGCGGCCGACCGGTCCGCCGCCCGCGCTGCCGTCCTCGTTGCTACCCATCACGTCACACCTCCGCCGCATCGGCGCGGGACCGGCACCACCGGCTCCCCGTACCACCACGCTGCGCGCCCGCCCGCCGCCGCGCCAGGGACACCGTGGCCGGGACGGGCGCGGCGATTGGGACGGGCGGGCCACGGGTGGGGCCGCCGGTGTCCTTTTGTGGCCGGAATGTTGCGGGTGAGGGCTGAAGGGGTGGTGATTCGGTGGCGTAGGCTGACCGATCTCGCATCGTCCTCGGGGGGAACCACTCATGCGCCGTGTCGCGGCTGCCGTCGCGCTGCTCGTCGGACTGACCACCGTCACCGCCTGCGGCCCGGACGACCCCGACCCGGCGCCGGCGGGCGCGGCTCCCGCCCCGACGGCCACGGTCCCGACCCCGGGCGCCCCGTCCTCCGGCGCCCCGAGCAAGAGCGCCGCGCCCCGGCCCGACGGCACCATCACCGTCGCCTTCGCCGGGGACGTCCACTTCGAGGGCCGCACCGAGGCCCGGCTGGCCGTCCAGCCGCCCGAGCCCGCGCTCGGCCCGATATCCCGCAGCCTCGCCGACGCCGACCTGTCCGTCCTCAACCTGGAGACGGCGATCACCGGGCGCGGCGCCCCGGAGCCCAAGCTGTACACCTTCCGCACCTCGCCCAAGGCGCTCTCGGCGCTCAAGGACTCGGGCGTCGACGTCGTCTCGATGGCCAACAACCACGCCGTCGACTTCGGCGCCGACGGCCTCACCGACACCCTCGCCGCCAAGGACTCCTCGCCGATCCCGGTGGTCGGCGTCGGCCGCGACGCCAAGGAGGCGTACGCCCCCTACGTCAGCACCGTGCGCGGGGTGAAGGTGGCCGTGGTCGCCGCGAGCCAGGTCGAGGACCTCACCAACCAGAAGTGGCGGGCCGGCGCGAACAAGCCGGGCATCGCCTCCGCGCTGGACGTCCCGGCGCTGGTCAAGGCGGTCGAGGCGGCGAAGCGGCAGGCCCCGGTCGTGCTCGTCTACCTGCACTGGGGCGAGGAGGGCAAGGCCTGCCCGACCGCCCCGCAGACCGCCATCGCCAAGAAGCTCGCCACCGCCGGTGCCACCGCCGTGGTCGGCACCCACGCGCACACCATGGTCGGCTCGGGCATGCTCGGCAACACCTACGTCGGGTACGGCTTCGGCAACTTCCTCTGGTACGGCACCTCCAACTACCCGAACTCCAACGAGAGCGGCGTCACCACCCTCACCCTCACCGCCGACGGCAAGGTGACCGGCGAGGCCTTCGACCCGGCCACCATCGACGACAAGGGCGTCCCGCAGCCGGTCACCGGCGCCGCCGCGGAGGCCGCCCTCAAGCGCCGCGACGGCCTCCGCGGCTGCGCGGGCCTCACCCCGGCGCCGAAGGCCCCCGCGGCTGCTCCCGCCTCGCCGTAGGACGAAGGCCCGCTGCGCCTGTCGCTGTCGCTGTCGCTGTCGCTGTCGCTGTCGCAGCCGCAACCGCAACCGCAGCGCCGTGACGTCCTCGTACCATCACCCAGTGACCGGGCACGAGGAACTGACGATCCGTCGACTCTCGTTGCGGCGGCCGGCCGCGGGTGACGTCGAGGCCGTCCTCGCCATCCACGGCGACCCGGCCGCCTGCCTCCACAACCCCTTCGACGCCCTCGCCACCCGGGCCGAGGCCGAGGGCGCCAGGGAGCCGGGACGCCGTGTGGCGGCGCCGCGGCTACCGCTACTGGACCGTCCGGGCGCACGAGGACTCCGCCGTGCTGGGCTTCTGCGGCGTCAAGCCGATGGAGCCGAACGGTCTGCCGGTCCTGAACCTCTTCTACCGCTTCGCCCCCGCCGCCCGGGGCCGGGTCTGGCGAGCGAGGCCGCCACCGCCGTGGTGGCCTGGGCGGGCACCGCCGAGCCCGGTCTCCCGCTGATCGCCCGCGTCCGCCCCGCCGACGTCGCCTCCCGGCGGATGGCCCTACGGGCCGGCCTGTTGCGGGCCGAGCACCTGGACGGCGAGGGCTACGACGGCTTCGACCGGATCTGTCACCGTCCGGCCGGGCGGTAGCCCCGGCGCCGCCGAGCATCCGGGAGTCGCCGGGCAGTCGGGCGCCGCCGGGCAGTCGGGTGAACCCGGCCGGGGCGAGGGGGACTTGGGCGGAATCCGGACGGCGGCCCGGTGTCGTGCGGCCCGGTGTCGTGTGGCCGGTTGTCGTGCGGCCGGTCGTCGTGCGGCCGGTCGTCGCCGGTCCCGGTGTGGTCGGCCTTCGGTGGCCGGTGGTCCGTCCGCGGTGCGGTCGGCCGTGTCCGTCGGCGGGCGGGGTGCGTAGCCCGGGGTGGTGGCGCGCGCTCGGTGAGACGGATCGTCCGGCCCCCTCCCGCGGCCGGGACGGGGCCGGAGTTCGAAGTGACGGTCGCACAGGATCTCGGCGTAGGCGAACAACTGTGTTAGGTTAGGCTTGCCTAATCTTGCTGGTCGGAGGGGATGTCCTGTGCAGCAGCAGTCCGAATTCGCCGGTACCGTCGCGATGGTCACCGGAGCCGCGCAGGGCATCGGCGCGGCCGTGGTCCGGGCGCTGGTGGCCGAGGGAGCCGTCGTCGCGGCGGTGGACCGCAAGGCCGGTCCGCTCGACGCCCTGGCGGCGGAGCTCCCGGCCGTCAGACCCTACGTCCTGGACGTGTCCGACGCCCGGGCCGTGAGCGACGTGGTCGAGTCGGTGGAGAGCCGGCTCGGCCCCATCGCCACGCTCGCCAACGTCGCGGGCATCCTGCGCACCGCTCCGGTCGTCGAACTCACCGACGCCGACTGGGCGGACACCTTCGCCGTCAACACCACCGGGGTCTTCCACACCGGCCGCGCCGTCGGGCGGCGGATGGCGCAGCGCGGGCGCGGGGCCGTCGTGACCGTCGGCTCCAACGCCGCCGGGGTGCCCCGGGCCGGGATGGCCGCCTACGCGGCGTCCAAGGCGGCGGCCACCATGTTCACCCGCTGCCTGGGGCTGGAACTCGCCCGGTCCGGCGTGCGGTGCAACGTCGTCTCGCCCGGCTCGACCGACACCGAGATGCAGCGCGCGCTATGGGGCGAGAACGCGGTGGCGGCCGAACGGCGGGTGATCGAGGGCGATCCGGCGGCCTGGCGGGTCGGCATCCCGCTCGGACGGATCGCGGCCCCCGCCGACATCGCGGAGGCCGTGGTGTTCCTGGCCTCCGACCGGGCGCGGCACATCACCATGCACGACCTGTACGTGGACGGCGGCGCGACCCTGCGCGCCTGACCCCGCCCGCCCGGCGGTTCGCGTCTAACCGCCGCTCGCCCCGGCTCCGCGACCTCCCCCGGCTCGCCGGCCCCCGGCCCTCCGACTCCCCGAAGGCTCGCCGGCCCCCCGAAGGCTCGCCGGCTCCCCGAAGGCCCGCCGCCTGCTCGAAGGCCCGCCGGCCCCCCGGACTCCCGCCGGCCTCGAAGAACCGCGACCTCCCCCGTAGACCCGTCCCAGACTGGAGAACCCACCGTGACCACGGTGCCCCATGCCCCGGCGGCCCCCCTCGCCGACGGCCCCGACCATGCCGTCATCGGCGCGGCCAGCGGACTGCTCGGCCAGTACCGGGCCGCCTCCGACGAGGCGTTCTTCGCCTCGCCGACCCGCACCCTGCTCGCCTCCGGCGTGCGCGCCCGGGTGCCGCAGGACGGGCGGCCACTGCCCGTGCGGGTCGCCGGGACACTGGCCGAGGCGGCCCGTGCCGGGGTCGAACGGCCGCTGGTGGTCGGTGCGGTGGCGTTCGACCGGGAAAGCCGGGCCGAGCTCGCCGTGCCCGAACGGGTCCGGACCGCCGGGGCGATGCGGGACGACCCGCTGATCGCGCTGCCCGCGCCGCCCGCCGAGCGGGTCGAGTGGCGGATCCGGCCGGTGCCCGAGCCGGAGGCGTACGGTGCGGGTGTCGCGGTGGCCGTCGAGCGGCTGCGCGGCGGGGAGTTGGGCAAGGTGGTGCTGGCCAGGACGCTGGAGCTGAGCGCCGCCGAGCCGCTCGACCTGCCGGCCATCCTGCAGCGGCTGGGCCGCCGTGACCCGGGCGGCTACACCTTCGCCGTTCCCGCCGGCGGCGGTCGGACGCTGATCGGCGCCAGCCCCGAACTCCTGCTCTCCCGGCGGGGAACGGCCGTGCTGGCCAACCCGCTGGCGGGCTCGGTGCCGCGCAGCGAGGACCTCGGCGAGGACGTGCGGCGCGCCGCCGCGTTGCTGGAGTCGCCCAAGGACCTGCACGAGCACGCGGTGGTGGTGGACGCCATCCGCGAGGCGCTGGCGCCCTACTGCCGCACCCTGGAGGTGCCCGAACGGCCCACCCTGGTACGGACGGCCGCGATGTGGCACCTGGCCACCACGATCAGCGGCGAGCTGGCCGACCCGGCGGTCTCCGCCCTGGAACTGGCCTGCGCGCTGCACCCGACCCCGGCCGTCTGCGGCACCCCGACGGAGGTCGCGCGCCGGGTCATCGGCGAGGTCGAGCCGTTCGACCGGGGCCTGTACACCGGCATGGTCGGCTGGGGCGACGAGGCCGGCGACGGCGAGTGGGTGGTCACCATCCGGTGCGCGGAGGCCGATGAGCGGACGCTGCGGGTGTACGCCGGCGCGGGGGTGGTCGACCGGTCCCGACCGGAGGCCGAACTCGCCGAGACCAGCGCCAAGTTCCGCACCTTCCTGGACGCCGCAGGGGTGTCCCGGTGACGCCGTCGGACGGGTTCACCCCGTACCCCGCCGAGTTCGCCGAGCGCTACCGGTCCGCCGGGTACTGGCGCGGCGAGACCTTCGGGCGGATGCTGCGCGAACGCGCCGCCGCGCACGGCGGGCGGACCGCCGTCGTCGACCCGGGCGGCCACTCGGCGGCCGTGACGGAGCGGCGCTGGACGTACGCCGAACTCGACCTGAGAGCCGACCGGATGGCCGCCGGGCTGCTCGCCCGGGGGATCCGGGCCGGGGACCGCGTCGTGGTCCAACTGCCGAACGCCGCCGAGTTCTTCGAGGTGGTCTTCGCGCTGTTCCGGATCGGCGCGCTGCCGGTCTTCGCGCTGCCCGCGCACCGGTACACCGAGATCGGGTACTTCTGCTCCTTCACGGGGGCGGCGGCGTACGTCGTGCCGGCCGTCGAGGGCGGCTTCGACTACCGCGAACTCGCCTCCCGGGTCCGGGCGGAGAGCCCCGCGCTGCGGCTGGTCCTGGTGGCCGGGGAGGACGCGGGGGAGCACGTCCGGCTGGCGGACGTGCCCTGCGACGGGCCCGGACCGGCGAGCGGACCCGAGCCGGGTGACGTCGCCTTCCTGCAGCTCTCCGGCGGCAGCACCGGCGTGCCGAAGCTGATCCCGCGCACCCACGACGACTACATCTACTCGCTGCGCGGATCGGTCGAGCTGTGCGCGCAGGACGCGGACAGCGTGTACCTGTGCGTGCTGCCCGCCGCCCACAACTTCCCGCTCAGCTCGCCGGGTTCGCTCGGCACGCTGTACGCCGGCGGCCGGGTCGTGCTGTGTCCGCAGCCCAACCCGGAGACGGCCTTCCCGCTGATCGAGCGCGAGGGCGTGACCATCACCGGCCTGGTGCCGCCGCTGGCGCTGCTCTGGCTGGACGCCGCCGCGCGCGGCGCCCGCGGGTACGAGAGCCTGGAGGTGCTGCTGGTCGGCGGGGCCAAGTTCAGCACGGAGGCCGCCCGCAGGGTGCGGCCGGTGCTGGGCTGCACGCTCCAGCAGGTGTTCGGGATGGCCGAGGGGCTGGTCAACTACACCCGGCTGGACGACCCGGAGGAGTTGATCACCACCACTCAGGGCCGTCCGATCTCCCCGGACGACGAGGTCCGCGTGGTCGACGACCAGGACCGGGACCTGCCCAACGGCGCGACCGGCCACCTGCTGACGCGCGGCCCGTACACCATCCGCGGCTACTGGAACGCGCCCGAGCACAACGCGAACTCCTTCACGGCGGACGGCTTCTACCGCACCGGCGACCTGGTCCGGCGGACCCCGACCGGCCACCTGGTGGTCGAGGGGCGGGCCAAGGACCAGATCAACCGGGGCGGCGAGAAGGTCGCCGCGGAGGAGATCGAGAACCACCTGCTCGCGCACCCCGCCGTGCACGACGCGGCGGTGGTGTCGATGCCCGACCCCTACCTGGGCGAGCGCACCTGCGCGTACGTGGTGCTCCGTGCCGATCATCGCGAACAGCCGCCGAAGGGCGTCGAGTTGAAGCGGTTCGTGCGGCAGCGCGGGCTGGCCGACTACAAGGTGCCGGACCGGGTCGAGTTCGTCGAGGCCTTCCCGGCCACCGGCATCGGGAAGGTCAGCAAGAAGGACCTGCGCGCGGCCATCGCGGCCTCCCTCACCGCCAAGTGATTTCACCCTAGTTGCTAAGGAACGACCACCGTGGGCCTGCCCCGCATTCCCTCCTATCCCCTGCCCACCGCTGAGGAGCTGCCCGCCGACCGGGTCTCCTGGACGGTGGACCCGGCGCGCGCGGTGCTGCTGGTGCACGACCTGCAGAACCACTTCCTGGGCGGCTACGACACCGGGGCCGCCCCGGTGCCCGAACTCCTCGCCAACGTGGCCGGGTTGACCGGGGCGGCCGGTGCCGCGGGTGTCCCGGTCGTGTACTCGGCGCAGCTGGGCGGGCAGAGCCCGGCCGAGCGCGGACTGCAGCAGGACTTCTGGGGTCCGGGCATCCCGGACGACCCGCGGGCCACCGCGATCGCCGACGCCGCCGCGCCGGCGCCGGGTGACACCGTGCTGACCAAGTGGAAGTACAGCGCCTTCGTGCGCACCGGGTTGGAGCGGCTGCTGCGCGAGCAGGGCCGCGACCAACTGGTGATCGTCGGGGTGTACGCGCACATCGGGGTGCAGGTCACCGCCTGCGACGCCTGGATGCGGGACGTCCAGGCGTTCGTGGTGGCCGACGCGGTCGCCGACTTCGGTCCGGCGGAGCACCGGGCCGCGCTGGAGTGGGTGGCCGGGCGCTGCGGCGTGGTCACCACGACGGAGGCCGTGCGCGCCCGACTGGGCGGCGCGGCCGAGCGGGACGGCGCGGCCGAGCGGGACGGCACGGCCGAGTCGAGTAAGCCGGCCGGATCGAAGAAGTCGGACGAGGTGGACGGGAAGTGACGGGCGTGGGTTTCACGGTGGAGCGGATCCGGGCCGAGGTCGCCGACCTGCTCGGCGAGGACCCGGCGGACATCCCGCTGGACGAGAACCTGGTCGACTGGGGGCTGGACTCCATCCGGCTGATGACGCTCGCCGAGCGCTGGCGGGCGGAGGGCGCCGAGGTGGCGTTCGTCCGGCTGGCGGAGCATCCGGCGGTCGAGGCCTGGGCCGAGCTGCTGGGCGCGGTCTGATGGAGGCGCTCGTACGGGAGGCCGCCCGCGGGGCGGTGCCGCAGGACGCCCGCCCACCGGTCCGAGCGGAGGCGCTGACCGTCATGCCCGCGTTGCCCCGCCGCGCGGTGACGTACCCGGCCACCACACTGGTGGGGCCGGTCGAGGCGCAGGCGTCCAGGACGCCGGACGCGCCGGCGCTGGTGCTCGCGGGCGGGGGGACCGTCAGCTACGGGGAGCTGAACGCCTCGGCCAACCGGCTGGCGCGCGTCCTGGCCGCCCGGGGGGCCCGACCCGGCGCGGTGGTCGGCCTGGCGGGCGCCTGCGGCCCGGCCGAGTTGCTGACGGCGCTGCTGGCGGTGGTGAAGTCGGGTGCGGCCTATCTGCCGCTGGACCCGGCGGACGCGCCCAGGCGGCGGGAGCGGCTGCTGGCCGAGAACACGCCGGTGTGCGTGCTGGGGGAGGGCGTGCCGGGGGCGCTCACCGGGCTGGAGACGGCCGGCGAGCTGCCCACCGACCCGCCGCGGGCGCTCACGCCGCAGCACCTGCTCTGCGTCGGATACGGTCCGGGCGGGCGGCCGACGGCCGTCCGGGTCACCCATGCCGAGGCGGACCGGCGGGTGCGCGAGCTGCAGGCCGAGCATCCGCTCGGGCCGGGTGACCGCGTCCTGCAACTGGGCCTGCCGTTCTGGGAGTTCTTCTGGCCGCTGCGGACGGGCGCCGCCGTGGTGCTCGCCGACCCGCAGCGGGAGGGGGAGGTCGGGGCGCTGGTCCGGGAGCTGGGCGTGACAGCGGTGCGGGTGGCGCCGACGGCGCTGCTGGGCGGGTGAGGGCGGGCGGTTCCCGGGCGACGACTTCCGGCGAACGGATGATGACCTCCGTTCGCCGGAAGTCGTCAGCCGAAATCCGTCACCGGCCCGCCGGTGGGCGTCGTGCCGCCGCCAGGTCCGCCGCCGTCCAGGCCATGGCCACCGCGCCGTCCAGCACCGCCCGCTCTGCCTCCGCGCCCAGCGCCGCCTCGACGAACGCCGCCTCGTGCGGGGCGCAGGCGCCGCCCGTGATGTCCAGGACCGGATGGATCGAGGGCACCACGTGCGACACGTTCCCCATGTCGGTGCAGGCGAACGGCCCGCGCTCGACCGGCTCCGGCCGGCCGAGCGCCGCGGCGTTGGACCGCCACAGGTCCAGCAGGCCCGGGTCGGACCGCATGTCCAGGTAGTCCGGCTCGGGCCGGGTCAGCTCCACCCCGCACCCGGTGGCCAGCGCCCCGGCGCGGAAGCAGTCCTCGACCCGGGCGCGCAGCTCCGCGAGGTCTTCGGCCGCCGAGGTCCGGATCTCGTACTCGGCGGTGGCACTGTCCGGGATCAGGTTCGGTGCCGTCCCGGCCGCTGTGGTGACGCCGTGCACCCGCCAGTGCGGCGGGAGTTGCTGGCGCAGCAGTCCGATCGCGACCTGCGCGACGGTGAGCGCGTCGGCGGCGTTGCGTCCGTCGTGCGGGTTGAGGCTCGGGTGGGCGGCGCGCCCGGTGTAGCGGACGGACAGCGTGCCGAGGGCGAAGGAGCGGAAGTCGGCGACCTCGACCGGGCAAGGGTGGACCATCATGGCCGCGTCGGCCCCGGCAAAGGCTCCCGCCTCCAGCAGCAGGGCCTTGCCGGCTCCGCGCTCCTCGGCCGGCGCGCCGATCACCCGTACGGTGAGCCCGAGTCGATCGGCGTACGGGGCGAGTCCGAGGGCCGCGCCGAGGCCCGCGGCGGCGATCAGGTTGTGTCCGCAGGCGTGGCCGAGGCCGGGCAGCGCGTCGTACTCGCAGACCAGGGCGACGGTGACCGGCCCGCTGCCGAGGGTCGCGCTGAACGCGGTGGCCAGGCCGTGCGCGGGCGCGGTGACGGTGTAGCCGTGGCCGCGCAGCAGTTCGGCGCACCAGGCGGCCGCGCGATGCTCCTCGAAGGCGGTCTCAGGATGGGCGTGGATGCGGCGGCTGAGCGCCAGCAGTTCGTCCCGGTGCGCGTGCACGCGCTCGCGGACGGCCTGCTTGGTCGCGGACAGGGGCATGGGTGGCGCCTCCGACGGTGTCAGGGCCCGGGCTGCCCCGGGCCGTTGACCAGATCGTATGAAGTTAGATTAGGCTAACCTAAGTAAGGCGTTCCGGATCCCCGAGGAGCTCTCCGAACCATGCCCGCCGCCGAGACCCAGACCGGTGACACCCGGACGGGTGACACCCGGATCGTCGAGACCCAGGCCGTCGACGTTCCGTTGCTCGCCGCCCAGGCCGCCATCTGGTACGCCCAGGCGCTCGACCCCGCCGACCCGGTCTACAACACCGGTGACGCCGTCGAGATCACCGGCCCGCTCGACGAGGCCCGGTTCGAACAGGCGCTGCGGCGGGCGGTGGAGGAGGCGGAGGCGCTGAGCGCCGTCGTCGTCACCGGCCCGGACGGTACACCCCGTCAGCGGCTCAGGCCCGGCCGCCCGTGGCCGCTGCACCGCCTCGACCTGCGGGCGGGCTCCGCTTCCGACACCGACACCGACGCCGCTTCCGATGCCGCTTCCGACGCCGACACCGCTTCCGATGCCGACACCGCTTCCGAGGCCGCCACCGGCGCCGCGGCCGCGGCCGACCCGCGGGCCGCCGCCGAGGCCTGGATGCGCGCCGACCTCGCCCGGCCGGCCGACCTCGCCGAGGGCCCGCTGTTCACCCACGCCCTGATCCGGCTCGCCGACGACCGCCGGCTCTGGTACCGCCGGATCCACCACCTCGCCGTCGACGCCTACGCGTTGACCCTCCTCGGCGACCGGGTCGCCGAGCTGTACCGCGTGCACGTCACCGGTGCCGAGCCCGCCCCGAGCCCGTTCGCGCGCCTCGCCGTGGCCGCCGCCGAGGAAGCCGCCTACCGCGACGGCGAGGAGTACCGGGCCGACCGCGCCCACTGGTCCGCCCGGATGGCCGACGCCGACGCCCCGCCGACCCTGCCCGGCGCGCCCGCCCCGGACGCCGGAACGTCCCCGCTGCGCCTGACCGCCGAACTCCCCGCCGGCACCCGAGGGCGCCTGGAGCACGCCGCCACCGCCGTCCGCGCCACCTGGGCCGAGTTGCTCCTCGCGGCCGCCGCCGGCTACCTGCACCGCCTCTCCGGCAGCCGGGACGTCGTCCTCGGCCTGCCGCTCGCCAACCGCCGCGGCCCGGCCGCCCTGCGCACCCCCGTCGCCACCGCCAACGTGCTCCCGCTGCGCCTCGCCGTCCGGCCCGCCGACAGTGCGGAGGCGCTCCTGCGCCAGGTCGTCCGCGAGCTGCGCGCCGTCCGCCGCCACCAGCGCTACCCGCTGGAGGACCTGCGCCGCGACCTCGGCCGCACCGGTGACCGCCGCGCGCTGTTCGGCCCGATGGTCAACATCAAGGCCTTCGAGGGCGACCTCGACCTGGCGGGCCTGCCCGGCACCGTCCGCAACCTCGCCGCCGGCCCCGTGGACGACCTCGCCCTGAACGTCTCACCCGGCCCGGACGGCGCGCTGCGCCTGGTCATCGACGCCGACCCGGCCCGCCACGACGCCGACTCCCTCGCCGCCCACCGCGACGGCCTGCTGCGCTACCTAGACGCCCTCGCCGAGCTGCTGCTCACCGCCCCGCGGACGCCGATCGCCCGGATCGACCTGCTGGACGCCGACGGACTGCGCCGGGCCACCGAGGGGCGCACCGAACCCCCGGCCGAGCGGACCGTGCCCGAGCTGTTCGCCGCCCGGGCCGCCCGCACCCCGGAGGCCGTCGCCGTCCGCTGCGGCACGGCCGCCTTGACGTACGGACAGCTGGACACCGCCGCCAACCGGCTCGCCCACCGCCTGACCGCCCTCGGCGTACGGGACGGCGCACCGGTCGCGATCGCCCTGCCGCGCGGCGCGGACACGCTCGTCGCGATGCTCGCCGTCCTCAAGGCCGGCGGCGCCTGCGTCTGCCTCGACCTCACCCACCCCGCGCAGCGGCTGACCGCCGTCCTGGCCGACGCCCGCCCGGTCTGCGCGGTCGGCACCGCCGAGGCCCTCGCCGGACTCGACCTGCCCGCCGGACTGCCCGCCGTCCGGCCCGGCGAGGCCGACGACGAGCCGGACACCGCCCCGCCCGCGCCCCGGCTCCACGACCCCGCCTACGTGCTGCACACCTCGGGCTCCACCGGCCGCCCCAAGGGCGTGGTGGTCACCCACGCCTCACTGGCCAACCTGCACGCCGGCCTCGCCGAGGACCACATCGCCCCCGCCGTGCGCCGCACCGGCCGCGAGCGCCTGCGCGTCGCCCACAGCGCCTCGTTCGCCTTCGACGCCTCCTGGGACCCGGTGCTCTGGATGGTCCACGGCCACGAGCTGCACCTGCTGGACGACGCCACCTACCGCGACCCGGCCGCCCTGGCCGACCACCTCGACCGCGAGCGCATCGACTACCTCGACCTCACCCCCTCCTACCTCGAAGTCCTCGTCGCCGAGGGCGTCCTGGACGAAGGACGGCACCGCCCGTCCGTCCTCGTGGTCGGCGGCGAGGCCACCCCGCCCGCCCTCTGGCAGCGCCTGACCGCCGTCCCCGGCCTGCACCCCGTCGACCTCTACGGCCCGACCGAGACCACCGTCGACGCCTACGCCTGGACCCCGGGCCCGGACGGCGCCCCCGTCGGCCGGGTGGTGCGCGGCTCCCGCGCCTACGTCCTGGACGGCTCGCTGCGCCCCGCGCCCGACGGCGCCACCGGCGAACTGTACGTCGCCGGCGCCTGCCTGGCCCGCGGCTACCTCGGCCGCCCCGACCTCACCGCCGAACGCTTCCTCGCCGACCCCTTCGGCCCGCCCGGCGCCCGGATGTACCGCACCGGCGACCTCGCCCGCCGCCGACCGGACGGCACCCTGGAGTTCCTCGGCCGCGCCGACGACCAGGTGAAGATCCGCGGCTTCCGGGTCGAGCCCGGTGAGATCGCCGCCGTCCTCGCCGAACTGCCCGGCGTCGCCCAGGCCGTGGTGATCGCCCGCCCCGGACCGCAGGGCAAGCGCCTGCTCGGTTACGCCGTCCCCGGGCCGGGCGCCGCCCCGGACCCGGACGGGCTGCGCGCCGCACTCGCCGTCCGGCTGCCCGCGCACATGGTCCCGGCGGCGGTCCTGCTGCTGGACGAACTGCCGCGCACCGCCCACGACAAGCTGGACCACCGGGCCCTGCCGGAGCCGGCCGCGCAGGCCGAGGGCGCCTCGGCGGCGACGCCCCGGGAGGAGCTGGTCTGCGGGCTGTTCGCGGACGTCCTCGGCCTGTCGCAGGCACCCGGCCGGAACGCCTCCTTCTTCGACCTCGGCGGCCACTCGCTGCTCGCCGGGCGTCTGGCCGCGCGGCTGCGCGAGACCTTCGCCACCCGGGCCGGCTTCGCCGACGTGTTCCGCCACCCGACCCCGGCCGGCCTCGCCGCCCTGCTCGGCGACCGGGCCGAAGCGGAGCAGACCGAGGTGCAGCGGGCCGAAGGGGACCGGGCCGAGGCGGTCCGGGCCGAAGGGGTCCGGGCCGAAGGGGCCCGGGTCGAAGCCGGTCTGCCGCAGGACGAGCACCCCGTCCTCGGGCCCGTCCCGCGCGCCGAGCGGATGCCGATCTCGCCCGCCCAGCGCGGCCTCTGGTTCCTGCACCGCCTCGAAGGCCCCAGCCCCACCTACAACATCCCGCTCGCGCTCACCCTCACCGGCCCGCTGGACCGTCCCGCGCTCACCCTCGCCCTGGCCGACCTGGTCGCCCGGCACGAAGTCCTGCGCACCGTCTACGGCGAGGAGCCGGACGGCACGCCGTACCAGCGGATCCTGCCCGCCGCGCCCGTCGAACTGCACGACGATTCCGTCGAGGCGGACGAAGCCGTCCGGTACTCCTTCGACCTGGCCGCCGAACCGCCGCTGCGGGCCACCCTGTTCACCGACGGGCCCGCCCGGCACACCCTGCTCCTCCTGCTCCACCACATCGCGGGCGACGGCGCCTCCACCACCCCGCTGGTCCGCGACCTGGCCGCCGCCTACACCGCCAGGCTCGCCGGACGCGAACCCGAACTTCCCCCGCTGGCCGTCCAGTTCGCCGATCACGCGGCCTGGCAGCGCAAGCGCCTCGGCACCGCCGACGCACCCGGTCCGCTCGCCGTCCGGCAGGCCGCGTACTGGCGCACCGCGCTCGCCGGACTGCCCGACCAGCTGGAACTGCCCACCGACCGCCCCCGCCCGGCCGTGGCCGGCCACCGGGGCGCCACCGTCCCCTTCGCCCTCGGCGCCGAGGCGCACACCGCCCTCGCCGCGCTGGCCCGGTCCGCCGGCAGCACCGTCTTCATGGCCGTCCAGGCCGGCCTCGCCGCCCTGCTCACCCGGCACGGCTGCGGCACCGACATCCCGGTCGGCACCCCGGTGGCCGGGCGCGAGGACGAGGAGACCGCCGCACTGGTCGGCTACTTCGTCAACTCCGTGGTCCTGCGCACCGACACCTCCGGCGACCCGACCTTCCGCGAGCTGCTGGCCCGCGTGCGCGCCACCGTCCTCGGCGCCCACGAGCACGCCGACCTGCCCTTCGACCGCCTGGTCGAGGAGCTCAACCCGGCCCGCTCGCTCGCCCGCCACCCGCTGTTCCAGGTGATGCTCGCCTGGCAGAGCCGCCCCGACGAGCGCACCGACCTCGGCGGCGGCCTCGCGGCCGAGACCACTGCCGTCCCCAGCGGCACCGCCAAGTTCGACCTCACCCTCAACGCGGGCGAACGGCCCGGCGGCGGCATCGGCGGCTTCCTGGAATACCGCACCGACCTCTTCGACGCCACCACCGTGGCCGCCCTCGGCGAACGCCTGACCCGGCTGCTCACCGCCGCCGCCACCGCCCCCGACACCCCGATCGGCCGGCTCCCGCTGATCGGCGAGGAGGAGCGGCTGCGTGCCCTGGTCGAGTGGAACGCCGGCCCGGCCCCGGCGGGCCCGGCCGCCGCCGCGCCCGACGCCACTGGTCCCGGACCCACCGCTCCCGACGCCGCCGCGCCCGACGCCACCCTGCCCGAGCTGTTCGAGGCGGCCGCCGACGCCAACCCGGAAGCCATCGCCGTGAGTCACCTCGGCGACCGGCTCGACTACACCGAACTCGGCGCCCGCGCCGACCGGCTGGCCCGCCTGCTGGCCGCCGAGGGCATCGGCCCCGGCACCATCGTCGCCCTCGCCCTGCCGCGCTCGCTCGAACTCGTCGTCGCCCTGCTGGCCGTGGCCAAGTCCGGCGCCGCCTACCTGCCCCTCGACCCCGACTACCCGGCCGACCGGCTCGCCTACATGCTGGCCGACGCCGCCCCCGCCACCCTGCTCACCGATCGCGACACCGCGCCCCGACTGCCCGCCCACGACGTGCGCCGACTCCTCGTCGACGGACCGGAGGCCGAGCGGTACCCGGCCGTGCCGCTCGCCCCGCACGAGCGCACCCGCCCGCTGCGCGCCGACGACACCGCGTACGTCATCTACACCTCGGGCTCCACCGGCCGCCCCAAGGGCGTACCCGTCACCCACCGCAACGTGGTCCGGCTGTTCACCGCCACCGACCACTGGTTCGGCTTCGACGCGGACGACGTCTGGACGCTCTTCCACTCATACGCCTTCGACTTCTCCGTCTGGGAGCTGTGGGGCGCCCTGCTGCACGGCGGCCGGCTCGTCGTCGTCCCGCACCTGGTCAGCCGCGACCCGGCCGCCTTCCTCGACCTGCTCGCCCGCGAACGCGTCACCGTGCTCAACCAGACGCCGTCCGCGTTCTACCAGCTCAGCGCCGCCGACCGGGACCGCCCCGGCAGCGAACTCGCCCTGCGCTACGTGGTGTTCGGCGGCGAGGCGCTGGACCTCGGCCGCCTGGACGACTGGTACTCCCGGCACGCCGAGGACGCGCCGACCCTGGTCAACATGTACGGCATCACCGAGACCACCGTGCACGTCTCGTACGTCGCCCTCGACCGGGCGAGCGCCGCCGCCGGAAGCAGCAGCACCATCGGCGTCAACATCCCCGACCTGCGCGTCTACGTCCTCGACCGGCACCTGCAGCCCGTCCCGCCCGGCGTCACCGGTGAGATGTACGTGGCCGGGGCGGGCCTGGCCCGCGGTTACCTCGGCCGCCCCGAGCTCACCGCCACCCGCTTCGTCGCCGACCCGTACGCCGCACTGTTCGGTGAACGCGGCACCCGGATGTACCGCTCCGGCGACCTCGCCCGCCGCCGCGCCGACGGCGTCCTGGAGTACTTCGGCCGCGCCGACCAGCAGGTCAAGCTGCGCGGCTTCCGGATCGAACTCGGCGAGATCGAGGCCGTGCTGGCCGCCCACCCCGCCGTCGCCGACGCCGCCGTGGTGGTGCGCGAGGACGTGCCGGGGGACAAGCGGCTGGTCGCCTACGCGGTGGCCGACGGCCCGACGCCCGACGATCTGCGCGCCCACGCCGCCGCCGGACTGCCCGTCCACATGGTGCCGTCCGCCGTCGTCCTGCTCGACCGCCTGCCGCTCACCGCCAACGGCAAGCTCGACCGCCGCGCCCTGCCCGCCCCCGAGGCCCCGGCCGCGGGCGCCGGCCGGCCGCCGCGCACCCCGCGCGAACAGCAGCTGCGCGAACTCTTCGCCGAGGTGCTCGGCACGGCCGCGGTCGGCGTCGAGGACGACTTCTTCGCCCTCGGCGGGCACTCGCTGCTGGTCGTGCGCCTCGCCGGGCGGATCCGCGAGGTGCTCGGACTGGACGTCGGCATCGGCACGCTCTTCCAGGCCCCCACGGTGGCCGCCCTCGATGCCGCGCTCGCGGCCGGCACCGACGACACCGACGCCTTGGACGTCCTGCTCCCGCTGCGGCCGGTCGCCCCCGGACGGCAGCGCCCGCTGTTCGCCGTGCACCCGGCCGGCGGCCTCGGCTGGTGCTACACCGGCCTGATCCGCCACCTGCCCGGCGACGTCCCGATCTACGGCCTCCAGGCGCAGGGCGTCGGCGCCGCCACCGCCGCCGAACCGCTGCCCGCCACCCTGGAGGACCTGGCCGCGCACTACGCCGACCGGCTGCGCGAGGTCCAGCCCGAGGGGCCGTACCGGCTGCTCGGCTGGTCCACCGGCGGGATCATCGCGCACGCGGTGGCCGTCCGGCTCCGGGAAGTCGGCCAGGACGTCGAGTTGCTCGCCATCCTGGACGCCTACCCCGCCGAGGGTTTCCGCGAGCTGACCGTCCCCGACCAGGCCGAGGCACTCGAAGCACTGCTCACCATGGGCGGCTACGGCCCCGCCGACCTCGCCGGCCGGCCGCTCGAACTCGCCGCCGTCACCGAGCTGTTGCGCCGCGAGGGCAGCCCGCTCGCCGGACTCGACGACGCGACCGTGGCCGCGCTCAACCGGATCTACCTCAACACCAACCACCTGGTGCGCGGCTACGACCACCGTCGCTTCGACGGCGACGTGCTGTTCTTCCGCGCCACCGTCGACACCATCGACGACACCCTGGTGCCCGAGCTGTGGACCCCGTACGTGACCGGCCGGATCGCCAACACCGACGTGGCCTGCTCCCACAAGGACATGACCCTGCCCGCCCCGATCGCGCACATCGCGAGCGTGATCGCCGACCACCTGGAGAAGACCGACGATGGAGAAGGCCTCCGATGAGTGACGCCCCCGCCAACCCCTTCGACGCCGACGGCGAGTTCCTCGCCCTGGTCAACCCCGGGGGCCAGCACTCCCTCTGGCCCGCCTTCGCCGCCGTCCCGGCCGGCTGGGACGTCGCCCACGGCCCGTGCGAGCGGGCCGCCGCCCTGGAGTGGATCACCGCGCACTGGACCGCCCTGTGATCCCTCCCGAGGCCCCCGCGGCGCAGGCCCCGGCGCGCCCCCTGCTCGCGGGGCGCGCCGCGGTGGTCGTCGTCTACACGGCCGCGATGTGCATGAACGGCCTGGACTCGACCATCGTCAACCCCGCGCTGTTCACCATCGCCGAGGACTTCGGTCGGCCGGTCTCGGCGGCCAACGCCGTCGAGACCGCCTTCCTGGTCGGACTCGCCCTCGGTCTCCCGGTCGCCGGCTGGCTCGGCGACCGGTACGGCGTGAAACGGGTCTTCCTCGGCGCGCTCGCCGCCTTCACCCTCGCCTCCGCCCTGTGCGCCGCCGCCCCCGGCCTCGGATCGCTGGCCGCCGCGCGCGCCGTCCAGGGCGTGGCGGGCGGACTGCTCACCCCGGTCGGGATGACGCTGCTGTTCCGGGCCTTCGCCCCGCACGAGCGGGCCGGCCTCGGCCGGATCCTGATCGTCCCCACCGCGCTGATGCCCGCCCTCGGGCCGCCGCTCGGCGGCCTCCTCGCCGAACACCTCTCCTGGCACTGGCTGTTCCTGGTCAACGTGCCGGTCGGGGCCGTCGCCGTCGCCATCGGCCTGGTCGGCCTGCGTGGCGCCGAGGAACCCCCGGCCGGCCGCTTCGACACCACCGGATTCCTGCTCGCCACCCCCGGCCTCGGCCTGCTGACCTACGCGCTGGGCTTCGGCCCGGCCCACGGCTGGTCGTCCCCGGGCGTGGCTCTCGGCGGGATCGCCGGCCTGGCCCTGCTGGCCGCCGCCGTCCGGCACCAACTCCGCGCCGGGGAGCCGCTGGTGGACCTGCGGCTGCTCGCCGACCGGACCTTCGGCACGGCGAGCCGACTGGCCCTGCTCACCTCGGCCGGACTGATGGGCGCGCTGTTCGCCCTCCCGCTGCTCTACCAGGCGGCCCTGGGCGCCTCGGCCCTCGACGCCGGGCTCAGTGTCTTCCCCGAAGCGATCGGCCTGATGGCCGCCTCCCAGGTGGTGGACCGGCTGCTGCCCCGCCTCGGCCCGCGCCGCCTGGCCCTGCCCGCCCTGTTGTCGGCCGCGGCGGTCCTCGCCGCCCTCGGCTTCGCGGAGGACCCGTGGCTCGTCCGGGCCCTGATGTTCGGCGTCGGCCTGATCCTCGGCACCGCCGTCCTCACCGTGCAGATCGCCGGCTTCGCCGACGTCCCCCCGCCCGCGATGGGCCGTGCGATGGGCTTGTTCACCATCCTGCGCACCCTCGGCGGCGCCCTCGGCATCGCCGGCACCGCCGCCCTCATCGGCGCCCTCCCCGCCGACTCCGGCACCACCCCCTACCGGCTCGCCCTCCTGCTGACGGCCGCTCTGGTCGCCGCCGGCGCCCTCCTCGCCACCCGCCTGCCCGCCGGGGCCCCGGGGCCGCCCCCGGAGGACTGACGGGGGCGCGGGACCGTCTCCTCCGGTGCCCGGCTGCCGTTACGGTGATCGGAGCACCGGAGGAGCCCGCAGGAACCCTGAGCGCTACCGCCTGCCGGAAGAGGTCCGTCGCAGCCTCCCGGACGGCTACGAGGTCGAACTGTCCGGCGACCTCATCGTCATGCAGGCCTCGCCGTCCCCGATCCACCAGCTGAACCCGGCGATCGTCCAGCGCCGGTTCGAGGCGCACTGCCCGCCCGGCTACTTCCCGTCCGGGAACAGTGACCTCTCCTCGCCGGAGGTCGGCTCCGTGCGGAACCCCGACCTCACCTACCTGCCCGAGGAGGTCATCGAGCTGGGCCGTGAGGTCCCCGCCGAACTGGCCCTGGTCGCGGTCGGGATCGTCTCGCCGTCCAATCCCGAGAACGGCCGGACCGGGAAGGTCCGCGACTTCCCGCGGATGGGATTCCCGCTCTACCTGATCGTGGACCCCCGGCAGAAGACCGTGACGCTGTTCTCCGAGCCGAACCGCGACCGCTACCACACCCGGACGGAACGGGAGTTCGGCGAGACCCTCCGGATCCCCGAGCCGTTCGGCTTCGAGCCGGACCTGTCCCGGCTCGTCCCGTACCGGGACTGACCCCGCCGCCCCGCCGGGTCCGGCTCAGCCCTCGGGCCAGAGGATCAGGTCCGGCAGCCGGTGCCGGCGCGGCCGGTCGCCGAGGCGGGCGAGGGCGGCGCGGATCTGGTGGAGGTGGTCGGGGGTGAGCTGCAGGGGCGCCTCGTGGGGCTGGTAGGTGGTGCCGGCGGGGTAGTCGAGCCCCGGGTGGCAGGTCATCTCGATGTGGCAGCCGAGGACGTGGGTCACCGGGCGGGTGGCGGTGAAGCGGATCAGGCGGTCGACGGTGCGGCGGAAGGCGGGCCAGTCGTCGATGTGGAGCCGGCCGGGGTAGACGGTGTCGCCGGTGAGCAGGAAGCCGGTCCACGGGTCGTAGTAGGTCACGGCCGAGGCGTGGTGTCCGGGGGTGGCCAGGCACTCCACGACGCGTCCGCCGCCCAGGTCGACCGTGGCGACCGCCTCCGGGTCCCGGTCGAAGCCGAAGTAGGGCCAGGCGGCGTCCGGGTGCGCGTCCACCAGGGTCGTCGCGGGGCGGCCGTCGAACTGCCGGTCGCCCGCGACGTGGTCGTCGTGGTCGTGGGTGTGCAGGACGAGGAGTTCGTAGCCGTCGCGGGGGTTGCGGGCGAGCCACCGGTCGACGAGCCCGTCGACGACCGCGCGCAGCGGGAGGAACGCGGGGTCGGCGGTGGCGCCGGTGTCCAGCAGCAGGGCGCGGTCCGCCCCGAACAGCAGGTAGAGGAACGGCGCTTCGTAGTGGGTCGCCTTGTTCTGCCGCAGGATGACGGTGTGCTCGTCGTAGGCGTGGACCTGGAGTTCGGGGTCCGTGTTGTGCTTCGCCGACGGGGACCCGTGGATCCACCGCGCCTCCAGCGGGCGGGCGACCGGCGCACCGGCAGTCATGGCTTCTCCCGTCAGGTCGTCCGCCCGTCCGCCCCGGACGGCGGGTCCCCCGAACGTTAGGGGCCCGGCCGCCGGGCGGGTGGGCGGCCCGGCCCTACTTCGTCCTTTCGGGTGACCCGAGCAGGTGCGCCAGCCCGTCCGCGAGTCCGCCGCGCCAACAGGCGTAGTCGTGACCGCCGTTGAACTCGCGGTAGGCGAGGTCGTAGCCGCGTGCCACGAGCACGTCCCGCAGGTGCCGGTTCTGGGTGAGCAGCATCCACTCCTGCAGTCCGACCTCGACGTAGAAGCGGGCCGCGCGCTGCTGCCCGGTGGCGAACTGCCGGGTCAGCCACTCGCTGCCCTCGTCGAACTCGGTCTCGTCCGGCCACCAGAAGGAGCCGGACTGGGAGAGCGCGTTGCCGAAGCGTTCGGGCCGCCGGTAGGCGGCGTAGGCGGCGGTGAGCCCGCCCGCGCTCTGGCCCGCGATCACGGTGCGGGCCGGATCGGTGGTCGCGCCGAACTCCTGGGCGGCCCAGGGGAGGAGGCGGTCGGCGAGGAGGTCGACGAAGGCCGGGTTGCAGCTGAGGTCGTCGGGCCGGCCTGGGCCCGTGGTGTGCACGAGCAGGGCGACGGTGGGCGGGGTCGCGCCGTCCGCCGTCAGGTTGTCGAGGGTGTCGCCGACGGACAGCACCTCGCCCCACATCTCACCGTCGAGCAGGACGGCCACCGGGAAGGCCGCCGGGTGGGGGCCGTCCCCGTGGCCGGCCGGCAGGTGGACGTCGACGCGCCGGCCGGCGACCGTGTGCGGCACCGTCCGGCCGCGCGGCACGCCCTCGCGCCGCCGGACGTAGGGCTGCGCGGGAGCCTCGGGCAGGCTGAGCACCGAGGCCGGGTGGCGGCCGTCGCGGGCGGGCAGCCGGGGTTCGGTGTCGTACGGGTCGGGGCGGGCGTGGTCGAGGACGCGCAGCCAGTCGGGGCGGGCCGTGCCGGGGGCGTCGCCGTGGAAGGGGTGGAGCTGGTAGGAGGCGCGGTGGTCGGCGCGCAGCCGGTAGGTGATCGTCCACGAGCCGTCGTCCCGACGTGTCATCAGGTGCGGTGTGAGGTCGCCGGCGTGGCGGTCCCTGTCGGTCACGGTGTGGAGCAGGGCGAGGACGCCGTCGCACGGTCCGCCCCGGTGGGTGAGGGTGACCAGGCGGTAGGCGGGGTCGACGGGGTCGGGGGCGACGAGGGGCGGGGTTTCCATGGTGTGGACTCCTGGAGGGGCTTACGCGGGGGTGCCCTTGCGGCCGAGCAGCACCCAGAGCAGGAACGGACCGCCGAGGACGGTGGTGACGATGCCGACGGGGATCTCGACCCCGCCGATCAGCACCCGTCCGAGGGTGTCCGCGAGGACGACGAGCAGGGCGCCGGTCAGCGCCGAGCCGAGGACCGGGACGCGGGCGGGCCCGGCGAGGCGTCCGGCGATCACGGGCGCGGCCAGGGCGACGAAGCCGACCGGTCCGCAGACGCCGACCGCGAGCCCGGCCAGGGCGACGGCCAGCAGCAGGCAGACGAGCCGGACCCGGCCGGGGTCGACGCCGAGCGCGGAGGCGACGTTGTCGTCGAAGCGCAGCACGGCCAGCCGTCGGGCCACTACCAGGGCGAGCGGCACCAGCACCGCGAGCCCGGTCAGGACGGGCGCGGCGATCGCGTAGTCCCGCCCGTTGAGGCTGCCGGAGGTCCAGACGTACAGCGAGCCGGCCGAGTCGAGCGAGCGGCGGGCGAGCGCGACCTGGACGACCGCCGAGGCGAGGGCGGACATCGCGAGCCCGACGACCAGCACCCGGTAGCCGCGCGCGCCGAGCCCGCCGGAGACCAGGGTGACGACCAGGGCGGCGGCGAGTGCGCCGAGCGGTCCGGCCCACCAGGCGCCGAAGGTGCCGGAGGCGGTGGCGGAGATGAGGACGGCGGCGGTCGCGCCGTCGTTGACGCCGAGGAGCTCTGGGGTGGCGAGGCGGTTGCGGGCGAGGGTCTGGGTGAGGCAGCCGGCCAGGCCGAGCGCGGCTCCGGCGGCGAGCCCGGCGACGATCCGGCCGAGCCGGAACTTCTGCACCAGCAGGACGTCGAGGCGGTCGCCGTAGCCGAACACGGCCTGGAAGGTGCGGCCGAGGCCGAGTTCGCCCTGCCCGGCGTGCGCGGAGACGACGACGGCGGCGAGCAGCGCGGCGGTGAGGCCGAGCGAGGCGGCGAGCGCACGGCGGGGGAGCAGCAGCGACCAGGCGCCGTACCGCAGGGCCAGGTCCGGTTTCGGGGCGGGCGGTTCGGCGCGGCGGGCGGGCGGTGCGGCGGACTCGGCCGGGTCGGTCAGGACGAGGGCGGCGGAGCGCCGGGAGCGGACGATGGCGATCAGGGCCGGGGCGCCGACCAGGGCGACGATGACCGACACCGGCGCTTCGAAGGGCCGGGCGACGACGCGCGCCAGGACGTCGGCGCCGGTCAGCACGGCGGCGCCGAACAGCCCGGCGAGCAGGGTCAGCCGGCCGACCCGCGGGCCGGTGACGGCGCGGGCGAGGAATCCGGCGAGCAGACCGAGGAACGAGATCGGCCCGGCCAGGGCGACCGCGGAGGCGGTCAGCAGGGTGACGGCGGCGGCGACCGCCGCGCGGGTGGCGCCGGGCCGGTGGCCGAGGCCGCGGGCGAGGTCGTCGCCGAGTGCGAGGGCGGTGAGCGGCCGGGTGGTGAGCAGGGCGAGCAGGAAGCCGGCGGCGAGGACGGGGGCGAGCTGGCGCAGCGGGGTCCAGCCCTCCACCCCGGACAGCGATCCGAGCACCCAGACCCGGTAGCGGTCGTACGCCTCGGGCGAGTTGACGATCAGGACGCCGGTGAGTCCGCCGAAGGTCGCGCCGACCGCCGAGCCGCCCAGGACGAGCCGCATGGGCGATCCGCCGCCCCGGCTGCCCGCGATCAGCAGGACGAGCGTGCTCGCGAGCACCGCGCCGCCGAAGGCGAAGGCGAGGTACCCGTAGGAGGTCTGCACGCCGAGCACGGCGATGCCGAGGACGACGCCGAGCGAGGCGCCGGCGTTGACGCCGAGCAGGCCGGTCTCGGCGAGCGGATTCCGGGTGACGGACTGCAGTTGGGCGCCGGCGACGCCGAGGGCGGCGCCGACCAGCAGGGCGGTCAGGGTGCGGGGGAGTCGCAGGTCGCCGACGACGAGGGCGAGCCGGCCGTCGGCGCGGGCGCCGCCGCGGTCCAGCACGTAGTCCAGGACCCGGCCGGGGCCGACCTCGCCGGCGCCGACCGTCAGCGAGAGCGCGGCCAGGGCGAGCAGCAGTGCCACCGCTCCGACGGCGACCGGCCAGGTGGGCCGGCCGGTCCCGGTCCGGCGGGGGTCCTTCCGCGGCGGCGGATCGTCCGGCGCGGTGGCGGGGGACGCTGCGTGCACGCCCGCTTGCGACAATGTCATAAGGTAAGGCTAACCTAAGGGCCGAGCCGTCCCGCAGGGTCCCGCACCGGGCACCCCGTCGCATCGCGCTGCCCGGACGCCGCCCAACTCACGTACCACCGTTGCCCGGAGGCACCCATGCCGTTCGCCCGCCGCTCGCTCAGCCCCGTCCGCCGCCGCGCGGCCCAGGTGCTGGCCGTCACCGGGGTGGCCGCCCTCCTGCTCACGGGCTGCGGCTCCTCGGGCTCCTCCTCGGCCGCCCCCTCCGCCCCGGCGGCGGACGCGGCGGGCGGCGGCAAGCGGACCGTCAAGGACGCCACCGGCAAGGCCGTCGAGGTCCCCGCCGAACCCAAGCGGATCGTCACCCTCACCCAGGAGGACCTCGACGCGGTGCTCGCCCTCGGCGTCAAGCCGGCCGGCATCACCAACGGCCAGGGCCTCAACGAGCCGCCCGCGTACCTGAAGGACAAGGTCCAGGGAGTGCCGGTGGTCGGCAACCTGCTGCAGCCGGTGATGGACAAGGTGATCGCGGCCAAGCCCGACCTCATCCTCGCCGGTGACATGCAGGACGAACAGGTGCTCAAGCAGCTGCGCGAGATCACCCCCGCCACCCTGGTCACCATGGCGCCCACCGACGACTGGAAGCTGGCCTTCCGGGGCATCGGCAACGCCGTCGACAAGCTCGACCAGGCCAACAAGGTCATCGGCGACTACGAGGCCAGGGCCGCCAAGGCCGGCGCCGAACTCACCGGGAACAAGGGCGCCGCCGTCTCGATCGTCCGCTGGAACCCCACCGGCCCGAGCTGGATGGAGAAGAAGCAGTTCGCCGCCGGCGTCGCCCTCGACATGGGCCTCACCCGCCCGGCGGCGCAGGACAAGGACGGCAACGCGCACAGCCCGGCGCTCAGCCTGGAGAAGCTCTCCGAGATCGACGGCGACTGGCTGTTCCTGTCCACCCTCACCGACGACGGCAGGTCCGCGCTCAAGGACGTCCAGTCCAAGCCCGCGTACCAGGAGCTGAACGCGGTGAAGAACAACCACGTCGTCACCGTGGACGGTTCGGTCTGGTCCACCCGGGGCGGCCCGCTCGCGGCCGACGTCGTCATCGGCGACCTCGGCAAGGCGCTCGGCGGGAACTGAGCGAGGCCGGACCGGGGGAGGCTGCCATGGAGTTGACGATCGAGGGGCTCACCGCCGGCTACGGCCCGGGGCGCCCGGTGCTCGGCGGGGTCGACCTCACCGTCCCGGCCGGGCAGGTGGTGGCCGTGGTCGGGCCGAACGGCTGCGGCAAGTCCACCCTGCTGCGGGCCGTCGCCCGGCTGCACCGGCCGGACGGCGGGCGGGTCCTGGTCGGCGGCGAGGACGTGTGGCGGCTGCGCCCGCGTCAGGCCGCCCACCGGATCGCGCTGCTGCCGCAGAGCCCGCAGGCACCGGAGGCGGTCACCGTCGCCGGACTCGTCCGCTACGGCCGCCACCCGCACCAGGGCCTGTTCCGCCAGTGGTCGCCCGACGACGAGCGGCTCACCGCCGCGGCCCTGCGCGCCACCGGCGTCGAGGAACTCGCCGACCGCCGGCTCGACCGCCTCTCGGGCGGCCAGCGCCAGCGCTGCTGGCTCGCCATGGTGCTGGCCCAGGACACCCCGGTCGTCCTGCTCGACGAGCCGACCAGCGCGCTCGACCTCGGGCACGCGGTGGAGGTCCTTGAGCTGGTCCGCCGGGTCGCGGCGGACGGACGGACGGTGGTCATGGTGCTGCACGACCTCGCGGCGGCCGCCCGCTACGCGGACCTGCTGGTCGCCCTGCGCGACGGCGCGGTGGTGGCCTGCGGGCCGCCGCGCGAGGTGGTGGACGCGCCGCTGGTGCGGGCGCTGTACGACATCGACAGCCACGTCCTCACGGCGCCGGGGGACGGCGCGCCGGTCATCGTGCCGCGGGCGCCGGTGGGCTGACGCCCGCGCGGCCGGTCAGGCGGCGCCGTTCCTTCCGGACGGCGCCGCCTTCGCCGTGGCCGCTGTGGTTGCTGCCTTCGCCGTGCTCGCCGTGCTTGCCGTGCTTGCCGGGGGGCGCGGGCTGTGCGGCGGGCCGCCGCGGCCGCTCCCTCCGCCCGAGCCCGGCACTGCTTCGATCACCCGTTCGAGCGGTTTCGACTTCCCTTCCCCCGGTCGTCTCCACCCTGCCCGGCGCGTTGTCAGTGGGCCTCGCTACGTTCCTCGCATCGCTGGTCAGCAGGCGATCGAGACGTGGTTCCCGGGTGGTTCCCCGGTGGGAGGAGTACGGCCGTGGCATGGGTGGAGACGGGCGCGGGAGGGTACCGCGTCGCACTCGACGGTGAGGGCCGGGTGGTGTGCCGCAACGCGGCCGGCCGTGAGCTCAAGTCCGTTCCGTCGAAGCTCGGTGACGACCCGGTGGTCACCCAGCTGAAGCAGCTCGCCGAGTGGCTGTCCGCGCACGAGCGGAGCTGCCTGGACGACGTCGAGCGCTGGATGGTGCGCTCACTGCCGGTGCCCGCCGCGGTGATCACCGCCGTGTGGCCCGACGCGGCCTGGCAGGCCGTGCTGCGCGACCTGGTGGTCACCGGCGCGGACGGCGCGGTCGCCGGCTTCCTGCGCGGCGCGGACGCCGAGCGCGGCCTCGGCCTGGTCGATCTGGACGGCGACACCGTCCGCCTCACCGACGGCGAGGTCCTGATACCGCACCCCGTCCTCCTGGAGGACCTCGACGAACTGCGCGAGTTCGCCGTCGAACTCGGCGTCTCCCAGCGCGTCCAGCAGCTCTACCGCGAGGTCTGGCACCGACCGGCGGAGCTGCCGGGCGGCACCGAGATCACCACCTACGCCGGCGGCCGCTACCGCGAGCTGCGCGAGCTGGTCGGCCGCTGCAACCGGCTCGGCTGCCGGGTGCGCGGCGGCTCCGCCGTCCAGTCGATCACCGAGGGCGGACGCACCGTCGAGGCCCGGGTCTGGGTCGGCGACTACTACGAGTACGACGCCTGCGAGACCGGGGCGCTCAGCTGGGCGGGCCCCGACGGCCGGGCCCTGCCGCTCACCGAGGTCGGACCGGTCGCCTGGTCCGAGGGCATGCGGATGGCCGCCGCCCTGCACGCCGGCCGCACCATCGAAGGGGAGGACGCCGCATGACCGCCACCGGCTCGAACACCACCACCACCGGCCCGGCGGCGACCGCCACGCCCGAGGCCCTGCTCGACGCCGGGGCCGTGCTGCCCACCGGCACCCTGGCCGACGCCGGCCGCCCCGACAGCGCCGCCGACCTGCTCACCGCCCGCACCTACGCCCATCCCGCGCTCGACGGCCGCCGGATCGTCCGGCTCGTCCCCGGCGCGCTCGGCGGGGCCGAGGACCTCGCCCTCGACTTCCTCGGCCTGACGCCCGACGCCGAGCCCGTCGAGGTCGGCCAGGTCCGCCAGGAGGCGCTCGGCTTCCCCGCCTGGGCGCTGGTCCACGACCCGGCCAACGGCCACCACGCGCTCGCCCTGGTCAAGGAGATGGAGCGGCTGGCCCGCCAGGCCACCTCCAAGCCCGGCGCCGCCAAGGACGGCTTCGATGCGCTCGCCACCCGCCTCGGCCGCGCCGTCCCGCACTTCCTGCCCACCTTCTGCGAGGAGGTCGGCCGGATCTTCCTCGGCTGCGGCAACCAGACCTACGCCGCCGCCTGGTTCGGCAAGGCCCGCGAGGCCGAGCGCACCCACGGCCTGACGGTGGACGAGGAGCGGCTGCGCGCCGTCTTCCTGGAGTTCGCCCTGGCCGGCGCGCTCACCGTCAAGTCCCTGCGCCAGTACGTCAAGGAGCTCGCCCAGCGGCTCGACCCGCTGACCGCCTGGCAGCGCTTCCGCCAGCTGTGCACCGAGCGCTCCGCGGCCGGCATGGCCCCGTACGCCGGGGTCGCCGAGGACGCCCGCGCCCTGATCCGGGCCGCCGGACTGGACCGCACCGAGCACGAACAGGCCCTGCTCGCCGAACTGCTGGACTCCCCGGCGGTCAACCGGGCACCCGCCGCGTTCTGGAAGTCCTGGCACGGCGCACTGCTCGACCTCGGCCGGCGCGACGCCGCCGTCCGCACCCGGTTGCTGGAGCTGCTGCCCGACCCGGGCGGCTCCGGCTCCGACTCCCCGTACGACGCCACCTGGCTGGAGGTCCTCACCGCCACCGGCGCAGAGGAACTGCTCACCGGCCCGCGCGCCGAGGGCGCCGAACCCGCCGCCGCCTGGCTCCAGCGCTGGAGCCACCACCTCGGCCGCGGCTGGCGCAGCCGGCCCAGCTGCCCGGCCACCGTCGCCCTGGTCCGCCGGATGGTCGAGCGGCTGCGCGCCGACGCCGTCCCGGTCGACCTCTTCACCGGCGTCCGCGCCAGCCACACCCGCATCGACCTGCTGGAGCTCCTGCTCGCCGCCGGCGTCCCGGTCGCCGACCCGCCCGCCGGCCTGGGCCTCGACCTGCGCGACTGGGTCGCCCAGACCGGCGCGGACAGCCCCGGCCTCGCGGCCGTCGCCGCCGACGACCGCTTCCGACCGCTGCTGCGCCGCGCCACCCCGGGCGCCTGGGACACGGCCGTCAAGCGCCAGGCCCCCGCGCTGCCGCTGCTGAACGAGCTGTTCGCGGAGTGGGCCGAGGCCCGCGCCGACGAGGTCGCCGCCGCCCGCGGCCTGGCCGCCGCCGCCGACCTGGTCCGCGCCCTGGGCCAGCACCGCACCGCCATCCGCACGGTCGCCCCGGCCGCCGCCGAGCGGATCGCCGCACTCGACGTCACCGGCCTGCTCACCGGCGCCCTCACCACCGGCATCCTCGACGAACTCGGCTGGCCCGCCCTGGAGGACGCGCTCGCCAAGCTCGCCGACCCGCCCGCCGCCGACGCCCTCCCGGTCACCGCCCCCGGCCACCGCCCCCGGGGCCTGAACGACCTGATCGTCGAGGACGCCTGGCCGTACCTCGTCCTCGCCCGCCTCGACCGGGCCGTCGTGGTCGGCCCGGACGGCATCCTGCTGGAGCACACCCTGCGCGTGCCCCCGCTGCAGGGCACCCGCAACCGGCCCCGACTGCGCTTCGTCGACGGCGAACTCCTCGTCGTCTGGTACGAGGAGGGCGAGCAGCGGGCCTACTGGTCCGGACGGCCGGAGCAGACCTTCCTCCTGGAGGGCCGGAGCATCGCCGGCTACTACTACGGCGAGCGTTCTCCGGAGGCCCCCTCGCTCCCGCTGTCCGGCGGCGGCCGCACCACCGGCGAGCGCCCGCTGCACCCCGGCGACACCCGGATGCCCGAGGAGCGCCGCGTCCTCGGCGACGGCACCGGCCACTGGACGCTGCGCCACGCCACCGACGGCAGCCGCGTCCTGCGCGAACTCGACCCGGCCACCGGCACCCTGGGCCGGATCGCCGAACCGCCCGTGATCGCCGCCACCGCCGGGGCCGGCCGGCTCGTCACCGACCGCACCCACCTGCTGCCGCTGCAGCCCGGACTGGAGGGCACCCCGCTCGGCACCGACGGCACCGTCCTCGGCAGCTGGGTCCGCGCCGACGCCGGACGCGCCGTCACCACCTTCACCGCCGACGGCGGACGGATCGTCCTGCCGCTGGACGGCCGGCAGCGGACGGACACCGTGCCGGTCGGCCGGCTCACCCTGCCCGGCGAAGCCGCCCCGGTGGTCAGCCATGACAGCGACGACCACTACTCCCTCAACCTGCCCGACCTCACCGACCGCTCGGCCCGCACCACCGACCTGCGCCCCTGCCGCGGCGGCGACCTCTCCGCCGCCGGCACCGCGCTGATCCCGCCGTACGACCACTGGCACGCCCTGCGACCCCGCGACGAGGCCGGCTCCCGGGTGCTGCGCACCGTGACCACCGGGCAGGCCGCCCGGCTGATCGACCTCGCCTGGCCCGTCGACCCCGAGCCCGTCCCGGAGGACGAGCAGCGCTGGCTGACGGTCCAGGGCGTCCGGCGCCCGGTGGCCCAGCGGGGCGAGGCCCGCCACACCCTGCCCGTCGAGGCGGTCGGCACGGTCCTGCCCGGGATCGCCCACCCGCTGCTGCTCGCCGGCGTGGCCGGGCTCGCCCGCGCCGCCGCAGACCTGCTGGACAGGGCCGCCCGCTTCGTCCCGCAGCCGGACGCCGAGCGCCCCACCAAGGCGGAGGCCGCCGTCTGGCAGCCCGAGCACGGCCGCGACCACGAGCTGCGCGACGCCGTCCGCGGGGTCCTGCCCGAGCTCGACGGCTTCGGCGGCGGCTGGGGCAGCTCCGACCAGTGCTGGGTGCTCAACAACCTGCGCACCGTCACCGCCGTCCTGGCCGCCCCGCCCGCCGCGAGCGCCGAGGGCTGGAGCACCCCGGTCACCGTCACCCTGCGCGGGGGCGACACCAACCACGGCTGGCTGGGGCTGCTCGGCCGGATCGACGTCCTCGCCCACGCCGTGGCCTCCCCGCTCACCCGGACGGCCCACCGCCCTTCGCTGCTCCTGCTGATCGACGAACTCACCGGGGCCCCGCTCGCCGACCGCGGTGCGACCCTGCGCGAGATCGTCCTCTCCGAGCCGGCGGAACGCGACACCACCGGCCGGCCCGCCACCCACCGCCAGGGCGAGGTGCTGCGCCACGGCGACCGCACCGTCGTCATCCTCGGTCACCGGGGCCAGAACCACGACGGCACCGTCCACTGGCTCGCCGCCGACCACGACCCCAGCGGCGAGTTCGGCCCCGTCGCGCACTTCACCACCGTCTCCGAGCGCGGCACCGAGGAGCGGGTCGACGCCACCTGGGCGACCGCGTTCCGGCAGGCCGCCGCGCTGAGCGGCACCGTCCCCTGGGACGCGGACCGGGCCGCCGCCTTCTCCGCGCTCACCGGCATCGGCACCACCCGCGCCACCCTGCTGCTCTGCCCGCCGTCCGGGCTGCTGCACTGGGGCAACATCGAGGTGCCCGCCGAGTTCGGCTTCAAGACCGCCGAGACCAGGGCCGCCCACAGCTGGCTGCGCGGACACGACCACGCCGGCGTCGCCGCCGTCTGGAGCGCCCTGATGCCCGCCGACCCGAAGACGCTGTGGACCGACGGACCCGACGTCGCCGCCGGGGCCGAGGCCTGGATCCGGCGCTTCGGACGGCTCGTCACCCTCCCCGAGGAGGCCCACGCCACCGTCCAGGGCGTGTCCATCACCACCATCGAGGAGATGCTCAACCCCGCCCGCGCGCGCTGGCTGACCGGCACCACCACCTTCCGGCTCAGCAACGACGGCCGGGACACCCCCCGGCTGCTGCCCGCGGACATCACCGCGGTGCCCGAGTCCGGCGCGCTGGACAAGGCCGTCGACGCCCTGCGCTGGCTCGCCTACCACCTGCCCGCGGACAGCCCGCTGCGCCCGCTGCTGCCCGAGGCGGCCGCCGCGCTGCGCCGGCGCCTGGCCGACCCGGAGCTGCTGCTCGACCTCGAACTCCTCCGCACCACCAAGGGCACCCCGCTGGCCGCCGTGCTGCGCACCCACTTCGGGCTGCCCACCGAGGGCGGCGCCGACCCGGACGGCCTGGTCCGCTGCGGCCCGGCGCTCGTCATCGGCCCCGGCTACGAGGGCTTCGAGCGGGTCTGGCTGCGCCCGGCCGGCCTCAGCGGCCCGGACGACCCGCTGCTCGACCTGGTCGACGGGCTCTCCGACAGCTACTGGTTCGCCCTGGAGCGCGTCGCCATCGAGTCCGTCCTGCGCGGCGAAACGGAGCGGCTTGCCGCCTCCGCCGCCGGGGTGACGCCCACCGGCGAGGCCCCCGCCTGGCTGCAGAACCCGCACCTGTCCGCCCCCGAGCTGGTCGCCGAGGCGGCCCGCACCCACGGCCTCGGCGAGGACGCGGCCGCGCTCTACCTCCAGCTGCTCGCCCTGCCCGACCCCACCGACCGCAACGTCGCCCGCTGGACGGGCTGGAAGCCCGCCCGGCTGAAGAAGGCCCGCGCCGAACTCGCCGCCACCGACCTGGTGCTGGAGGCCAAGCGCGCCCGGGCCGGCCGCGCCCTCTTCCTGCCCGGCGGCTGGCAGGAGGCCAAGTCCCCGGCCCTGCCGGCCGAGACCTGGAAGGCCGCCCTGTACGAACTGCCCACCCACCATCCGGTGCTGGCGCCCCTGCCCGTTCCCGAGCTGTTCGCCCGGGCCTGGCAGCGCACCGTCGACGGTGACGCCCCCGGTTACGAAGAGCTCCAGACCAGCAAGCGCAGGAAGGCCCGCCGATGACCGCCACCGAGACCACGACCCCCGGGACCACGACCCCCGGGACCACCACCGGTACGCCGCCCGCTCCGGCCCCCGCGGAGCGGCAGGTCGTCCCGCCGGAGGAGAAGTACGCCGCCGAGCTGGAGTTCCTCGCCGCGCACGACGCCGGCCCGCGCCCGCCCGGCTGGCGCCTCACCCCGCGCGCCGTCGTCACCTTCGTGATGGGCAGCGGCGGCGAGAAGCTCAAGGCCGGACGCAAGGGCCTGGTCATCGAGCCCAAGTTCGTCGGCGAGCGCGCCCTGGTCGAGCGCTGCGTCGTCACCCTCGCCGGGGAGCGCGGCCTGCTGCTCGTCGGCGAGCCCGGCACCGCCAAGTCGATGCTCTCCGAACTGCTCGCCGCCGCCGTCTGCGGCAGCAGCGCGCTCACCGTCCAGGGCACCGCCGGCACCACCGAGGACCAGCTCAAGTACGGCTGGAACTACGCGCTGCTGCTCGCCAAGGGCCCCAGCCGCGAGGCCCTCGTCCCCTCCCCGGTGCTCACCGCGATGACCACCGGGGCGGTCGCCCGGGTCGAGGAGGTGACCCGCTGCCTGCCCGAGGTGCAGGACGCCCTGGTCTCCCTGCTCTCCGAACGGCGCATCGCCGTACCCGAGTTGGCGGGCACCCCGGACGGACAACTGCACGCCGCCGCCGGCTTCACCCTGATCGCCACCGCCAACCTGCGGGACAAGGGCGTCAGCGAGATGTCCGCGGCCCTCAAGCGGCGGTTCAACTTCGAGACTGTCGGCCCGATCGGCAGCCTCGCCGCCGAGGTCGACCTGGTCCGCCGCCAGTCGACCGTCGCCGTCGCCCGGGCCGGCGCCGCCTACGGGGTCGACGACGCAGTCCTGGAGGCCCTGGTCACCGCCTTCCGCGACCTGCGCACCGGCCGCTCCACCGAGGGCTGGGACGTCGAGCGCCCGTCCACCGTGATGAGCACCGCAGAGGCGGTCTCGGTCGCCACCGCGCTCGGCGTCACCGCCGCCTACCTGCCCGACGGCGGGGACCTGCTCGGCCGCCTCCCCGGACAGCTCCTCGGCGTGGTCCGCAAGGACGACCCGGCCGACGCGGCCCGTCTGCTCGGCTACTGGGACGGCCCGGTCCGGCGCCGCGCCGAGCAGGGCGCCGCCACCTGGCGCACCCTGTGGGACCTCCGTTCGGCACTGGAGGCCTGATCCGATGAGCAGCGCGGTGACTCCCGTCCCGGACGACGCGGACCGCAGGGTCCGGACCGAGGCCGACCGGCTGGCCGCCTCGGGCGCCGGCCGACCGGGCCCCTACCTGATCGGCGTACGCCACCACGCGCCGTCCCTCAGTGCGGTCGTCCCCGCGCTGCTCGACGCCGCCCGGCCGGAGGCGGTCCTGGTCGAACTGCCCGCCGAGTTCCAGCCCTGGCTCGGCCTGCTCGCCGACGAGGCGACCGAAGCCCCGGTCGCCCTCGCGGCCGCCCCCGCCGGGCCCGAGGAGACGGGCGGGCCCGCCTTCTACCCGTTCGCCGACTTCTCCCCGGAACTGGCCGCCCTGCGGTGGGCCCGGCGCAACGGGGTGGAGGTGATCGCCTGTGACCTCCCGCTCGCCCGGCGCGCCGCCCGCTCCGGGGAGGGCCGGCCCGGCCCCGCGGATCCCGGTGCCGAGGCGCCCGGCGTGGCCGGCACGCCCGGCGTCGCCGACGCGCTGCGCCACCGGCTCACCGGCCGGGACTCCGACGAGGACCTGTGGGACCGGCTGGTCGAGACCGCCGCCCCCGGCTCCACCCCGGAAGCCGTCCGGCGCGCCGCCCTGCTCGTCGGCTGGGCACTGCGCCACGACGCCGAGACCGGCCCCGGCGTCGACCCGTACGACCTGCGCCGCGAGGAGTGGATGCGCGCCCGCATCCGGGACGCCGCGGCCGGCGGGCGCCGGATCGCCGCCGTGATCGGTGCCTTCCACGCCCCCGCCCTGCTGGACGGGCCGCCCGCCGGCGAGGAGCCGCCGCACCCGGACGAACCGGGCCACGTCCTCTCCCTGATCCCGTACACCTACCCGCTGCTCGATGCCCGCTCCGGCTACCCGGCGGGCATCCGCGACCCGGAGTGGCAGCACACCGTGCTCGACGCCGGCGGCGACCCGGAACGGCTCGCCGACGCGCTCACCACCACCGCCGTCCGGATCTGCGCCGCCCTGCGCGCCCAGGACCACCCCAGCGGACCGGCCGACGCCCGCGAGATCGTCCGCCTCGCCGGTGACCTCGCCCGGTTGCGCGGCCACGCCGCCCCCGGCCGCGGCGAACTGGTCGAAGCGGTGCAGACCGTCCTGGCCCAGGGCGAACCGCTCGGCCGCGGCCGAGCCGTCGCCCGCGCCCTGGAACAGGTCCTGGTCGGCACCCGCACCGGCCGGCCCACCCCCGCCGCCCCGCGCAGCGGGCTCGCCCCCGCCGTCGAGACCCTGCTCGCCGACCTCGGCCTCCCCGGCCCCGCCGACCCGGGCCCGCGCGACCTGCGGCTCGACCCGTTGCGCAGCCCGCTCGACCGCCGCCGCGAGATCCTCCTCCACCGCCTCACCGCCTGCGAGGTCCCGTACGCCGACCCCGTCGCCGGCACCGGTGCGGGCGGCACCGAAACCCTCGGCACCCGCTGGCGCGTCCACTGGACGCCCGCCACCGCGGCCATGCTGACCGTCGCCGGTACCCGGGGCGTCACCCCCGCCCAGGCCGCCGAGGGCGCCCTGCGCATCCGCCTCGGCGCCGACCCCGGCCCGCGCGAGATCATCGACGGCCTCACCGCCGCCGCCTCCTGCGCCCTCCCCGCGCTCACCGAGGACCGCCTCACCCGACTCACCACCACCCTCCCCGCCTCGGGCACCCTCCCCGAACTCCTCGACGCCCTCGCCCTCCTGGACCGCCTCGCCGCGGGCCACTTCCCGGTCCGCACCCCGGACGCGGCGGCGGCCCCGAGCACGACCGGCGGTCCGGGCGGCGGCGCACCCGACGCGGGCGCCCACGCGTCCGGGAGCGACGACGAGGCGGCTGCCGCGCCACCCGGTGGCGGAGCGTCAAGCGCTGCGGAGGGCGCGGCCGGTGCCGACCAATCGCACCGCGCCGCCGGGTCGCCGACCGAAGCTTGTGAGGTCCTGACGGTCGCCGCGGTACGGCAGTTGGAGGGGCTGGGCGGGTCGGATGATCCGCAGGACGCCCGGGCACTGGTGGAACTGGTGCGGCGGGCGGACCGGCTGGGCGGGGTGCGGCTGGCGTACGTGCTGGCCGAACTCGGGACGCACGGAAGCCCGTTGGTGCGGGGAGCGGCCGGGGCGGTGCGGGTGCTGCTCGGGCAGGAGCAGGCCGGGGTGCTGGGCGGCCGGGCGGCCTCCTGGGTGGACGGCGCGACCGGTCCGGAGACGCGGCAGGTGCTCGGGCGCTCGCTGGTCGGCCTGCTGACGGCCGCGGAGGGACTGTTCGACGCCGCGCCGGAGGCACTGGAGCCGGTCCTGGAGCGGGTCACCTCGCTGCCCGACGGCGCCTTCCTGGACCGGTTGCCCGCGCTGCGCGGCGGCTTCGACACGCTCAGCCCGGCGGCCCGCGACCGGCTGCTGGCCCTGGTCGAGGAACGCCTGGGCACCCGGCTCACCGCGTTGCCCGAGGAGGCCGGCCCCGCCGTGGTGGCCGATTGGGTGCGCGCGGACCTCGCGGCCCGCGCCGCACTGGCCCGGCGCGGCCTGCTGCCGGCGGCACCGGCGGCACCGGCACCGGCACCGGCAGTACCGGCGGCACCGGCAGCCCCCGGGCCGCGGCCCGGCCGCGGGACCGTCGACCGGGCCGATGGAGCCGACGAAGCAGACACGGCCGAGAAGCCCGACAATCCCACCGCGGCCGCCCGGCCCGACCTCGCCGACCCGGTCCACCAGCACGCCCTCCTCCCCGCCGAGCGCTGGCGGCTGCTCCTGGGCCGCCCCGGGAACGGTGGCCTGACCGGCCGCGGCGCCCGACTCGCCACCGCCCTGGACGAGTTGTACGGCAGCGGCCACGGCGAAGGCTCCGGCCCCGGAGCGGACAGCCGGGGCAACCGGGGCGGCCGCGAGGCCCCCTACCCGGGCGTGCGGGAGTGGGCGGAGGAACTGGAGTCGCTGTTCGGCCCGGGCCTGCGGGAGGAGGTGCTGGCAGCCGCCGTCGCGCAGGGCCGCACCGACGTCCTGGAGGCGGTCGACCCGTCGGCGGTCCGCCCGTCCGTCGATCTGCTGCGCACCGTCCTGGAGCACGCGGGCGGGCTGCCCGAGGCCCGGCTGGCGCGGCTGCGTCCGCTGGTGCGGCGCCTGGTGGAGGAACTGACCCGGGAGCTGGCGACGAGGCTGCGCCCGGCCCTGACCGGCATCGCGGTGCCGCGCCCGTCCCGCCGTCCGGGCGGCGGGCTGGACCTGGACCGGACGATCCGGGCCAATCTCGCCACCGCCCGTCCCTCGCCGGAGGGCGGCACCCTGATCGTGCCCGAGCGCCCGGTGTTCCGGACCAGGGCGCGGCAGGCCAACGACTGGCGGCTGATCCTGGTGGTGGACGTCTCCGGGTCGATGGAGGCCTCCACGGTCTGGGCGGCGCTGACCGCCTCGATCCTGGCCGGGGTGCCCTCGCTGAGCACTCACTTCGTCGCGTTCTCCACCGAGGTCGTCGACCTCACGGAGCGCGTGGAGGATCCGCTGAGCCTGCTGCTGGAGGTGCGGATCGGCGGCGGCACCAGCATCGCGAGCGGGCTGCGCTACGCGCGGGAGCTGGTGACGGTGCCGTCCCGCACGCTGGTCGCGGTGGTCAGCGACTTCGAGGAGGGCGGGCCGGTCGCCGGGCTGCTGGCCCAGACCCGCGCGCTGGTGGACTCCGGTGTGCACCTGCTCGGCTGCGCGGCGCTGGACGACACCGGCACGGCCCGCTACTCGAAGGCGGTCGCGGGCCGGCTGGTGGCGGCCGGAATGCCCGTGGCGGCGTTGAGCCCGTTGGAACTGGCCCGCTGGGTGGGGGAGAAGGTGCGATGAGCGTGACCGATCGGACGAACGACTGGCCCGGTGTGCGGCCGGAGGTGGTCGCGGAGGTGGTGGCCGGGCTGAGCGCCCGGCTGCAGAAGCGGCTGGACGGTGCGGCGGCGAAGCTGGCGGAGCGTCCGGTGGTGCGGGAGGGCGACGAGTGGCGGGTCGAGGTGGACGAGGAGACGCTGCTCGTCCTGCACGCCCCGGGTGGGACGGTCACCGACCAGGCGGACGTCCGCTGCGGCTGCCTGCTCGCCCCGGACTGCGTGCACCGGGCCGCGGCCGTCACCCTCTGCCCGCTCGCCGAGGCACCGGAGCCGACGGAGCCGCCAGGGCCGCAAGAGCTGGCAGGGCCGCCAGGGCCGACGGAGCCGACCGGGGAGGCGGGGCCGAGCACGCCGACCGGAGCGGCCGGCGCGGCGGACACCGGGGCAGCCCGGGAGGCGGCCGGGCCGACCGCGCCCGCTTCCCTCACCGCCGCCGAACTGGAGGCCGCCCGGCACCTGCACCGGGCCGCGGCCGCCGTCCTCGCCGCCGGGGTGAGCGGCGCGGGCGCCGTCTCCCAGGCCGAACTCCTGCGCGCCGCCCACCGGGCCCGGGTCGCGGGCCTGTACCGCCCGGCCGCGGCGGCCGTCGCCGTCGTGACCCGGGTCCGGGCCGCCCGGTCCGGCGCCCCCGACCACCGGCTGGCCGACCTGGTGGCCGGCCTGCGCGAACTGCTGGGCCTCACCACGGCCCTGACGGCCGGCACCGGCCCGGTCGCCGAGCTGCGCGGCACCGCGCGGCAGGCCTACCGGGAGGAGGGCGGCCTGCGGCTCCACGGGCTTTTCGCCGAGCCGGTGCTGACGGCGACCCACGCGGGCGCGGTCAGCTGGGCGGTGGACGCCGACGGGCGGCTGAGCACGATCGCCGAGGTCATGCCGCACGACGACGCGGCCGCCGCCGTCCCGCAGGCGGTCGGGGCCGGCAACCGGACGGTCCGGCTGGGCGACACCGCGCTCAGCCACCGGGAGTTCAGCCGGGCCGGGCTGGTGGTCCAGGGTGCGACCCGCTCCGCCACCGGGCGACTGGGCGCCGGCGCCGCCGTCCGGGCCGTGCGCGCCGCGGGCGCGGCGTGGACGGCGGAGCCGGCGGCCCGGCTCTGGTCCGAACCGACGGCCGCCCAGGTGGCACGGGCGCTCGCGGTGCAGGACCTGCCGTACGAGAACCGCCCGGCCGGGAGCGACCTGTTGTTCCTCGACGTCACGCTGCTGGGCACGGCCCCCACCGGCCCGGGCGGAGTGCCGCAACTGCGGGCGCGCTGCACGGAGGGCGGCCCGGTGCTCGCCCTGCGTGCGGCGCACGAGCACCCCGACCTGCCGTTCCGGGCGAACCTCGCGCTGCTCGCCACCGCGCCCGGTCTACGGCTGCGGGTGGTCGGCCGTCTGGAGCGCGCGGACCGCCCGGAGCTGCGCCTGCTGGCGATCGGCACGCCCCCGCAGGCGCCCGACGTGCAGACGCCGGACCCGCTGGCGCTGCCTGCCGACCGCGCGGGCCGGGTCAACCTCGGTCTCGAACGCATGCAGACCGCCGACCTTCGGACTGCGGACCTCGGGTCCACGGACCTCGGGACCGCCGGCCCCACGCCCCCCGAGGGGGTCGCCGGTACGCCGCCGGAGCGACCGGAACCCTCGGCGCCGTACGGCCCGCCCGTGCACGTGCTCGGCCGCCGGGTGGAGCAGACGGTCACCACCGGCCGGAACGCCCTCGCCCCGAGCGAGGCCACGGCGGCGGCCGACCGGGGCCTGCTGCGTGCCGCCGGGTTGGCCACCGCCGCCGAACTCCTGGACGGTCTGCGGGCGGCCGCGGCGAACCGCCGACGGGACGTGTTCGGCCGGATCGTCGCGGACGACCACGACGCCTACGCCACCGCCTGGCTGGCGGCCGCCTGGTACACCGAGGAACTGGCCTCGGCGCTCTGCTCGGCGGCCTGGACCGGGGAGGGGTGAACCGTGGGCCGCCGAACTGTTTGCAGGGACCGGTAATCCGCGCCTACTGGCATACTTGGGACGAGGGAGGCACCGAACACGCGGTGCAGCGGAAAGGACGGCGCGCCATGGGGATCCGGGACGACGCGGCCGAGATCCGGGCCCGTGGCTGGCGCACGCTCGCCGCGCTGCACGGGATGATCGACACCGCGCTGGAGAAGGCGCTGCAGGCCGAGTGCAAGCTCTCGGTGGTCGAGTACACGGTGCTGGAAGCGCTCTCCCGTCAGGACGGCTGGCACATGCGGATGCAGCAGCTGGCCCGCGCGGCGGCGCTGAGCAGCAGCGCGACCACCCGGCTGGTGAGCCGCTTGGAGGACCGGGGCCTGCTGAGCCGCTACCTCTGCGCGGACGACCGGCGCGGCATCTACACCGAGCTGACGCAGGAGGGCCGTGACCTGCTGGCGGCCGCCCGTCCGGTGCACGACGCCGCCCTGGAGGCGACACTGGCGCAGGCCACCGAGGTCCCGGAACTGGCCCCGCTGGTCGGCTCGCTCGCCGAGCTCCACCCGGCACGCACCTGAGGCCCACGCCTGAGGCCCGTACCTGAGGCCCACGCCCGGGAGCGGCATTCGGGGCCACGCCTGAATCCGGTGGGGAGGGCCGTCCCGCAGGGCCGTCCATGCCACCGGCCCGGGCCGGCCCGGAAGGTCATCCCGCCCCGGAAGGTCATCCCGCCCCGCCCGCACCGCCCGACCGGAAGCGGGCCCTCACCGCCGCCCGGCGGCGAGGGCGTCCTGGTGCACCCGGTCGAGCAGGGCGAGCAGCAGGTCCTTGCTGGACGACCGTTCCCGGACGTCGCAGAGCACGACCGGGACCTCCGGCCCGAGGTCCAGGGCGCGGCGGACCTCCTGGGGGCTGGCCTCGCGGCGCCCATGGAAGCAGTTGACGCCGATCGCGAACGGGATGCCGCGCTGCTCGAAGAAGTCCACGGCGGCGAAGCTGGATTCGAGCCGCCGGGTGTCGGCGAGGATGATCGCCCCGAGGGCGCCGAGCGCGAGGTCGTCCCACATGAACCAGAAGCGGAACTGCCCCGGCGTGCCGAAGAGGTAGAGCACCAGGTCCTCGCGGACGGTGATCCGCCCGAAGTCCATGGCCACCGTGGTGGTGGACTTGTCCTGGACGCCTTCGAGGCTGTCGACCCCGATGCTGGCGCGGGTCATCCGTTCCTCGGTCTGCAGCGGTTCGATCTCGCTGACCGAGCCGACCATGGTGGTCTTCCCGACGCCGAAGCCGCCGGCGACGAGGATCTTGACCGCGCCCGGCACCAGGCTCTGGGTCGTCAATTCGGGTCTCCTGGAAGGGAACGGGGAGAACGGGGGCAAGGGGTGCGACCGGGGCGCCGACGGGGCGGCGCCCCGCCGGACGCGTGCGACCGTGACGGGGACGCCTGTCCGTCAGAGCCGGCGGACGCCCTCGATCACGGCCTGGATCAGCGAGATGTCAGGTGCCTCGGCGAGCTGGACCGGGGCGCGGGTGAGGATCAGCCGGGCCTCGGCCAGGTCGTCCAGCAGCACCTTGACCACGCTGACCGGCAGGTCGAGGGTGGCCGCGATCTCGGCCACGGCCAGCGGGCGTTCGCGGCACAGGTCGATGATCGCGGCCGGTTCGGGCGTGAGCCGGCTGGTGTCGGCGCGCGGGTCGGCGGTGACCACCAGGGTGATCAGCGCGAAGCCGTCACGGACCGGGCCGGTGCGCCCGTTGGTGATCGCGTAAGGACGGACCAGGTGGCCGGCGTCCTTGTCGTAGAACCAGCCCTCGTCGGCGTCGGCGGTGGTCACGCACCGCCACCCGCGCCGACCTGGCCGGCATCGCTGCGCGGCGCCGCGGTGAGGTACTGGCCGACCTGCTTGACCAGCATGTTGATCTCGTAGGCCATCAGTCCGGCGTCCACCTGCTCGCTGGTCAGGACGGCCAGCCGGGCGCCCTGCCCGGCGGTGGTGACGAACAGGAACAGCTGGTCCATCTCCACCACGGTCTGCCGGACCCGCCCGCCGTTGAAGCGGTGTCCGGCGCCGCGGGCCAGGCTCTGCAGGCCGGAGGCGACGGCGGACAGGTGCTCGGCGTCGGCCCGGTCGAGGTTCCGGGACATGCCGACCAGCAGGCCGTCCTCGGAGAGGACGATGGCGTGCCGGGTCTCGGGTACCCGTGCGACCAGCTGGTCCAGCAGCCAGTTGAGGTCGCGCTGGGTTTCGGTGTGCTGCGTCATCACTGCTGTTCCTTGGCTTCCTGAGCGGCGGAGGCTTCCTGAGCGGCGGAAGGTGCGGCCGGGGTGTGCGGGGCGGCGGGCGCGGTGGGGTCCGGGGCGCCCGGTTCGGTGGCGGCCGCGCGGGCGGTCCGGGTGCCGCGCTGGATGGCGGCCATGGTGGCGCGGGAGCGCTGCGGGGAGGTGTCCTCGGTGTCGGCCTCGGCGCCGCCGTACCGGGGCGCGAGCGGCGCGGCCGGGGCGGGCGGTGCGGGCGGTGCGGCGGGGCCGGTGGGCCCGGCCGGGCCGGGGCGGCCGACGGAGGACGACGGCAGGGCACCGGGCGAGTGGGCCTCGCGGAGCTGCTCGGCGAGGCTGGCGTTGCGGACCCGCTGCGGCAGGACCCGCGGGGTGCGCAGCTCGCCGTCCGGGCCGTGCTCCACGTTGTCCTCCTGCGGGCGTTCGTGGGTCGGCGCGGAGTGGTCGGCGGGGACCCCGTCGAAGGGCGCCGCGGCCAGCTCGGCCGGGAGGTCCGCGCCGTGGCGGCCGGCCGTCGGCCCGTTCCCCGGGGCGTTCGCAGTCCCGTCGCCGGTGGTGTCGCCCGGGATGTCGTACCGGCGCGGCAGCACGGGCCTGGGCACGACGACGGCACCGGGCAGTCCGGGGATCTGGGCACCGACGGGCAGTCCGCCGTTGGCGGGTCCCGCGGGGCCGTCCTCCGGCAGGCCGCCGTCGAGGAGCACCCCGTCGAGGAGCACCCCGTCGAGGGGGCCACCCTCCAGCAGGCCGCCGTCGAGGAAACCGCCGTCCGCGGCGCCCGGGACGACCAGCTCGCCGGCGATCACACCGCCGTCGCCCGCGACGGGCCCGGCGGCCGTTCCCGGAGCGCTCCCCTCGGGGGCCTCCGGAGCGCCGCCGCCGCCCGGCCCGGTGCCCAGCAGTCCGCTGAGCACTCCGGCCAGCGCGCCCGACAGCTCCTCGTCGACCTCGCCGGGGTCGCTCTCCGCCGTCGGCCGGGCCTCCGGCGCCGGGGTGCGGGTGACCCGCGCCCCGGAGGGCAGCCCGGGCACCGCGGCCGCCTGCTCGGCCTGCTCCAGCAGCGCCGAGGGCACCAGCACCACGGCTCGGGTGCCGCCGTACGGCGAGGGCCGCAGGGTGACCTGGATGTCGTGCCGGGCGGCCAGCCGCGCGACGACGAACAGGCCGAGCCGCAGGTCGTCGCCGAGCGCCGACACGTCCAGCTCCGGCGGGTTGGCCAGGTACTCGTTGAGCCGCTCGTACTCGTCCTCGGTCATGCCGAGGCCGCGGTCCTCGACCTCGACCGCCAGGCCCTTGGGCACCTCCTGCGCGGAGACCTGCACCTGGGTGTACGGCGGGGAGAAGGTGGTGCCGTTCTCGATCAGCTCGGCGACCAGGTGGATGACGTCGGCGACGGCCTGCCCGCTGAGCGAGGCGCGCGGCACGCCCTGGACGACGACGCGGGCGTAGTTCTCGGTCTCGGAGACGGCGCTGCGCAGCACGTTGACCATGGGCACGGCGTTGCGCCAGCGGCGGGCGGGCAGGGCGCCGCCCAGGATGACGAGGTTCTCGGCGTTGCGCCGCATCCGGGTGGCGAGGTGGTCGACCGCGAACAGCTCGCGCAGCAGCTCGGGTTCCTCGTGCTCGCGTTCCAGCGCGTCCAGCATGCTGATCTGTCGGTGGATCAGGATCTGGGTGCGGCGGGCGATGTTGAGGAAGACCTTCTTCGTCCCCTCCCGCCCCTGGGCCTGGTGGACGATGGCCGCGACGGCGGCCTGGCGGACGGCGGCGAGGCCGTCGGCGGTCTGCTGGACCTCGTCGCCGATCCGGCGGGAGGGGGCCCAGGCGGGCGGGGTGGGCACCGGTTCGCCGGCGCGCAGCCGCCCGACCACCTCGGGGATCTCGCTCTGGGCGAGCGCGAGGGTGTCGGCGCGCAGTCCGGACAGGCGGCCGGACAGCGCCCGGGCGGCCCGGATCCCGCGGATCAGGCTGAACAGCAGGACGAGGGCGACGACGACGGTGCCGATCAGCACCGCGGTGCTGTTCCCGGCGTCGCGCAGCAGGTAGGCGGCGTAGCCCCAGGCCGCGGCGAGGCCCAGGCTGGGGACCAGCACGAGGGCGAGGAGCGAGCCGCGGAGGGAGCCGGACCGGCCGGCGCGGTGGCCCGTGCGGGGGGCCGATATGCCTGGCATCTGATTCCTTGGTGCAGGGCCGAGTTGCAGGCCGGGTCGCGGATCCTAACGGCGGGTCGGCCCGTGCGGCCCGGGCGGGCTTCAGGGCGCCGAGGCCGGGGTTGCCGGACGGGGTGACGCGGTGTCACCGTCCGGGCGGAGTACAGCCACGGCCGCCGACGGCAGGAAACCTATCAGTCCCAGGTGCCCTCATCGCAACATCAACTGACGATATGTGAACGGCTGATGGCTCTGCCGGGTCCTGCAGGGCGAAGCGTTCGCCGGCGGATCGCCGCAGCTCAGCGCCTTCACCGTGACATGCGGACGGCTCCCCGGGAGGTGGGGTGCGCCTCCCGGAGAGCCGTCAGGAACAGGTCAAGCGGTCGTGGGCCGACGGATCGCCGCCGGCCGGTCCGGCCGGGTCCCGCCCGGACCGCGGACACCGGCGTTCGGCCCGGTCCGGAGCCGACGACCGGCGCGGTGTCGGCGGTCAGCCCGCTCCGGTGCCGGCGGTCAGCCCGCTCCGGGTGCCGGCGTTCGGCCCGCTCCGGTGCCGGTGGTCAGCCCGCCAGCGGTATCCGCACCACCTGTCCGTCCTGCTCGTCGCGGCCCTCGGCCTCCAACTGGTTCAGCTCGGTCCACGCCCAGCTCGCCAGGTCGGACAGCTCGGCCGACCACTGCTTCCCGTAGGTGCCCGAGGCGACCTGACCGAGCCGCAGCTTCTGGACGTCCGAGGTGCCGGCCGGGGCGTAGATGTGGGTGGCGTCGCGCAGGTAGCGGATGATGTTGAACTCCTCCTGCGTGCCGCGGGCGGCGAGGATCTCCATCGCGCTGCGCGCCGAGTCCATCGCGTACTCGGTGTTGATGAGCTTGGCGTTCATCAGCTCGGCGTCGCAGGGCTTGCCGTGGTCGAGCAGGTGCGAGGCGTGGTACGCGGCCAGCTTGGCGGTCATCAGCTTGGACTGCAGCTCGCCCAGCTTCAGCGCGACGCTGTTCAGCTGGTTGAGCGGCTTGCCGTACAGCACCCGCTCCTCGGCGTAGCGCACGACGTCCTCGACGATCGCGACGTGGATGCCGAGCGCGACGGCGCCCAGGTTCAGCCGGCCGTACAGGGTGGAGGAGGAGTAGGCGACGTCCAGGCCCTGGCCCTCCTCGCCCAGCCGGTTGCCGACCGGGATGCGGCAGTCCTCGAAGATCAGCTCGCCGAAGCTGAAGCCGTGCAGGCCGCCCTGGGTGCCGAGGGTGCCGGTGCGGAAGCCGGGGCGGTCGCTCTCGACGAGGAACGCGGAGAGCCCCCCACTGCCCTTGTCGGTGCGGAAGACCACGCCGTGCACGTCGCCGATGTGGGAGTTGCCGACGAACCACTTGCGGCCGTTCAGCACGTACTCGTCGCCCTCGCGGCGGGCGGTGCCGGCCATGCCGAGCACGTGGCCCCCCGACTCCGGCTCGGTGACCGCGATGGTCGGCAGGGACTCGCCCGAGGCGAACTTCGGCAGCCACTCGCGCCGCTGGGCGTCCGAACCGAAGTGGATGACCTTGGCGACGCCGAGCTGGGAGGCCTGTGCCATGGCGCCCATCGCGCCGCTGACGCGGGCGAGTTCCTCCACGATGATGGTCTTGGCGAGATGACCCAGCCCCAGGCCGCCGAACGCCTTGGGGATCGTCACGCCGATCCAGCCGCGGCGGGCGATCTCCCGCGAGAGTTCGAACTCGACCTCGCGGTCGGCCTCCATTCTGGCGACCTGCGGACGTACCTCCTTCTCCGCGAACTCTCGGACCTCCGCCCGGAGGCTCTCGTGTCGCTCGTCGGTGAAGTAGTCCATAGCCATGCTTGGTCCTCTCATTTCAGTGGGTGTCGTGCCTCCGTCCATGCCGTCGATGCCGCTCCGGCCGCCCCGCGGGGAATCGGTGGGGGTGACGGCCGATCGCTCCCTTGCAATCGGTGCATGCGGACCCTGGCGCGGCTTCCCGGGGGGAGAGGAATACCGTCCGTGTCTTCGGCAGGGCTCATTGTCATATGTGAACACCCCCTTCACACCTAGTTGATCTTGGATTGGCGGGATTCCAGTCGTCGTTGTTACTCACTGGTTTCGTTCCCGTGCGGACGGGGGAGTGATCTTCCCCCTCCTCACGATCCGGCTGAGCGGCCGTTCACATGCGGCTTTGACTGTTCATCAGCAAGGGTGGTGACTGGTACCGGTAGCACCGAAGGGCCCGGATGTCTGATTACATGTGCGCCATGACTGATGTGATGAGCACTCAAGGCCAGTTCCCGGGTGCCGCCGGGGAGTCCGAGCGGACTCGCAGGCTGCGCAGCCTGGGTCTCAACGAACCGTCGGCGGACGAGGCCTTCGACCGCTTCGCGCACCTGGCAGCCAGCATCACCCGCGCTCCCATCGCGATGGTCAACTTCATCAACGACGAGCGCCAGATGTTCCGGGGGCTCTACATTCCGCCAAACTCGGCCGAGGTCGCGGCCGAAGAGGGAGCTTCGTGGGCGGATCGCGGCATCGCCTTCGACCTCCCGACCCGTCAGATGCCGATGAGCCACGGCTTCTGCCCGCACGTCGTCGCCCAGCGCTCGCCCCTCGCGCTGGACGACATCCTGGCCTACCCCCGGTTCGCCGGTAACCCGGTCGTCGACGAACTCGGCGTCCGGGCCTACCTCGGCGCCCCGCTCGTCGACGACACCAACACCGTCATCGGCACCGTCTGCGTCCTCGACCGGGAACCCCGGCAGTGGGGGCGCGAACGGCTCCGCGACATCCAGCACCTCGCCGAGGCGCTGCTCTCCGAGATCCGGCTGCGCGACAACCTCCTCGCCCAGCAGCAGGAGATGTTCGCCGCCTTCGACGGCTCCCCGTTCCCCATCATGCTCACCGACGGCCCCGGCCAGGAGATCCGCTACGCCAACGCCCAGCACGCCGACACCTTCGGCGCCCCGGTGGCGTACGGCGCGATCGGGCAGGCCTACCCGCAACTCGGCGTGGCCGGCCTCCAGCAGGCCGTCTCCGAGGCCTACCGCACCGGCCGCACCACGGTCCTCAACGAGGTCCGGGTGCAGTCGACCCGCCCCGAGGCCCAGCGCATCCAGCAGATCTTCAGCTTCACCTGCACCCCGCTGCGGACCGCGCGCACCGGCCAGGTCAACGGTGTCCTCACCGTCGGCATGGACGTCACCGCCCAGTCCCGCACGGAGGAGGAACTCGGCACGCTGGCCGCCCTGCTGGTCGACCGGCTGCAGCAGAACGGCACCGCGACCGCGACCGGCCGCCCGGGCATCCCCGGCGGATCCGGCCTCGTCCTGCCGGGCTGAACCGCCGACCGCCCGCCCGCGTGCGGCACCGGGGTTCGCGTCCTCACCGTCCTCACCGTCCGTCCGCTCCATCCGGATCATCCGAATTACCCGCATTGCTCGTACGGCCTGCACCACCGCGCCACCGGCGCCACTCGCATCACCCGCATCACCGCACCACCCGTACCGCTCACCGCCGTGGCGGGGCGCCTCTCACCCCCGAGGAGAGGCTCCCCGCCACGCTGCCGCCCGGGGCCGGTTCCGTTCCGATTCCGTTCGACGGCGGTCCGGCGGCAGTCCAACGGTGGTCCGACGGCAGTCCGGGCCGTGCGGCGCAGTTCGCCGGGCCGAGTGGGTGAACCGTCGGCCGCCCGCGTCCCGGCCGGGCCCGCCCGCCGCGCGGCGGTGGTAGGCATGGGCCGCATGGACTGGTTCGCCGCCCCCGACTACTGGCTGAGCCGGCTGCTCGTCCAACGCCTGCTCGCCGCCCTGTACCTGATCGGATTCCTCAACGCCGCCGCCCAGTTCCGCGCGCTCATCGGCACGGACGGCATGCTCCCGGTGCCGCGCTTCACCGCCCGCGTCCCGTTCCGGCAGTCGCCCGGCCTGTTCCACCTCCACTACAGCGACCGCTTCTTCGCCGCCGTCGCCCGGAGCGGGGCCGCCCTCGCCGCCGCCGTCACGGCCGGGCTCGGTGACGCCGTCCCGCTGTGGGCCTCGATCGTGCTCTGGGCGGTGCTCTGGGTCCTCTACCTCTCCATCGTCAACGTCGGGCAGACTTGGTACTCCTTCGGCTGGGAGTCCCTGCTGCTCGAAGCCGGCTTCCTCGCCGCCTTCCTGGGCAACGCCGACACCGCCCCGCCCGCCCTGGTGCTGTGGCTGATGCGCTGGCTGGTGTTCCGGGTCGAGTTCGGCGCCGGACTGATCAAACTGCGCGGCGACAGCTGCTGGCGAGACCTGACCTGCCTGCGCTACCACCACGAGACCCAGCCCATGCCCGGACCGCTCAGCTGGTTCTTCCACCACCTGCCCGACCCGCTGCACCGGATCGAGGCCGCGGCCAACCACGCCGTCCAACTCGTCGTACCGGTCTGCCTGCTGCTCCCGCAGCCGATCGCGAGCTACGCCGCCTGCGCCGTCGTCGCCACCCAGCTGTGGCTGATCGCCTCCGGCAACTTCGCCTGGCTCAACTGGCTCACCGTCGCCCTGGCCCTCGCCGCCGTCGAACCCGCCCGCCTCGGCCTGCCCGTCCACGCCCGCGGCTACCCCGACGCCCCGCTCTGGTACGAGACCCTGGTGATCGCGCTGACCGCCGCCGTCCTCGTCCTCAGCTACTGGCCGGTGCGGAACATGATCTCCCGCGGCCAGGTCATGAACCGCTCCTTCAACCGGCTCCACCTCGTCAACACCTACGGCGCCTTCGGCAGCGTCAACCGCCTCCGCCAGGAGGTCGTCGTCGAAGGCACCGACGAGGCGGTCCTCACCCCGCGGACCGTCTGGCGCGAGTACGGCTTCAAGGGCAAACCCGGCGACGTCCACCGGCTCCCCCGCCAGTACGCCCCCTACCACCTGCGGCTCGACTGGCTGATGTGGTTCGCCGGCATCTCGCCCGGCTACGCCCGCCCCTGGTTCCTGCCCCTCGTCGCCCGCCTCCTGGCCGGTGACCCGGCGACCCTGCGCCTGCTGCGCCACAACCCGTTCCCGGACGCTCCGCCGACCCACGTCCGGGCGACCCTCTACCACTACCGGTTCACCGATTGGCGCGAACTGCGGGAGACCGGAGCGTGGTGGCACCGCACCGCGTTGCACGAGTACCTCGCGCCGGTCGACCTGCCCGCCCTCGGCCGGGCCGGGTACCGGCCACCGCCGGGCCGACCGCCCCGCAGCGTCCGCGAAGTCCCGCTGGAACGGCCCCGGCAGCCCGGCCGGCGCCCCGGCCCGTCCACCGTTCGGCGGCCCGGCCACCCGTCCGGACCAGCGCCGGACCACCCGGGCGGGTCACCCGAGTAGCGGCCAGGTGGGCGGTATGGCAGACGACACCGACCCGTCGGGGCGGTGGGTGCGTGCAACGCTCGAACGGGCACCCGTATTCTGGGCCTCCACAACCGGCAGCCCGACCGCGCGCCCCCTCGCCCCGCCCCAGGGGCACCCCGCGCAACCGGTCCGCCGCCCCCTCGCCGCCAGCCCCGCCGTCGTCGCCCAGAACCGGACCTCACATGACAGTGCTTCACTCGCGCAACGCCGACGCAGCCGACCCGGCGGACGTCGCCGACGCCGCAGACGTCAAGGACCCCCAGGACGCCGCCGCGGAGCCCGACCTCCGCGAAGACCTCGGCCGCTACGCCGAACTCGGGGCCTTCACCCTCACCGCCGACACCCACGCCTGGTATGCGGCCGTCGACACCGTCGCCACCCCGGAGGACGCCCGCGCCGCCTCCACCGCGCTCGCCGAACTGCGCGGACACGACCTCCAGCAGACCTGGGAGGCCGTCACCGCCCTCGCCGCCGAGGCCAAGCTGGACGAGCCGGACACCGTCGCCAAGACCGTGCTGCTGGTCGAGATGCTCCAGCGGGTGCGCCGCACCTCCGCCACTCTCACCAGCGCCGCCTACGACGCCGACCTCGGCGCCCTCGCCGCCGCCACCGCCGACAGCACCTGGCGCCGCGAGAACGGCGTCAAGCTATCCTGGCTGCGCGGCCGCTCGCTGCGCAAGCAGGCCACCGCCCTCGCCACCGACCGCCGCATCCGCCGTGAGGACCTGCACGAGGCCCTCACCTCCGCCGAGATCGAGCGCCGCGCCTGGGCCGCCCTCGCCCCGGCCGGCGCCCTCCCGACCGCGCCCGCCGACGGCGCCCTGGTCGACCGCACCGCCCAGGCCTTCGAGGCGATCAACAGCGGCCTGCGCGACCTCGCCCGCCTGCTGCCCGACCACGACCTGGACGGGCTCCCCTTCACCGAGCTCGTCGACCTGGTCGACCGGCTCGCCGCCGACGAGGGCACCCTCTACCGCCTCCCCACTATCCGGGGCCTGCGCGCCGGCCTGGAGGAGGCCGGCCTCGGCGACCTGCTCGCCGAACTCGCCGCCACCAAGGCCGACCGCCGCGCCGCCGAGGCCGCGTACGCCGCCCGCCAGGCACTCGTCGGCGGGCAGCGGGACGGGCTGGCGCAGGAGGCCGCCGCCGAGGAGAGCGCGGTCGAGGCGCCGACGACGGAGGCAGACGACGCGGCCGTGGCTGACGCCGAGGCCGAAGCAGCTGCGCGTCAGGCGCTGGCCGGTGGACAGCGGGACGGCCTCGTGGAGGAGGTCCCGGTGTCGGCTCCGGTCGAGGAAACCGACGAGGTTGCGGCGGGTGCCGAGGCCGAGGTTGAGGCTGCGGCCGTTGTCGAGGCCGTTGTCGAGGCCGAGCCCGAGGCAGGGACCGAGGCAGGGACCGAGGCAGGGACCGAGGCAGGGACCGAGGCAGGGACCGGCGCCGAGGCAGGGACCGAGGTCGCCGAGGTCAAGGTCGCCGAGGTCGAGGCGGTGACGGGTTCGGGCGTCGACCAGGACGCCGCTGACGTCGAGCTGGTGGCGGAGGAGGCGTCGGCGGAGGAAGAGACCCCGGTTGCCGTGGTTTCGCTCCCCGCGCCCTCCCCGGCCGCCGACGACTTGGTCGCCGCCGCGACCGCCGATCCGGTCGACGCCGTGGCGGAGACCGAGCCGGCCGTCGAGGTCGAGGAGCCCACTCCGGCCGAGCCCGAGGCCGAGGTCACGGAAACCGAGGTCGTCGTCGAGGAACCGGCCGCCGAGGCCGACGTCGTCACCGACAAGTCCGCCGCCGAGGTTGACGAGGCTGCCGAGGAGGTGGCGGTGGAGACCGTCGCTGCCGAGGAGCCCGCTGAGGCCGAGCTGGTGACCGTGGCTGTTGCCGAAGAGGTCGTCGAGGTCGAGCCGGTGGCTGAGGTCGTTGCCGTGGAGTCGGCCGTCGAGGCCGAGCCGGTGACCGAGGCCGTCGCCGAGGAGCCGGCCGCTGAGGTCGAGGCCGTTGCTGTCGAGTTGGAGGAGCCGGCCGTTGAGGCCGAGGAGCCCGCTGCCGAGCTGACCGAGGCTGTTGCCGAAGAGGTAGCCGAGGTTGTCCCGGTGGCTGACGTTGTCGTCGAGGAGTCGGCCGTCGAGGCCGAGGTCCCCGTCGTCGAGGCCGAGCCGGTGACCGAGGCTGTCGCCGAGGAGCCGGCCGTTGAGGCCGAGGCCGTTGCTGTCGAGGCCGAGGAGCCGGCTGCCGAAGCCGAGCCGGTGGCCGAGCCCGAGGCTCCCGCTGAGGAGCCGACCGAGGAGCCTGTTGTCGAGGCGGCGGCCCCCGTCGCCGAGGACGCCCCCGTCGCCGAGGCCGGTGCCCGTCCGGCGAAGCCGGACTTCACGCCCGGTCGCCCGGTGACCGCCTACTCGGCCGACGAGTTGCTCGCCGTCGTGCGGTGGGTGGACGGCGACGGTGTCGAGCGGTCCGAGGAGGAGCTGCTGCGGGCGGCCATGAAGGAGCTGGGCTTCGCCCGTCTCGGCCCCCGGATCAAGGAGGCGCTGGGCGCCGCCGTCACCGCGGCGCGCGCCTGACGAGGGGACACCGTACGACCGGCGGGGCCCGGGACGCGATCGTGCGTCCCGGGCCCCGCCGTCTTCCGCGGCCCCTGGTGAGTCCGGATGCGTTCCGGTGGCGACCGGACATCGCCGTCCGCGCCGGGCGGCGTGCGGTCAGTTCGGCCGCCGGGCCTCGCCCCGGCGAGGGCCCGATGCCGGCTGCCGGGAGGATCTTCGGCAGGACCTCCCCGCGGCGCGTCCTTCACGTCCTCGGTGACCTCCACGGCGGCACCCTTCGCCGGCGCCACCGGCAGACCTTGGCTGGTGTGCCCGTCATCCCGCTGGCACTCACTGTTACCGAGCCCGGCCGCCTGTTCGTCGGCGCGGCCGACGGCAGGGTCCTGGACGGTGCGACCGGGGTGGCCCTTTCAGCTCGTCCTTCCACCCCGCCCTTCCGCCGCACCGGCCGTACACCGCCGCCGATGTCGGCAGACCTCGCCGAGACGGGTCCGGCGCCGTCCGCGCCGTCCGCGTCGTCCGCGTCGGAGAGGCGGTCCCGGCGAGTGGCGGGCACCCTACGAGCTGCCGGTCCGCCCTCGGGTGAACGGGCGGTCGATCGCCTGTCGCAGGACGGCCGGTGCCGTGACGAGGGACGGCCCGTACCAGGTCAGGTGTCGTCCGCTGACCAGGGCGACCGGTGTGCCCGGGAACGCCTCGGGGCCGTCGTCGGCGGTGAAGCGGTACGGCTCGTCCGGTAGAACCACCAACTCGGGCTGCTCGGCGAGCAGTTCGGGCAGGGGGACGGCGGGGTAGCGCTCGGGGTGGTCGGCGTGGACGAGTCGGAGGCCGAGGTGGCGCAGCAGGTCTCCGGCGAAGGTGTCGCGGCCGAGGACCATCCACGGGCGGCGCCAGATCGGCACGATCACTGTCGGGCCTCCGGGCTCCGGGTCCGTCCCGTCCGTCCCGTCGGTCCCGTCCGTCCCGTCCGCCCCGTCCGCCCGGCCTGTCCGGTCCTCGCCGACCGGCGCCCAGGCCGCTTCTGCCTCGTCCAGCCAGGCGGGGCGCGGCAGTCGGCAGGCGGTGGTCAGCAACCGGTCGAGCGAGCGGAAGGCGTCGTCCAGGGCGCGGATGTCGGTGACCCAGACGGGGATGCCGGCTGCCCGCAGTGCGTCCAGGTCGGGGCGCCGGTTCTCCTCGTCGTTGGCGATCACGAGGTCCGGTCGGAGCGCGACGATGCCCGGGACGTCCGGGTTCTTGGTGCCGCCGATCCGGGTGACGGCCAGGTCTGCGGGGTGGGTGCACCAGTCGGTGGCGCCGACCAGCAGTCCGGCTGCGGTGGCGGCGACCGCCTCGGTCAGCGAGGGCACCAGCGAGACCACCCGGCGGGGCGGGTGCGGCCCGAGCCGGACGGGGAGGTCGAGGTCGTCGCGCGGGCGGGTGGGGTCGGCCATCCGGCCAGCCTACGTCCCGGATCCGGCGGGCCGGTCAGGGCGGTACGCGCCGGCGGAAGCGGTCCGTGAATCCCCGGGAACCCGCCGCTCCGGCCGTCCGACTACCTGGTCCGGGTCCGCAGCACGGGCCCTCGCACGGATCACCGACCAGGAGAGTTGTCATGCGCCCTCGCGTTGTCTGCGGAATCGCGGCCGCCGTCGCCCTGTTCGCCACGGCCTGCGGAAGCGGGGGCGGGGGTGGGCAGCGCGGATCCGTCACCGCCGCCGCCCAGGCCGGTGGCGCCGGCGCCCACCCCGTCACGGTCGCCGACTGCGCGGGCAAGGAGACCGTCATCGCCAGGACACCGACGAAGATCGTCACCAGTAATGCGTCCAGCCTGGAGATGTTGCTGCGACTCGGTGCCGGCGACCGCGTGATCGGCACCGGCTTCCCGCCCGGCAAGGGCACCCTGCCCGCGGACATCGCCGAACAGGGCGACAGGATACCGGTGTTGGGGGAGAAGGTCATTCCCAAGGAGAAGCTGCTCGGCTCCGGCGCCGACCTCTACGTCGACACCTTCAGTGCGATGCCGATGATGGGCGGTGGCGCCACCGGGCCGAGTGAGGAGGAGTACGCGGCGGCCGGCATCCAGCACGTCTTCCTGCTCTCCACCGCCTGCGCCGGGACCCCCAAGGCCGCCAAGGCGCCGCGCACCGACCTCGCGGGGATCGAGGACGACATCCGCCGCCTCGGCGCCGTCACCGGCACCGCCGCCCGCGCGGAGGAGCTGGTGGCCGGGATGGAGAAGCAGATCGGCGAGGTGCGCGACGCGGTCGCCGCCGTCCCGGAGGACCGGCGGCCGAGCTACTTCGTCTTCGACTTCGACGCCGGCACCAAGCAGCCGGTGGCGGTCTGCGGCCGGCAGGTCGCCAACGCGGTGATCACCCAGGCCGGGGCGCGCAACGTGTTCGCCGACTGCGACGCCGACTTCAAGCCCGGCTCCTGGGAGGACGTCGTCGCCAAGAACCCGGACTGGATCCAGCTCGCGGTCCGCAACCGGGGCAGCGCGGAGGCCACCCGCAAGGCCTTCGACGACGCGGAGGCGTTCCTGAAGGGCTTCCCGGCGACCCAGGGGCTGAAGGCCGTCCAGGAGGGTCATTTCGTCCGGCTCGGCTCCGAGGTGACCACCATCGCGGGCGTGCGCAACGCCGAGGCCGTCCGGCAGATCGCCGCGACCGTCCACCCCGACCTCGTCAAGAACGGGCAGTAGGCCGTGACGTCGGCCGCGCCCGCCAAGGGCGTCGACACCCGCCGCCCGGCCTGCACGCTGCTGCGGGCCGGGCCGCTGGCCGCCGCCCTCACCGTCGCCCTGGTGCTCGCGCTGACCGCGGCCGTGTCCTTCGGTTCGGTGGACATCCCGCCCGGCGAGGTCTGGTCGGTGGTCGCCCGCCGCCTCACCGGCCGGGCCGTCGAACCGGGCACCCGTGACCTCATCGTCTGGCAACTGCGGGTCCCGCGCGCCCTGTTGGCCGCCGTGGTGGGTGCCGGGCTCGGTCTGGTCGGCACCGCCGTCCAGGCCCTGGTCCGCAACCCGCTCGCCGATCCGTACCTGCTCGGCATCTCCTCCGGCGCCTCGCTCGGGGCGGTCGCCGTTATCGTCCTCGGCACCACGTTCGGGCTCCAGCTGTCCTTCGGCAGCGCGCTCGGCCTCACCGTCTCCCTGGCGGCCTTCGCCGGTGCGCTCGCCGCGTTCTCACTGGTCTGGCTGATGGCCCGGCGCGGCGGAGGCTTCTCCCCGCTGCGCCTGGTCCTCGCGGGCATCGGCATCGCCCAGTTCCTCGGCGGCGTCACCAGCTACCTCGTCCTGCAGACCCGCGACGAGCAGCAGACCCGGGGCGTGCTGTTCTGGCTCATGGGCAGCCTCGGCGGTGCCGTCTGGGCCCAACTCGTCGTGCCCGCGGTGGCCGTGGCGCTGGGCCTGGCCCTGCTGCAGGCCCGAGCCCGGGGGCTCAACGCGATGCTGATGGGCGACGAGACGGCCGCCGGGCTCGGCGTGGACGTCGGCCGGCTGCGCCGCGAGGTCTTCGTCGTCACCAGCGTGCTCACCGGCGTCCTGGTCGCCGTCTCCGGCGCGATCGGCTTCGTCGGCCTGATGGTGCCGCACGTCTGCCGCCTGCTCCTCGGCGGCGACCACCGGCGCCTGCTGCCGCTGTCCGCCCTCACCGGGGCCCTGCTGCTGGTCGTCGTCGACACCGTGGCCCGCACCGCCCTGGACGGCCAGGAACTGCCGATCGGCGTGGTCACCGCCGTCCTCGGCGCACCCACCCTGCTCTACCTGCTGGACCGACGACTGGAGCGCACGTGAGGATCGCCGTCGAGGACCTGAGCGTCGCCATGGCCGGGCGGACGGTGCTGGCCGGGGTCCACCTGGTCGCCGAGGAGGGCGAGATCGCCGGACTGGTCGGGCCCAACGGGAGCGGCAAGTCCAGCCTGTTGCGCACCGTCTACCGGCACCTGCGGCCGAGCGCCGGGCGGGTCCTGCTGGCCGGCCGGGACCTGGCGGAGCTGCGGCCCGCGCAGTCCGCCCGGCACATCGGCGCGCTGCCCCAGGAACGCGGCGGGGACTTCGAGTTGAGCGTCCGCGAGGTGGTCGCGATGGGCCGCACCCCGTACAAGCGGGCCTTCGCTGCCGACGACGCCGAGGACCACCGGATCACCGCCGAGGCGCTGGTGCGGGTCGGCATGGCGGATGCCGTCGACCGCCGCTTCGCCCAGCTGTCCGGCGGGGAGCGGCAACGGGTGCTGCTGGCCCGGGCGCTCGCCCAGCAGCCCGACGTCCTGGTGCTGGACGAGCCGACCAACCACCTGGACGTCCGGCACCAGGTCGAACTCCTCGCCCTGCTGCGGGAACAGCGCCGCACGACGCTGGTCGCCCTGCACGACCTCAACGCCGCGGCCTCGGTCTGCGACCGGCTGCACGTGCTGCACCGCGGCGCCCTGGTGGCCTCCGGGGCGCCGCGCGAGGTGCTGACCCCCGGGCTGCTGGCGGAGGTCTTCGGGGTGCGGGCGGCGGTCGTCGAACACCCGCTCACCGGCGACCCGTTGATCGCCTTCGACCACCGCACCCCGGCCGGCGCGGTGGCCTCCGCGGTGGGGGCGTAGTCCGCTCCGCGGAGGCCACCGGCGGGCTCCGCGCCGCTCGTCCGCCCGCTCGTCCGGCCGGTCCTCGCGCCGGTCCTTCCGCCGGTCCTCGCGCCGGTCCTTCCGCTGGTTCTCGCGCCGGTCCTCGCGACCGCGCGTCTCAGCGGCCCTCGTAGTGGCTCGGTCGGTCGTCCCGCAGCACGAGCCGGCCGAGCCGCGCGGCCTCCTCGCTGCGCAGCAACTCCCAGGCGCCGTCCTCCCGGTGGAGCACCGAGGAGTGCCAGGGTGTGGTCCATGCGTCGGCCGCCGCCAGCAGCCGGATGCCGAACTTCGCCACCCCCGCGGGCTGCGGGTGGATGGAGAGTCGGACGGCCCGGGGGTGGTGCTCGGCGATCAACTCGCCCCACGCGCGGCTGCGCTGGATCACCCCGTAGGCGCGGCGGCGGCACTCCCGCTGCAGGGCCGAGCGGGTTCCGGCGAAGCCGACGGCGTCCTCGGTGAGGAAACGGGTGATGCCGCGGTAGAGCCGCAGGGTCTCCTCCTCGGTCAGCACCTGCTCGCGCAACTCCTCGACGGTGGGGGCGTAGCGCGCGTGCACCCGGGCGCGCTTCTCGTCGTACGGGAGGTCGCCGAGGACGGTCCGCAGGTCGAACGTGGCGAGGTGGCCGAGCCCCTCGCGGTCGATCATCGCTGCCAACTCGTCGGAGTAGGCGTCGATGTGGTCGTCCGGGACGTCGATCAGGTCACCGAAGACGTGCCCGTCGGAACAGATCAGGATCCGGGCGCCGGGCGGGTGGAGGCGGCCGATCTCGGCGCAGAGCCGGTCGAGGAAGGTCAGCGACAGCCGTTCGCCCTCGTCGGGCAGGTGGCCGAGGACCTTCGCCGGGTTCGGCGACTTGCAGGGGAAGCCGGGCAGGGTGAAGACGATCGGCTCACCGGCGGCTATGAAGTCCGCCAACTGTGCGAGCTGGAGCGGGAAGTGCTCGGGCCGGGCGTCGAACTCCGGGTCGGCGGCGCGGCGGTGCGGCAGCAGGAGGCCCAGGACGCGGGCGGCGAGGCGCCCGGGATCGGCCGAGGGACCGGGTGCGGTACCGGGGTCGGTGCTGGGGTCGGTGCCGGTGGCAGCGGTGGCTGTACCGGAGGTGGTGGCAGCGGTCGGAGCGGTCGCGGTGCCGACGGGCGGCATGGTGGGTCCTCCACGGATGGTGGTGTGGTGCGGGCTACGGGCAGGCGGAGCCGGTGTTGCCGGGCACGCCGAGGTGGTACGGGCGGGGCGAGCCGGTCCCGGTGGAGCGAGCCCGTCCCGGTGGGCGAGCCGGTCCGGGCGGGTCCGGGGCGTCCGGGTCAGTGGCGCCGGTCGTAGGCGACGGGCAGGCGGTTGACTCCGCGTGCCAGCACGGCGGGGATCCAGGCGAGGTCCGCCAGGCCGTCCCCCGGGGCCTCGGCCGGGCGCAGTCCGGGCAGGCGGGTGAGCAGGGTGCCGATGGCGATCTGGAGTTCGGCCCGGGCCAGGGCGGCGCCGGGGCAGTAGTGGATGCCGTGGCCGAAGGCGAGGTGGGCGTTGGGGGAGCGGTCGAGGTCGAGGAGGTCGGCCCCGGGGAACTGCGAGTCGTCGCGGTTGGCGGCGCAGAGCGAGACGATCACCGAGTCGCCGGCCGGGACGGTCGTGCCGAACAGGTCGCTGTCCCGGGCGAAGAATCGCCAGGTGGTGAGCTCGAACGCGGCGTCGTGGCGCAGCAGTTCCTCCACCGCGCGGGCGAGCAGTCCGGGCTCGTCGAGTCCGGCGCGCAGCCGGTCGAGCTGTTCGGGGTGGCGCAGCAGGGTGATCAGCATGGTGGTGATCTGGTTGGTGACCGGCTCCTGACCGGCGACGAGCAGCTGGAACACCATGGAGTCCAGTTCCGCGCGGCTCAACTCGCCCGCGTCGTGGGCGGCGACGAGCCGGCCGAGCAGGTCCGCGGACTCCGTCCAGCCGGGCTCCCGGCAGTCGGCGCGCTTGCGGGTGACGACGTCGGCGATGTAGGTCTGCAGGCCGCGCAGCCGCGCCTCGTAGGCGGGACGGCCCGGGTCCTGCGGGCCGACGGGCTGGACCACCTTTCCCCAGTCGCGGTCGAAGCGGTCCGCCAACTCGGGCGGGAGGCCGATGACTTCGGCGAGCACCCGGAAGGGGTAGTGGGCCGCGAAGCCGGTCACCAGGTCGGCGCCGCCGGTCTCGGGCAGTTCGTCCACGAGCGCGTCGGCCAGTTCCCGCAGCCGGGGGCGCAGGGCCTCCACCCGGCGCGGGGCGAACGCGTCCAGGACCAGCCGGCGCATCGAGGTGTGTTTGGGCGGGTCCTGGTGGAGCAGGTGGACCTGGAGGCGGGAGTGCTGCGGCTCGGGCATGATCGACGCGAGTCTGCGCCAGTTCTCGTTGCCCAGCGCGTGGTTCTTGCCGAGGCGCGGGTCGTTCAGGGTCGCGTGGGCGGCCCGGTAGCCGGTGACCAGCCAGGCGTGGATGCCGCTCGGGAACTCCACCCGGTGCACCGGCCCGGCCTCGCGCATCCGCCGGTACAGCGGGTACGGGTCGCTCTTGTACGCCGGACCGTACAGCGGGACGGGGGAGGGGAGCCGGTCGTACCCGTACGGGCAGCGTGGGGCGTCGTCGGTCGCCGCCGGGTCGGGGGCATCGACACGGACGGGAGCAGGGACCGGGGCCGGGGTCAGGGCGGAGGCCGGGGCAAGAGCCGGGGCCGGGGCAGTGGCAGGGGTCGGGTCGGTCATCCGGGAAGGTCCTTCGGTGCGGCGCGGGGACTGTCAGGTCTGGGGTCTGCGGTGCAGGGCGAGCAGCAGGACGGCGGTCGCCGCGACCAGGACGGCCAGGACGATCCCGGCGCGGGTCCCGGTGACGGCGCGGTCGCCGGCGAGCGCGGCCGCGGTGGCGAGGGCCGGTCCGAGGGCGAAGCCGAGGCTGCGGGCGAGCTGGACGGCGGAACCGGCGGTGGCGAGTTGCCCTGGCGGGGAGGCGGTCATCACCAGGGCCTGGGTGGGGCCGCCGTTGAGGCCCATCCCGGCGCCGGCCAGGGCGAGCCGGGCGGCGATGTCGACGGCGGACCAGCCGGTGTCCAGCGGGACGAGCAGGGCCAGGCCGAGGGTGGTGACGGCGGCACCGGTGAGCGCGGTCGGACGGGCGCCCCAGCGGTCGGCCAGCCGGCCGCCGAGCCGCCCGGCCAGCACCATGCCGAGCGGGAACGCCAGCATGGTCAGCGCGGTGGCCGTGGCGCTCTCGCCCCGGGGGCCGCGCAGGTACTGGGCCAGCAGGTAGTGGCAGGCTGCGAATCCGGCGGCGAGCGCCAGCACCGAGGCGTTGACCCCGGCGGTGCCGGCGGCCCGCAGCGCCCCGGCCACCGGCCGGCCGCCGGGGCGGCGCAGCCACAGCAGGACGAGTGGCACGGCGGGCAGCGCCAGCAGCAGCCAGAGGGGCGCCGTCGGTGCCAGGGTCAGCCCCAGCAGGACGGCGGCCACCGCGCCGCCGATCAGGGCGGCGTCGCCGAGCGAACCCCGGTCCGGCGGACGCAGCCCGCCGCGCCGCGGGGCGTGCCGGCGCACGATCAGGACGGCAGCCAGGCAGACCGGCAGTTTGACCAGGAAGATCGCCCGCCAGCCGAGGTGGTCCAGCAGCAGGCCGCCGATGACCGGGCCGGTCACGGCGCCGAGCGGGCCGAGGGTGGCCGGCACGCTCATCGCCCGCCCGCGCAGTTCGGGCCGCACGGACGTCGCGGCGAGCACCGGCATCAGGACGAACAGCACGGCCCCGAAGGCGCCCTGGAGCAGCCTGGCGGCGATCAGCCAGCCCGCCCACGGGGCGCCGGCCGCCAGCACGCTGCAGCCGGCGAAGCACCCGACCGCGAGCAGCAGCGCGGACCGGGTGCCGACCTGGTCCAGCCAGCGGCCGGCGGGCAGGAGGAGTGCGACGAGGGGGAGTTGGTAGCCGAGGACAGCCCACTGCGCGACCCCGGGGGAGACCTTCAGGCCGGTCGCGATGTCGGTGAGCGCGAGGTTGACCACGTTCATGTCGAGCATCGCGACGAACGACAGCAGGCCTGCGGCCACGACCAGGCTCCAGCGGTCGACGGGCCCGGCCTGATGGGGCGTCAGCGATGCGGAAGCCGTGGGCTGTCGCGCTGCCATGGAGTCCCTCCGTTCCCGTCCTGCGGTAGCGGACACCGCCTCGGCGGCGGGGTCCGGTACAGCAGTCGGGGGCGCGACGGCTCCGGTTCCGAACACATGGGGGAATTTTTCGGACGCGACGCCCGGTGGTGGACGGCGGTGGCAGTGGCGGGCGGCAAGGCGGATGGCGGGTTCGGGCGGCGGGCGGCGGTCGGCGGGCGAACAGATGACAGCTGACAGATTTCGAAATCTGTCGGCTGTCATCTGTCAGTCGTTACCGGCCGACTGCCGACTGCCGACTGCCGACTGCCGACTGCCGACCGCCCACCGCCGACCTGGCGCCTGTCGGTCGGCTGCCGCGTCACCGCTCAGCAGGCGGTGGCGAGTTCCCCGGCCTCCGCCGCCTGCAGGCGCGCCACCAGCTCCTCCCGTGCCCGGGCGACCCGGGAGCGGACTGTGCCGACGGGGCATCCGGCGACTTCGGCCGCCTCGGCGTAGCTCAGCCCGACCACCTGGGTCAGCACGAAGGCCTCCCGTCGCTGGGCGGGCACCCGGTCGAGCAGGTCGTCGAGCGCGATGCCGTCCTCGAACCCGGCCTCCGGCGCACCGCACTGCCGTTCCGCCGCCTCCTGCCAGTCCGGCAGCGCCGCGCAGCGAGGCCGGGCGGCGGCCATCCGGTACCGGTCGATCACCGTGCGCCGGGCGATCGACAGCAGCCAGGTGCGGGCCGAGGAGCGCCCCGCGAACGCCGGCAGGCTGCGCAGTGCGCGCAGGAAGGTCTCCTGGGCGAGGTCGTCGGCGGACTGTACGTCGGTCAGGTGGGCGACGAAGCGCCAGACGTCGCGCTGGGTCGCGCGGACGAAGGCCTCGACGTCCGCGGCCCGGCCGGCGCGGGCGGTCAGCGCGAGTGCGGTGAGCTGCTCGTCATCCACGGCGGCCTCCGACCCGGCCGGTCCCGCCAAGACGGCTGTGCGGGACGATGGTCCTATGAGATGCGCGCAGTTCCGTACCGCTCTGTCCGCCCGGCTCGACGGCGAACCGAGCGGGCTGCCGGAGGCCCGGCTGGACAAGCACGTCGCGCGCTGCACGGGTTGCCGGGACTGGCTGGACCGGGCCGAGCGGCTGAGCGGCCACGTCCGGGCGGTCGCCGCCGACGGGCCGTCGCCCGAGTGGTCGGCCCGCCTGCCGGCCGGGCTCCCGGCCGTCGGGCGCGCGGACGCCGGACCGAAGGGAATCCGGCAGGAAGTCGCCGGACCGAAGGGCATCCGGCAGGAAAGCGCCGGGCAGGAACGCATCGGGCCGTAGGGCGAGGCCGGCGGTCGCGCTCCAGGAGGCCCGCCGGGCGTGGAGCGGCAGGACGGTGGCGCCGGCCGCAGCCGGTGCGCCGTCGTAGTCAGGCATGGAAAGGTCCCGAGGGGAGGGCTGGGGACGGCACCGTTCACGGCGGCACCGTCGGCGTCCGTGGGCAGCCGCGCGGCGCACCGAACCTCCCGGGGAACGGGAGTGGCACGGCGGCGGGCGCGGGCCCGCACCCTGGCGGTACGGCGGCGGAGGGTGCGGCCGTACGGCAGGGCGACCTGCCCGTCGCGGGGGTTCCGGTGGCCGGAGGTGGCCGGGGGAGCGCAGCGGCGGGCGCGTCAGCAGGCGAGGTCGAACGCCGGCGGTCCACGCCGGACGACGGCGTGCGTGAGCAGCACCGAGCGGGGTGGCCGGGCCCGGTCGTCGGCGGGCCGGGGCGGTGTCGGGGCCCGGTGGCCGAGGGGGCGCACGAACAGCGCCAGCAGCGGGAGCAGCAGCACTCCGGCGAGGACGGTGCCGAGCGCGGAGAGCAGGTCGAAGAGCCGGACCAGTGCCGCGTCGCCGCGCCACAGCAGCAGCGCGCACGCCAGCGCGGCCAGCACGTGGGCGACGGCCATTCCCGGCGCCATGCCGTGGGACAGGTCGCCCGCCACGCCGCCCGCCATGTCGTGCGCCGTGCCGACCGTCGTTGCGTCGGGCATCCCGCCGGGCATCGGGTGGGACATGCCGGGCATGCCCGCCATCCCCGACAGGCCCGTGTCCACGGCCGCCCCGTCGGCGGAGGCGCCCGCCCCCGCGGCCCCGTGGTGCATCCCCGCCATGGGGCGCAGGCCGCCGGTGGCCGGCGGGGTGGCCGGGTCGAGGCCCGCCATCCGTGCCAGCTCGACCGGCGAGAGTCCGCCGGGTGCGTGGTCCGGGTTGCAGAGCAGCAGGGAGGTCCAGTCGGTGGTGGCGAGCCGGCCGAGACCGCCGCCACCGCGGCCGAACGCCCCGGCCTGTTCGAACAACTGGTGCAGTGCGGTCTGTGCGGCGACCATCCAGACGCTGATCACGCCGAGTCCGCGCCGCGCACCGGCGAGCAGCCAGGTCAGTCCCAGGACCGCCCCGAACGCGCCGGCCAGCACCGTGGGCGAGACCCCGGATCCGGCCATGGCGACGTGCGCGGTGGCAGCCATCGCCACGCACAGCGCGGCGAAGACCACGGCGCGCAACAGGCGGATCCGGTCGGTCATCACGATGGCACTCATCGTCGCACCCGCCCCGCTCGGCCCGGGCCGCACCCTCCGGTATTGGCTGGTTCCGCCCCGTGAGACCATGCCCGGCCGCTCACCCGACGGCCAGGCCGACAGCTCGTCCGGCCCGGCTCGGCCGTCCTCGATCCCGGTGCGCCGATCCGAACGGCTGCTCGTACGACCATCGGTGCGGCTTGACAAGCACTCACCGCGTGCTCACTAGATGTGCGCGAGTGGATACGTTGCGTGCGTATCGGAGCGGTGTCGTCCAGCAGCAGGGAGGTCCGACCTTGGAGACCCCGACGGAAGTCACGGAGTCCTTCGCCGACTTTGTCGAGCCGGTCGAGCCGTCCGATTCGGCTGACCCGGCCGACCCGGGCACTCCCGCCGCAGCCGCCGGCACGACCCGGCCTGCAGAATCAGCCGGGACCACCGGGACCACCGACCTCGCCGACCCGCGCTTCTGGCGGCTGCCCGCCCCCGAGCGCGCCGCCGCCTTCGCCGAACTGCGCCGCCTGCCCGGCCCGGTGTTCTTCGGCGACCGCGCCACCGGCAAGGGCTTCCACGCCCTGGTCCGCCACGCCGACGTGGTCGAGGCCAGCCGCACGTCCGCCGTCTTCCTCAGCGGTCCCGGTGTCACCACCCCGGCCCCGGCCCGCTGGGTCCGGCTGCTGTTCGGCGACTCGATGGTCAACCTGGACGACCCCCGCCACGCCCAGCTGCGCCGGATCGTCTCGCGGGCGTTCACCCCGCGGCTGCTCGGCCGGGTCGAGGAGGACGTCCGCCGCATCAGCGTCGCCCTGGTCGACCGGATCGAGCGGGAGCGGCCGGAGGACTTCGTGACCGCGGTCGCCGCCGAACTCCCCTTCCAGGTGATCTGCACCATGATGGGCATCCCCGAGCGGCCGCGCCGCGCCATCCTCGACCTGGTGAACCGCACGTCCGCGGACATCGGGGTGGCCCGCTCGTTGCGCCACCGGCTCCGGTCGCCCGGGCGCGGACTCCGGGCGCTCGCCCGGATGCAGGCCATCGTGGCCGGGATCGGCCGGGAGCGCCGCCGCCGGCCGGCCGAGGACCTGATCTCCGCGCTGGTCACCGCCGACGTGGACGGCCGCCGGCTCGCCGGTCGCGAACTCGGCGCCTTCTTCACCCTGCTGCTGGTCGCCGGGGTCGAGACCACCCGCAATGCGCTCGCGCACGGCCTGCACCTGCTGACCGCGCACCCCGAGCAGCGGGCCCTGCTCCTCACCGACCTGGACGGGCGGCTCGGTGGCGCGGTGGACGAGATGGTCCGTCACGCCACGCCGATCATCCAGTTCCACCGGACCGTCGCCGTCGACCACGAACTCGGCGGCCCCGGCGGTCCGTTGCTGCGTGCGGGCGAGAAGGTCGCGTTGTTCTACGGCTCCGCCAACCGGGACGAGTCGGTCTTCCCCGACCCGGAGTCCTTCGACATCACCCGCACGCCCAACCCCCACCTCGGCTACGGCGGCGGGGGCCCGCACTACTGCCTCGGCGCGCACCTGGCCCGGCAGGAGATGACGGCCCTGTTCCGTGAGTTGTTCACCCGGCTGCCCGAGGCCCGTTCGGTCGGTGAGCCGGAGCTCGTCCCGTCCAGCTTCGACCACCGGGTCCGCTCGCTGCGCTTCGCTTTCTGAACCCGTTCCCGGGCCTCCCGGAACCCGTTCCCGGGCCTCCCGGAACCCGTTCCCGGGCCTCCGGTGCGGCTACTCGCCCGGCTCCCACACCGCGTGGTCGTGCGCGAAGAGCACCCGGCGCGGCCCCTGCTCCGCCACCCGGTCGAGCCAGGGCCGGTAGCCGGGCAGCGGCGCGGCCACGCCCTCGCGCGCCGCCTGCCGGGCGAGCAGCGCCTGCCCGTACTCGGACGCGAAGTCGTACGCCTGGCCGGCGAGCAGGACCGGGCCGCCCGGACGGTCGACCAGCAACGACTGGTGGCCCTCGGTGTGGCCGGGGGTGGGCAGCACCCGGACGCCGGGCCAGACCTCCGCCTCGCCGTCGAGTTCGCGGTAGTCGGCGCCGGGGAAGTCCACCAGCGCGTCGATGGTGTGGCCGCCGCGCCGGGCGGCGGCCAGCTCGCCCGCCTGGACCAGGACGGCCGTGCCGGCGAACAGCGGGTTCCCGCCGCAGTGGTCGAAGTGGAGGTGGCAGTTGACCACCAGGTCGATGTCGGCGAGGGAGACCCCAGCCGCGGCGAGCGCCTCCGGCAACGGGTGGCGGACCGGGCGGTAGTGCGCCTCGGTCTCCGGTTCGCCGCCGCCGATCCCGGTGTCGAAGAGCAGCAGTCCCTCCGGGCGTCGGACCAGGTACGCGAGCACCGGCTCCACCCGCGGCTCCGGGCCGCCCACCTCGGCGGCCGGCCGGACGAAGTACCCCAGGTCGAGCCGGCGGATCACCTGCACGTCGTCCCCCTGGTCGCTGCGCGTCGCTCTGCCCCACGGGCGGCCACGCCGACCCCCGGTTGGCACCCTACCCGTCGGCCGGCGGCCCCGGTCGGTCGCCCCGGACGGCCTCGGGCAGCGCGGCGTCCCCGGCGTTCGGGGCCGCGACCGCGACCGCGTCGGGCATGTCGGCACCGGTCCCGGCGGAACTGCCGGCAGCGGCTCCGGCGGGACCGTCGACGCCAGTGGCGGGCGTCACGGCGGGCGGCCGGGAAGGGGAGCACAATGCCGGACATGACTGATCGTCCGCTGCCCGCAGAACCCACCCGTTCCGTGCACGCCACGGGCGGAGCCGCCGACCGTCCCGCCGGCCACGCCGCCGGCCACGCCACCGGCCAGGTCGCCGACCGGCCCACCGCCGACGCCTGGGCGGCCCTCGGCGGGCCGGTGGACCTGCTGGAACGGGTGCGCTTCCAGGGCCCGGACGAGGTCCTTCCCTCCGGACTGCCGGTGCGGCGCCTTGCCCGGGCGACCGTGGCGGTCTGCTCGCTCGCCGCCGCCGAGCTCGCCGCCCTCCGTGGCGGCGGTGCCGTCCCCGACGTCCGGGTGGACCAGGGCGCGGTCGCCACCGCCTTCGTCAGCGAGCGGCACCTGACGGTCGACGGCCGTACGCCCGTCAGCTTCGCCCCGTACTCCGGCTTCTGGCGCACCGCCGACGGCTGGGTCCGGACCCACGCCAACTATCAGCACCACCGCACCCGGCTGCTGGCCGCCCTCGGCCTCGCCGCGGACGCCGGGCCCGAGCAGCTCGCGGAGGTCCTCGGCGCGCTGCCGGCCGAGCAGGTCCAGGAGCGCGCGTACGCGGCCGGGGCGCTCGCGGTGGCCGTCGCGCCGGTGAGCGGGGCCGTGCACCCCCTGGTGGAGCACCTGGAGGTCGGCACCACCGGTGCCGTCGGCTCGGCCCCTGCCGCCGACGGCGCCGGCGCCCGCCCGCTCGGCGCGGCGCCGGTGGACCGGCCCGCCGCCGGGGTCCGGGTACTCGACCTCACCCGGGTGATCGCCGGGCCGGTCGCCACCCGCACCCTCGCCCTGCTCGGCGCCGACGTCCTGCGCGTCGACTCGCCCCGGCTGCCCGAGGCCGAGGACGCCCACGCCGACACCGGCTTCGGCAAGCGCTCCACCCGCCTCGACCTCGCCGAGCCCGCCGACCGCGCCGTCCTCGACGAACTGCTCGCCACCGCCGACGTCGTCGTCACCGGCTACCGCCCCGGCGCCCTCGACACCCACGGCCTCGCCCCCGAGGCACTGTTCGCCCGCCGGCCCGACCTGGTCGTCGCCCAGATCTGCGCCTGGGGCTGGACCGGCCCGTGGGCCGCACGGCGGGGCTTCGACAGCCTGGTCCAGGCCGGTGTCGGCATCGCCGCCCACGAGGCCGCACCCGACGGCCGCCCCGGGGTGCTGCCCGCCCAGGCCCTCGACCACGGCACCGGCTACCTCATCGCCGCCGCCGTCCTGCGCGCCCTCACCGACCAGCGCACCCGCCCTCCCGGCGGCCGCCACCTGCGCTTCTCCCTGGCCGGCACGGCCTCCTGGCTGCTGCACGGCATCCCCCGGGAGACCCCGGGGCAGGAATCCGAGCCGCACGGGCTGCAGGAGCCGCACGGGCCGAACGATCCGCAGGAGTCCTACGACCCGGCGAGGTGGCTCGTCGAGACCGACTCCGCGTACGGGCGGCTGCGGCACGCCCTGCCGCCGATCGGCTACGCGGGCGCGCCCGTCGACTGGGCCCGCCCGCCCGGGCGGTGGGGGACGGACGAGCCGGTCTGGCTCTGAACCCACCGGCCCGGGGGAGGTTCCGCCCACCGGGCCGGTCCCGAGCACGCGGGCCGGTTCCGAGCACGCGGGCCGGTCCCGAGCAGGCGGGCCCCGGCAGCCCGGCACCGGTGGTGTCGGTGAGGTCCGGCATCATCGGGGCATGACCACCGCACACGCCACCGACTACGCCTGGTTCGAGCAGCGCTACCCCGTGCTGGGCGAGGCCTACTGCCTCACCCACGTCCAGGGGATCTCCGCCGACGAACTGCTGCGCCGCTTCGACGCCCTGTCCGGCCGCGAGGTCACCGGGCTGGACGCGGTGGTCACCGCCTGGGAGGTCTTCGACGACGGGGAGGACGAGGACGCCGAGGCCCTGCTCGGCGAGGACGACGACCGGCTGCTCGTGGCCGTCACCGAGCTGGACGGCTGGGCGCTCGCGATCGAGCCGTACGGCTACCTCGGCGGCCTCCACGAGGTCGTCCCCCGGCTCACCGACGGCACCCGGCTGGTCTCGCACTTCCGGAACGTCAACGCCGAGGACAGCTTCCACTGGTGGGAGCACGGGCGCTGCCGGCTCCACTTCGAGCCGCTCTTCGCCGACCAGCGGCACGGCTCGGACGCCGACGCCACCGGCATCCCCGAGCTGTTGACGGCCTGCGGCTTCGACCTCGCCGGGGAGCGGAACGGGCTGCACACCGAGGCCGCGTTCGCGCTGGCCGAGCGGCTGACCGAGGTCCGCCTGGACGCGGAACGGCTGGAGGCCGCCACCTTCCGGCTCGGGTACGCCCCGCGTCCGTGACGGCGGCGGGCGGCTCCGGCCGGAGGCGCGGCCTCCGCGGCGCGGTGGTCGAAGCGGCACGGTGCTCGAACCGGCACGGTGCTCGAACCGGCACGGTGCTCGAACCGGCACGGTGCTCGAAGGTGCTCCGCTCAGACCCCCGACGGGATCTCCTTGGCGCGGCTGCGCAGCCGGATCGCCGTCACGATCTCGATCAGGCCCAGGATCACCAGCCAGCAGCCGGCCAGCACGGCCAGCGCGGTGATCGAGCCGACCGGCCAGACCATCAGCAGGACGCCGGCCAGCGTGTTGGCCACGCCCGCGAAGGCCTGCCAGCCGCGGGCCGGCATCAGCGGGTCGGAGATCGCGGCGAAGAGTTGCGTGATGCCGCGGAAGAGCCAGCCGATCCCGATCCAGATCGCGAGCAGCAGCACCGACTGCGCCGCGCTGCGGAAGCACAGGAGCCCGAGCAGCACGCAGATCGCGCCGCTGATGAAGGCCAGCACCCGTAGCGCGGTGGTGGCGTGGGTGCCGAACGCGGCGACCAGTTGCACGATGCCGATGACCAGCAGGTAGAGGCCGAACAGCACGCCCACCACCATCAGGGTCTCCTCGGGCCAGGAGAAGACCACGATCCCGAGGGCGAGCGAGGCGAGTCCGGCGACCAGCAGGACCTGCCAGGCGGCCTTGGCGAGCATGCCGAGCGGGCCCTGGACTGGGGAACCGTCGGGGTTGATGATCGGTGAGACCACGGTGGCGTCACTCCTCGGGCAGGGGCAGAAGTCGAACCCCAGCGTCTCCGTCCCGCCGCCGCGGCGCGTGTCGGATACGGCCGTTCGGGGGATCCGCCCCGGTCGCCGGAATGACATCCTCCGGCCACCCACGGTCGATAGCATCCGGCGGTATGACTTCTGAAGGGTGGGGGACCCCTCCGGTCGAGCCGATCAGCCAGCACTACATCGTCTGCGGGGGCAACGCGCTGGCACACCGACTGATCCTGGAACTCGTCGAACACTACGAGGTCCCGGTCGTCGTCCTGGTCGCCGACCGGACCCGCGACCACGCGCCGCGGATCGAGCAACTCGACGGCGTCGCCGTGGTCGTGGAGTACACCAGCATCACCGACGAGGCCCTGCGCGCGGTGTCCATCGGCACCGCCCGCGGCCTGGCCCTGGTCGAGGGCAGCGACCAGGAGAACATCCACGCCGCGCTCAGCGCCCAGAACCACAACCCGGACATCCGGATCGTGTTCCGGATGTTCAACCAGCGCCTCGGCGAGAACATCGAACGGCTGCTCAAGAACGGTGCCGCGCTCTCCGGATCGGCCACGGCGGCCCCGGCGTTCGCCGCCGCCGCCCTCGGACGCCCCAACTCGGTGGAGATCGACGGGCGGTACCTGCACATCGCCTTCGATGACGCCATCACCTCCGACCGGGTCTGCGTGGTCGCCGACCAGATCGACCGGCAGGATCTCAGCAAGATCCGGCTGCTGCCCGAACAGCAGGGCGGTTCGGCCGAATTCGTCCGGCTCGCCAGCGAGTTCGGCGACGACGGGCCGGTCCGCCCGGGAGGCGTGCGGCGCGAACCGGAATCCGCGGCCGCCCCCGGGGAAGAGGAATCGGGCGGCACCGCCGCGCTGCAGGTGCTGCGGATCGAGCCACGGGAACCGATCGACTGGCGGCGGCGGTTGCGCTGGCGACTGCTCGACACCATGCGCTTCTTCACCAGCGCCCGGATGCGGCTGGTGCTGCTCACCGCCCTCGCCGCCGTCCTGATGGCCTTCGGCGTGCTCTGGTACCTCAACCGCAACTTCGGCTGGACCGTCTACATCTCATTGCTCGACCTGGCCGGCGCCGCCCAGCCCGACCAGCTCGCGGACATCGCCGCCGGGACGGGCACCGGCGGGATCTGGCAGCGGGTCGCGCAGGTGGTGATCACCATCTGCGGGATCACCTTCGCGCCGGTCGCCACCGCCATCGCGGTCGAGGTGCTGGGGTCCGGACGGCGCGGCCAGCCGCGCAACCCGGGAGCGGGCACCCGGGACCACGTGATCGTCGTCGGGCTCGGCAACGTCGGCACCCGGGTCGCGACCCAACTGCACGACCTGGGCGTGCCCGTGGTCTGCATGGAGCGGGACCCGCAGGCGCGCGGCGTCGCCGCCGTCCGGGCGCTCGGGATCCCGGTCGTGATGGGCGAGGGCCCGTTCGACGAGCAGCTGCGCCGGGCCCGGCTGAAGCACAGCCGGGCGCTGGTCGCCGTCAGCGGCGACGACGCCACCAACCTGGAGGCGGCGCTGGAGGCGCGGCACGGCAATCCCGAGGTCCGGGTGGTGGTGCGGCTGTTCGACGACGACTTCGCCGGGCACTTCTACAAGACGCTGGACAACGCGGCCTCGCGGTCGGTGTCCTACCTGGCCGCACCCGCCTTCGCGGCGGCGCTGATGGGGCGCGAGGTGCGCGGGACGCTGTCGGTGTTCCGGCACGTGCTGCTGATCGCCGAGCTGGTGGCGGGGGACGGCAGCGGGCTGATCGGCCTGAACCGGCATGACCTGGAGGACCCGGGCGGAGTCCGGGTGATCGCCGTCCGCTTCGCCCGCGGCGCGCAGCTGCAGTGGGGTCTGCCCGACCGCACCCGGCAGCTCGCGCCCGGCGACCGGATCGTGGTCGCCGCGACCCGCAGCGGGCTCGCCCGGCTGAACACGGTGGTGCTGGAGGAGGACGCGGAGGCGGCCGCGGCCGCGGTCACGGCTGCGGTCACGGGCGCGGCCGGGGAAGGCATCGGGGAAGACGCCGCGGAGGTGGAGGCGGCGGTAGAGGCGGCGGTGGAGGAATGACCGCGGCGAACAGCCGGTGAGCGACGGATGACAGCTGACAGATTTCAGCTGGCAGATTTCATCATCTGAAATCTGTCAGCTGTCATCCGTCGACGGTCATCCGTCATCCGTCAGCCGCGGGCCGTCAGCTGTTGGTGAAGGACGGCGGCCGCTTCTCGGCGAAGGCCGCCATGCCCTCCTTCTGGTCCGCGGTCGCGAAGGCCGCGTGGAAGAGCCGCCGTTCGAAGCGGACGCCCTCGGCGAGGGTGGTCTCGTACGAGCGGTTGACGCTCTCCTTGAGCATGATCGCCGCGGGGGTGGACATCGCGGCGACGGTCTCGGCGGTGGCCAGGGCCTCGGCGAGCAGCTGGTCGGCGGGGACGATGCGGGAGACCAGGCCGGCCCGCTCGGCCTCCTCGGCGCCCATCATCCGGCCGGTCAGGCACAGCTCCATCGCCTTCGCCTTGCCGACCGCCCGGGTCAGCCGCTGCGAGCCGCCGATGCCGGGGATGACGCCGAGCTTGATCTCCGGCTGCCCGAACTTCGCGGTGTCCGCCGCCAGCAGGATGTCGCACATCATCGCCAGCTCGCAGCCGCCGCCCAGCGCGAAGCCGGCCACCGCCGCCACGACCGGCTTGCGCAGCGCGCCGAAGCGGTCCCACGGGCCCAGCCAGTCGTCCAGGTAGACGTCCGGGAAGCGGTTGCCCTGCATCTCCTTGATGTCGGCGCCGGCCGCGAAGGCCTTCTCCGAACCGGTGACCACCAGACAGCCGATCTCGGGGTCCCGGTCGAAGGCGGTGGCGGCCGCGACCACCTCGTTCATCAGCTGGGTGTTCAGCGCGTTCAGCGCCTTGGGCCGGTTGAGCGTGATCAGCCCCACCCGGCCCTTGCGCTCGACCAGGATCGTCTCGTAGGTCTCGGTCTCGGTCATCGCCGTCGACTCCCATGTCCGCTGCTCGGCGCCGTGTGGGCGCGCCCTGACCACCCAACGATCTACGACGTGCCCTGGTCCGCGCCAGTCTTGATATGCGAGACGCCGGTCACCAGCCCGGTGAGGGCGGGCCGGGGCCGGCGTCGTGGCCGCACGGTCGGGCGGTGGAACGCCCGCCCCGGGGTGTCAGGCCAGGCCCAGCTCGTCGCCCTCGCGCGGGGCGAGGAAGCGGGCGACGTCGACCGCCGTCACCCCGGCGAGCGCGGCGGGCTCCCAGCGGGGGTTGCGGTCCTTGTCGATGACCTGGGCGCGGATGCCCTCGACCAGGTCGTGGCCGTCCAGCGCGGCGCAGGAGACGCGGTACTCCTGGTCGAGCACGGCCTCCAGGGAGGGGAGCGTACGGGCCCGGCGCAGCGCGGCCAGGGCGGCCTTCACGGCGGTGGGGGAGTTGGCGAGGATCAGCTCGACGGCTTCCTTCGCCTTCGGGACACCGGAGTTCAGCAGGTGCTCGACGATCTCCTCGGCGGTCTCGGCCGCGTAGCAGGCGTCGATCCAGGTGCGCTGCTCGGCCAGGGCGGCGGGCGGCGCGGGCTCGGCGTGCGCGGCGACGACGGCGTCGACGTCGGCGGTGGTGGGGCCGGTGGCCGACGCGGCCGGGTCGGTGCCACGGGCGAGGGCGTCGAGGAGCTCCGGGATCCGCGCCGAGGGCACGAAGTGGTCCGCGAACCCGCACAGCAGTGCGTCGCCCGGGCCCATCGAGGCCGAGGTGAGCCCGAGGTGGATGCCCAACTCGCCCGGGGCGTGGGCGAGCAGGCGGCTGCCGCCGACGTCCGGGACGAGCCCGATCCGGGTCTCGGGCATCGCGACGGTGGAGCGCTCGGTGACGATCCGGACCGCGCCGTGGGCGGACAGGCCGACGCCGCCGCCCATCGTGATGCCGTCCATCACCGCGACGTACGGCTTCGGGTAGCGGGCGATCAGGGCGTTCAGCCGGTACTCGTCGCGGAAGAACGCCCGGGTGCCGGCACCGCCGGCCTTGGCGTCGTCGTGCATCGCGCGAATGTCGGCCCCCGCGCAGAGTCCGCGCTCGCCCGCGCCGGTGAGGACGACGACGCGCACCCGGTCGTCCGTGGCCCACTCGTCCAGGGTCGCGCGCACGGCGGTGATCATGCCGTGGGTCAGTGAGTTGAGCGCCCGCGGCCGGTTCAGCACGATCCGTCCGACCCCGCCGTCCAGGAATGCCTGGACCTCCGCCACCTCTGCGCTCATCGGGCCCGCTCCCGTCCCCTTCGTGAGGTCCGTCCGCCGTCGCGCGACGTCCGCCGTCCTCCGTTGTCCGCTGCCGACGCCCACCGTACCGGGGGCGGTGCGGAGTTGTGATCACCGGGCCGGAACGGGGGCTGCGCCCGGGAGCGCCGCCGGAGCGCGGGAGGGTGAGGGAGGGAGCGGTCGGATCCCGGGGAGACGGATGACAGCTGACAGATGATGAAATCTGTCAGCTGTCATCCGTCATCTGTTATCTGTCACCCGTCATCCGGCACCCGCCGCTTGCCGCCGGCCATCCGTCGGGGATGGGCGCCCGTCGTCAGCCCCGGACCCGCCCGGTCACCTCGCCGAACCCGACCACGGTGCCGCCCGCCCCGGGCGCGGTGGCGGTGATGACGACCTCGTCGCCGTCCTCCAGGAAGGTGCGGGTGGTGCCGTCCGGGAGCTTCAGCGGCTCCTCGCCGTTCCAGGTCAGCTCGATCAACGCACCCCGGGTCTCCGGCTCCGGCCCGCTGACCGTCCCGGAGGCGAACAGGTCGCCGGTGCGCAGCGAGGCGCCGTTGACGGTCATGTGGGTCAGCTGCTGCTGCGCCGTCCAGTACATCCCGGCGAACGGCGGGCGGGAGACCAGGTGCCCGTTCAGCCGGACCTCCATCGCCAGGTCCAGGCCCCACGGCTCGCCGCCCCGGTCGTCCAGGTATGCCAGCGGCTCGACGTCGCGCGCCGGCGGCGTGACCCGGGCGTGCTGCAGCGCGTCCAGCGGGACGATCCACGGCGAGATCGAGGTCGCGAAGGACTTGCCGAGGAACGGGCCGAGCGGCACGTACTCCCAGGCCTGGATGTCGCGCGCCGACCAGTCGTTGAGCAGGCAGACGCCGAACACGTGCTCGCGGAAGTCGTCCAGCGTGACAGGCCGGCCCAGCTCCGAGGGCGCGCCGACGACGAAGCCGACCTCGGCCTCGATGTCCAGGCGGCGCGAGGGTCCGAAGGTGGGCGCCGGGTCGGCGGGCGCCTTGCGCTGCCCGTGCGGCCGCACCACCGGCGTGCCGGAGACCACGACGGTGCCCGCCCGTCCGTGGTAACCGATCGGCAGGTGCTTCCAGTTGGGCGTGAGCGGCTCCGAGCCGGGGCGGAAGATCCGGCCGAGGTTGGTGGCGTGGTGCTCGGAGGCGTAGAAGTCGACGTAGTCGGCGACCTGGAACGGCAGGTGCAGTTCGACCTCGTCCACCGGCAGCAGCGCCGGCGACAGCGCCTCGCGGAAGGACTCGTCGGTGAGCCACCCGGTGAGGTCCGCCCGCACCCGGGTCCAGACCGGACGCCCCGCCGCCATCAGCGGGTTGAGCGAGTCCGCTTCCAGCAGTGCCGAGGGCGCGCCGGCCGCGCGGGCGGCCGCCCCGGCGTCCAGCACGAAGTCCCCGACGCGCACGCCGATCCGCCGCCGACCGGGCTGGTCGGCGGCGGTGAAGACGCCGTACGGCAGGTTGTGCACGCCGAACGGCGAGTCCTGGGCGCTGGCGAGCCAGCTGCGGGGGGTGGTCAACGGTCCTCCTGGTGCGGTGGAGTGGGCGACGACAGCAGGCCGAGCGCGGCCAGGTCGCCCAGGGGCTCGGCGATGCTGCAGGTTCCGAAGGCGGTGAACGAGTTGCGGATCACGGTAACCTGACGATCGGTCAGTGTGTGCACCGCCTTGGCCAGGGCCTCGCCGTCGCGCTCCGCCAGCACCGCTACGGCTGCGGCCGGGTCGGTCTCCTGCGCGGCCAGCAGCACGTTCAGGAAGCCGTGGTGCTCGAACCCGGTCTCCGGGTCGGTGTGCCGGACGGCGTTGTGCAGTCCCGCCGTGCACTTGTACGGCAGTCCGCGCTGCGCGCAGCCGGTCAGGAAGGCGGCCAGCTCCGCCTCGTCCGGGAAGGCCTCGGCGACCAGGCCGCCGGTGCGGAACTTCGCCCGGTACGGGCTGTCCACCAGCACGTCCAGGACGGCCTCCAGGTCGTCCCCGCGCAGGAGTTCGCGCGGGAGCTCGACGGCGGCCGGGACGTCCGGCGGCAGCAGTCGGTCCAGTGCGGCGACCGCCTCGGCGGCGTCCCGGGTGGCCAGTTCGACGCCGGCCAGTCCGAACGGCGCGGCGGCGGCGAGCGCCCCGGCGAGCTCGGCGCTGCCCCCCGGCAGCACCAGCCCGACCCTGAGCGGCGCGACGCCCGCCCCCGCCGGACCGCCCGAGCCGGCCGGACCGCCCGCCTCCGCGGAACCGCCCGCGGCGGCCGTCACCGCCGGGCCGGCGTCCACCGCCGCGGCCAGCTCGCCCAGCCGGCCCGCCCCGCAGAGAAGCGGGCCGACCGCCTCGGCGTACCAGGCCGCGCGATGGACGCGGTGCGCGGGCACCGCCTCGGCGACCGGCAGGTTCCCCGGCGGGAACACCGCCGCGTCGTCGAAGAGCCCGTGGAACAGCTCGGGGATGACACCCCCCGGAGGCAGGCCGTTCATCGCCCGGGCCCCCGACCGGCCCAGGTCCAGGCGTAGTTGTCGTCCTCGCTCGCCCGGCCGCCCTCGCCGAGCTCCAGCGGGCGGAAGGTGTCCACCATGACGGCGAGCTCGTCGAAGAACTCCGCGCCGATGCTGCGCTCGTACGCGCCCGGCTGCGGCCCGTGGGTGTGCCCGCCGGGGTGCAGCGAGATCGACCCCTGGCCGATGCCCGAGCCCTTGCGCGCCGCGTAGTCGCCGCCGCAGTAGAACATGACCTCGTCGCTGTCCACGTTGGCGTGGTAGTAGGGCACCGGGATCGACAGCGGGTGGTAGTCCACCTTGCGCGGGACGAAGTTGCAGATCACGAAGTTGTTGCCCTCGAACACCTGGTGCGCCGGCGGCGGCTGGTGGATCCGGCCGGTGATCGGCTCGAAGTCCCGGATGTTGAAGGCGTACGGGTAGAGGCAGCCGTCCCAGCCGACCACGTCGAAGGGGTGGTGCGGCACGGTGTAGCGGGTGCCCGAGACCCCGTGCGGGCCACGGTGCTTGACCAGCACGTCGACGTCCCCGGGGGCGTCGACCACCAGCGGGCCGACCGGCCCGCGGAAGTCCCGCTCGCAGTACGGCGCGTGCTCCAGCAGCTGGCCGTACTTGGAGAGGTAGCGCTTGACCGGGGTGATGTGGCTGTTCGCCTCGATGCAGTACGCGCGCAGCGGCTCGTCACCGGCGGGCACCCAGCGGTGGGTGGTGGCGCGCGGGATGATGACGTAGTCGCCCTGGCCGACCTCGATCGAGCCGAACACCGTCTCGACCGTGCCCGAGCCGGACTCCACGTACACGCACTCGTCGCCGAGTCCGTTGCGGTACAGCTCGCTGGGGGCCCCGGCGGCGACGTACGAGATCCGCACGTCGCCGTTGCCGAGGACCAGCTGACGGCTGCTCACGACGTCCGCGGACTTCCACTCCTGGCCCGCGAACAGGTCGTGCAGCTTGAGGTGACGGGGGAGCAGTGGATGGTTGGGCACCGTGGACTGGTCCGGGAGCTCCCACGGCACCGCGTTGACGACGGCCGAGGGGATGCCCCGGTGGTAGAGCAGCGAGGAGTCCGAGGAGAACCCCTCCTCGCCCATCAACTCCTCGTAGTACAGGCCGCCTTCGGGAGTGCGGTGCTGGGTGTGTCGCTTGGGCGGGATGCTGCCCAGCTGCCGGTAGTACGCCATCTCCGTGGTCCTCCTCGACCGTTCGTCAGAGCTCTCCGACGCTCACAGGTTGCCGCGTCGGTCCTGCTCGCGCTCGATGGACTCGAAGAGCGCCTTGAAGTTGCCCTTGCCGAAGCCCAGCGAACCGTGGCGCTCGATGAACTCGTAGAAGACGGTCGGGCGGTCGCCGATCGGCTTGGTGAAGATCTGCAGCAGGTAGCCGTCCTCGTCGCGGTCGACCAGGATGCCGCGCTTCTTCAGCTCCTCGATCGGCACCCGGACCTTGCCGATCCGCTCGCGCAGCTCCGGGTCGTCGTAGTACGCGTCGGGGGTGTTGAGGAACTCCACGCCGCGCGCACGCAGCACGTCCACGGTGGTGAGGATGTCGTTGGTGGCGAGCGCCATGTGCTGGCAGCCGGGGCCGGTGTAGAACTCCAGGTACTCGTCGATCTGGGACTTCTTCTTGGCGATGGCCGGCTCGTTGAGCGGGAACTTCACCCGGTGGTTGCCGCTGGCGACGACCTTGGACATCAGCGCGGAGTACTCGGTGGCGATGTCGTCGCCGACGAACTCGGCCATGTTCACGAAGCCCATGACGCGGTTGTAGAACGACACCCACTCGTTCATCCGGCCCAGTTCGACGTTGCCGACGGCGTGGTCGAGGGCCTGGAAGAGGCGCTTGGGCGAGCCCTCCGGGTGCTTCACCTTGCTCTCGGCGACGACGTAGCCCGGCAGGTAGGGGCCGTGGTAGCGGGAGCGGTCGATCAGGGTGTGCCGGGTCTCGCCGTAGGTGGCGATGGCCGCGCGGCGCACGGTGCCGTTCTCGTCCGAGACGTCGTTCGGCTCCTCCAGGACGGTGGCGCCGGACGCGCGGGCGTGCTCGATGCACTTGTCGACGTCCGGGACCTCCAGGGCGAGGTCGACGACGCCGTCGCCGTGGCGGCGGTGGTGGTCCAGCAGGGCACTGCCCGGCTGGACGCCGCCCTTGATCACGAAGCGGCAGGAGCCGGAGCGGAGCACGTACGCCTTGCGGTCGCGGCGGCCGGTCTCCGGACCGGAGTAGGCGACCAGCTCCATGCCGAACACGACCTGGTAGAACTGGGCCGTCTGGGTGGCGTTGCCGACGACGAAGACGACCGCGTCCTGGGCCGTGACCGGGAACGGGTCGGCGGCCGCGTCGTGCTCGACGAGGCCGACGAGGCGGCGCAGCTGGTCGGCGTCAAGACCGGCCTCGCGCTCCTCGGGGGTCAGCTCAAGGGCGTGGGACTGCGTGGTCATCGGTCGTTCCTCCACTTCGGGCCTCGGCTTTGAGGCTTCCGCTGGATCGCGGCCACACCGCGGATGGGTGGGCGGTGCGGTTGCGGAGAGCTTGCTCCTGTCGGGGTGGTTGGGCAACAGGTCGGTTTTTCACTGCTCAATGTGTACAAGCTGAACAGATTTTCCCAGCTCACACTGCGCAAAATGTGCTGCCGATCCGGGGTGATGCACGAAGTCTGCGCAATCGGTGTTCACGGGTCGTTCAGGGGTTCCGGGTGTCGGACCGGTGCCCGGCAAGGTGTCGCAGGAACCAGTTCCGGGCCAGCTCAGCGACCTCGTCGAGGGCTCCGGGCTCCTCGAACAGGTGGGTCGCGCGCGGCACCACCACCAGTTCACTCTCGCAGCGCAGCCGGCTTCCGGCCCGCCGGTTGAGGTCGAGGACCGTGGTGTCCAGGGAGCCGACCACGAGCAGCGTCGGCGCGCTGACCCGGCCCAGTGCCTCCGCCCCGGCGAGGTCCGGGCGGCCGCCCCTGGAGACCACGGCGCGCACGGCCGGGCCCAGTTCGGCAGCGGTGTGCAGCGCGGCGGCGGCGCCGGTGCTGGCGCCGAACAGGCCGAGCGGCAGGCCCCGGGTCTCGGGCACGGGGGCGTCCCCGGTGCCGTTCCCGGCACCCAGCCGCCGGGCGACGGCGGTCAGCCGGGAGCCCAGCAGCCCGACGTCGAACACGTTCCGCCGGTCCGACTCCTCCGCCTCGGTGAGCAGGTCGAACAGCAGCGTGGCCAGCCCGGCCCGGTTCAGCCGGTCGGCGACGTGGCGGTTGCGCGGACTCCGCCGCCCGCTGCCGCTGCCGTGCGCGAAGACCACGACGCCGCACGCGCCCGCCGGGACGGTCAGCCGGCCCGCGAGGCCGGCCCCGGCGGCGGGCAGCACCAGCTCGCGGTCGACCCCGTCCCCGGACTCGTCCCCGCCCTCCTCACCGCCGGCCCGGTCCCTGCCCTCATCGATCCCGTTCCCGGCCCCGTCCCCGGCCCCGTCCCGCTCCCGCGCGCGGGCCTCGGCGAGCAGCCGCAGCACCTCCTCGTCCTCGGTCTGCGAGAAGTCGGCGTAGAACTCGCCGATCGCGAAGAACGGGGACGGCGTGTCGACGCAGACCAACTCGTCGGCGACCTCCTCCAGACGGTCGGTCCAGTCCACGGGCGCCACCGGCACGGCGAGCACCACCCGGGCCGCGCCCCGCGCCCGGACGATCCGGCAGGCCGCCCGGGCGGTGGACCCGGTGGCGATGCCGTCGTCCACCACGACGACCGTGCGCCCGCGCACGTCCGCGGGCGGGCGGTCGCCCCGGTACCGGCGGGCCCGCCGCTCCAGCTCGGCGCGCTCGCGCCGCTCCACCCCCGCCAGTTGGTCATCGGTGACCGAGGCGAGCCGGATGACCTGCTCGTTCAGCACCCGGACGCCGTCCTCGCCGATCGCCCCCATGCCCAGCTCGGGCTGGTACGGCACGCCGAGCTTGCGGATCACGCAGATGTCCAGCGGTGCCCCGAGCGCTACGGCCACCTCGGCGGCCACCGGCACCCCGCCCCTCGGCAGCGCCACGACGACGGTCCCGGGGCCGCCGAGGCCCCCGAGGCGTGCGGCCAGCCGCCGGCCGGCGTCGGTGCGGTCGGCGAAATGGGTGAAGTGGGATCCGGTGACGTGCATGACACGACCTCCGGTTCCACCGTACGTCGTTCCGGGGGCCGGGAGGGCCCGGGCCCGGGGTCGGCCAGGGCCGACCTGGGCCGGGCCGGGGGCCGGGGGCCGGGTCGGGCTCGGGTCGGGCTCGGGTCGGGACCGGGTCGGGCAACGCGTGGGATCGGGCCGGGAAGCGACTGGGATCGGGCCCGGCGCGGGCCGGGATCACGTCGGGATCGGGCCGGGATCACGTCGGGAACGGGCCGGGATCACGTAGGGAACGAGCCGGGACGCAACCCCCGTGCGGCCGGGACAGCGGGCGCCGGACCGTGGATCGCAGAGGCGGACCGCAGGGCCCGCCGGCGACCGGAAGGAGCGCCCGACATGCCGGGCACCGTCATCACCGACCTGCGCCGACGCGGCGCCGTCGACCCCGGCCGCATGCTCGCGGGACCGCTGCGCGGCGTCGGCCTGCAACGGCTCGAACCGGGCCGCAGCACCGAGGTGGCCGCCGACGGCGTCGAGCACGCGCTCTACGTCACCGCCGGCTCCGGACTCGCCGAACCTCCCGGGAACGCACTGCGGCGCGACGCCTCGCCGGACGACCGTGACGACGGGCCCCGCGACCGCGGCACCCCCCTCGTCGAGGGCACCGCCGTGGTCCTCCCGCTCGGCACCCGGACCGTCCTCACCGCCGGCACCGCCGGGATGGAGTACTTCCACGCCGTCCTGACCGTCCCCGCCGACGTCCGCACCCCTTCGAGCGGAGATGAACCCGCATGATCGTCACCACCGACACCGGCGCCGCCATGGTCGTCCTCGGCCCGAACGGCGAACGCGTCCGGATCCGCTCCCTGGCTCGGCGCCCGATGCTCGCCAGCGCCTGCGAGGCCTTCGACCACCTGCGGCTGAGCCCCGGTGCCCACCACGAGCTGACCGGGCGGCCCGATGCCGAGACCGTCCTGCACGTGTTGCGCGGCGCCGCCGTGGTCGGCCGGCTCACCGACGAGCCGGACCACCTCGCCTCCGAAGGCGATCTGCTGCTGGCCCGTCGGGGCCGCACGCTGCAGCTCGAAGCCGGGCCTCTCGGCGCCGAACTGCTCTGTCTGACCCTCGCCGTCCCCCGGCACACCGCCGGCACCCGCGCCGCCCTGGCCCGGCGCCGTGCCGCCCGCCGGGACCGGCCCTGACCCACCCGCCCGCCGGGACCGGCCCTGACCCACCCGTCCGTCCCCGACCGGCCCTGCCAGTCCCCGTTCGAGGAGACCTCTCGTGATCGTCGTACCCGCGGCCGTCCCCCGCACCGCGCCCGTCCTCCGGCGGCTGATCGACCCGGACCAGCGGCCCGCCGTCCGCGCCGGGCTGACCGTCGAGACCTTGCCGCCCGGCGTGCGGGTCGACCAACTCCCCTACGAGTCGGCCGAGTCGGTGACCGTGGTGCTGTCCGGCCGGCTGTTCGCGGCCGGCCGGATCCTCTCCCCGGGCGAGGCGATGCACCACCGGCCCGGCAGCAGCTGCCGGCTCACCGCCGTCCGGGGAGCGCCGACCACCGTGCTCACCGTCCGTCCCACCCCCTCCCGGGGGGCCATCCCGGCCCAGCGCTCGGGCCCGGAGTCCGCCAAGACCTGGCGGCAGGTCGACGTGGGCGTCGTGGACCTCGACCCCGGCGGCCTCTGCGGGCCGTACGAGGACCGCGCGGCCGACGCCTTCCTGCTGGTCCTGTCCGGGGCCGGGGCCTTCCTCGGCGAACTCGGCGAGGTGCCCGTGCGCGCCGGCGACCTGGTCTACGTCAGGGCGAAGGAGCGGTACGGCCTCCGGGCCGGATCGCGCGAACCGGTGACCGTCGTGCTGGGCCGGATCGGCGCCCCCGGCGCCGAGTCGGGACCGGAATGGGACACCAAGCCCATGCGCTCGGGGCGCGTCCGTCCGCAGAGTTGAGACCGGGCGATCGACCTCGATCGGTCTCTTGGAAGATCAAGGAGTACCACCTCATGGCAACGAACCCGCTCACCACGGCGATCTGTGCGGCCGGCGTGGTCGCGGGCGTGATCGCGGCGGCCACGGCCGTGCGCCATGCCTGCTCGTCCCCGGCCCCGGCCTCCGGCGGCAGCAACGCGCTGTCGCGAGGACCGGCCCCGACCCCGACCCCGACTCCGGATGGCGGTGGCATCGGCTGTCAGACCGGTACGTGCACGAAGCCGCCGACCCCCGGTGCCTGACCGACCCGAACGGCTGATCCCGGCCGACGAATAACGGCGAACAGCTGACGGATTCCGAAATCCGTCAGCTGTTCGCCGTTCGCTGCCTGCCGTCCGTCGTCCGTCATCTGCCGACTGCTGCCCGGTCCGCCGTCGGGCCCGTCACCGGTCCGTCGTCGCCGAGCGTGGCAGTACCGCCAGCACCTGTGTGCCCCGGTCCGACGGCAGCGACCGGACCGAGCAGTGCCCGCCGATCTCCGCCGCCCGGTCCGCCATCGACCTCAGCCCCACCCCGCTGCCGCCGTCCACCGGGGAGTCCCCGTCCGGCCGGTACCCCACCCCGTCGTCCCGCACCGTCAGCGTCAGCGCCTCGTCGTCCACCCGCAGCGTCACCAGCGCCGTCCGGGCCCGGGCGTGCCGCAGCACGTTGTTGAGCGCCTCCGCCGTGATGCGGTACGCCGCGACCTCCACCGCCGCCGGCAGCTCCGGCAGCGGCTCGGGCGACAGCTCCGCCGTCACGGTCAGCCCCGTCCCGCTGAAGGTGTCCGCCAACTGCCGGACCGCCCGGGCCAGTCCGAACTCGCCGAGCGGCGCAGGCCCGAGCCGGTCGGTGATCCGGCGGACCTCCTTGATCGTCATCCCCAGGCCGTCCGAGACCCCGCGCAGCGTGTCCGAGAGCCCGTCGTCGGCCGACGTGGCGGCGTTGTCCACCCGCAGCCGCAGTCCGGCCAGCGCCGGTCCCAGTCCGTCGTGGATGTCCCGCCGCAGCCACCGCCGTTCCTCCTCCCGCGCGGCGACGATCTGCTCCCGGCTGGCCTGAAGGTCCTCCTGGAGCCGCAGCGAGGCCACGGCCGGCGAGGCCTGGTCGGCGAGCGAGCGCAGGATGTCGATGTCGCTGGCCTCCAGCCGCTCCTCGCCCGCGCGCAGGCCGACGGTCAGGTCGCCGATCGGCAGCCCGTTGTGGACCAGTGCGAAGTCCTGGCTGCGCCCGTCCAGCCGTCCGGCGATGGCCAGGGTGCGCCGCCCGGCCCTGGTGGTGACGGCGAGGGTGACCCCGGGCAGCCGCAGTTCCTCGGCGACCGTCGCGCACAGCGCCTCCGGCAGTCGCGCGGGGTCGACGACCTGCCGCAACCGCCCGGCGAGCGTGCGCACCACCTGGTAGGGCTGCGCACGCTCGCCGTAGTACAGCCGGTCGACCAGGGCGACGACCCGTCGCGCCGCCCGGGGCAGGACCGCGCCGAGCGCGTACATCAGGGCGATCAGCAGCAGGGCCGCCCCGCCGTGCCCGGGCAGCAGCCAGGTGGAGAGCACGGCGGCGGCGACCACGAACAGCGCGGTGACGCCGGTGCCCAGCATCAGCCCGATCAGCACGCTGCGGGCCGCCCGGTCGAGCCGCCAGCCGTGGTCGCGGACGACCAGGAACGCCACCGCGAGCGCCCACACCAGCCCGGCGACGGCGAACAGCGAGTAGCTGCGCCAGTAGTGCGCGGTCCAGGTCCGCGAGTACATGTCCTGCATCCCGGCCCAGAGCAGGTATGCGCCGAGCATCGCCGCGACCCGCAGCCGGTGTCGGCGCAGCTCCTCCGGGTCACCCTTGTGGCGGCGCGGACGCAGCAGGCGGGTCAGCAGGACGACGGTGACGATCGCGATCAGGCATTCGCTGACCAGCAGGTCGTGGCCGCCGAGCGCGTCGGTGGCGACGCCGAAGTAGTGCGCCGGGGCGTTGCCGGCGAACGGGTTGGGCCGCCCGAAGGCCTTCGGCAGGGCGAGCCGCTGGGACATCTCCGGGACCACGAACACGGCCACGGCCGCGATGTACCACCACCAGCGCCGCGTCGTCAGCCGGCCGTCCGGCAGCCAGAGCGGGAGCACGTAGAAGATCGTCACGTTGACCGATCTGCAGAGCGCGTCGAGGACGGCGACGGCGCCGACGATGCCCGGGTCGGTGACTTCGACCCAGACCGGCGCGGCCGCCGTGAACTCCACGATGTCGGTCAGCGCGTAGACCAGCATGACCCAGCCGAGGGGGCTGCCCGGGCGGTGGGCGTGCAGCAGCATGCCCGCCCCGGCGGTCGGCAGGGCGTAGACCAGGATGGCGAGTTCGTCACGCGGTTGGTGGACGTTCGGATCGCCCAGGTGCACCAGCACGTAGCAGATCCACAGCGTCGCGGCGACGAGGCAGACCGCGGTGACGACTGCCGCGGCGGTGAGCTGTCGTTGGGCCGGCGTGCGACGCCGGGCGGGGGTCGGCGTGCTCATGGCACCACCTCGCAGTCAGGCCGGGCCGGCGGGACGGACCCCGGTGGGTACGGACCCCCGGCGGTGCGGACTCCCGGTCGGCGGGCCGGCCGGCGGCGTGGACCAAACCGGATTCCAGTTTCGAGGGCCCGGTGTCCCGGGCGCCTGAGGCAGCGGTCTCGGATCCTGTCCCCGGTTCCCGGTTCCGGTGCCGGATCGGTTCCCGCACCGCCCGCCACGCGGACGACTTCCGAGCATGTCACGGAAAGTAGCCGGTTCGCCGCTGGTAGTGTCGGCCGTGTGGATGAAGAACAGTCGGGGGCACCCTCGGGCCCGGTCGCAGCAGCGCCCGTCCGTGTACTGATCGTCGACGATCACCCCCTCTTCCGGGAGGGTCTCAAGGCGGCGCTGGAGAGTGCCGCCGGCGTCCTCGTGGTGGCCGAGGCCGAGCGGGTCGCCGATGTGCCGGAGGCGGTCGACCGGCACCGCCCCGACGTGGTGATCATGGATCTCTCGCTGCCCGACGGCTCCGGGCTGGAGGCCGTGCGCCGGCTCGCCACCCGGGAGGCGCCGCCGCCGGTGCTGATGCTGACCATGTCGGACGACGACGGCAACCTGCTCGCCGCGCTCCAGGCGGGCGCGCGCGGCTACCTGGTCAAGGGCGCGGGCCGGGAGGAGGTGCTGCACGCGGTCCGGACGGTCGCCGCGGGCGGCGCGGTGTTCGGCGGCGAGGTGGCCGGGCGGATCACCGCCCTGCTGGCCGGGGCCCGGATGCGCGAGGCGGGGCAGCTGTTCCCGGACCTCACCGCCCGCGAGGCGGAGGTGCTGGACCTGGTCGCGCGCGGGCTGGACAACCGGCGGATCGCCCGGGAGCTGGTGGTCGCGGAGAAGACCGTCCGCAACCACATCACGCACATCTTCGAGAAGCTGCACGTCGCCACCCGCGCCGAGGCGGTGGCCCGGGCCCGGGACATGGGCCTCGGGGACGGCTGAGGCGCCGCGCCGACGCGCTGACGCACCGGCTCGGGGCCTCGCCGACGACCGACGTAACGGCTCGGGGCCTGAGGGCCCGAAGCCCCCGGGGCGCGTAGCCGTCGCGGCGGACGTGAAACCGGGGGTGCCGGTCCGCCGACCGGCACCCCCGGGGCCCTTCAGGCCTGCGATCCCGTTACGGCTGCATCTCGTACGCGCCGGAGAGCGCCTCGACCTGCTCCCACACCCGGGCGGCCCGTGCCGCGTCCGACACCGGGCGGCGCACGTTGGCCAGCGCCCAGGCGGCCTGCTCCTCGGTGGTGGAGGCCTTGCCGTGCAGCTCGGTGGCGTGCGCGGAGAAGTCGCGGACCAGAGCGTCGAAGAGCTGGTCCAGCACGTCGCCGCCCGCGTCGGACGCCGTGAGGCCGGTCAACTCGGCCTGCTCCAGCACCAGCTGGCCGTAGACGATCAGCGCGAACAGCTGGCCGATCTCCAGCAGGAAGTCCAGGTCGGCCTGCTGCTCCTTGCTGGGCGCGTGGCTGAGAAGCAACTCGCAGAAGCTGTCGGCCTGTTCGCGGAACCGGGCGACGTTGGGCAGCTGCGCGTGGCGGTCGTAGGCGGCGCGCCAGTCGTGGAAGCGGATCGCGCCGAGGCCGCGGGCCGGGCCCTGACGGAACAGGAAGGCGTCGTCGGCGGCGTCCAGGCGGGTCGGCACCGGGGCGTAGTCGGCCGGGGCGAACAGGTAGTTGCCCATGAACTTGAGGATCAGCGCCAGGTTGACGTGGACGGTTCCCTCCAGCTTCGGCAGGCCGCGAATGTCCTTCGCCGCCTTGTCGAAGTAGGTGTCCGCCTCGAAGCCCTTGGCCGCGATGACGTCCCACATGAGGTCGATGACCTTCTCGCCCTCGGTGGTGACCTTCATCTTGGTCATCGGGTTGAACAGCAGGTACCGGCGGTCCTCGGCGGAGGCGGTGCGGAAGTAGTCCACGGCCCGCGCGCTGAACAGCTTCATCGCGACCAGGCGGACGTACGCGTCGGTCAACTCCCGCTTGACGTGCGGGAAGTCGGTGACGTTCCTGCCGTACAGCACCCGGTTGCGGGCGTGCGTGACGGCCTCGTACATCGCGTGCTCGCAGATGCCGACGGAGGCGGTGCAGAGGTTGAACTTGCCGACGTTGACGGTGTTCAGGGCGGCGTCGAAGGCGGCCTGGCCGGTGTGCAGCACGTCCTCGGCGCGCACCGGGTAGTCCTCCAGGCGGAACTCGCTGACGTACATCTGGGCGTTCACCACGTTCTTGACCAGGTGGTACGCCTCGTGGCGGCTGTCGGCGGCGAAGAAGACGTAGCCCTCGGGGCCCTCGACGTCCGAGCGGCGGCCGAACACCGAGACCAGGCCGGCCACGTTGCCGTTGCCGATGTAGTACTTGGGGCCGGTCGCGGTGAAGCCGCCCTCGCCGTCCGGGGTGAGGATCATGTCGGTGGAGTAGATGTCGGCGCCGTGGGAGCGCTCGGAGAGGCCGAACGCCATGACGTGGCCCTCCGCCAGGAGCTTGGCGGCGCGGGCCCGGACGGCCTCGTTCTCGCTCTGCCAGACCGGGCCGAGACCCAGGATGGTGACCTGCCAGGTGTACCAGTAGCCGAGGCCGTAGAAGCCGAGGATCTCGTTCAGCTCGGCGATCCGCGCGGTGTCCCAGCGCTTGTCGGGGTCGGCCGCGGACGGGGTCAGGAACTCCGCGAACAGGCCTTCCTTCGCGGCGAATTCGAGGAAGTCGGCGTACCAGGTGCGGTCGATGTAGGTGTCGATCAGCGCCTTCTTGCCGCGGGACTCGAACCAGTCCACGGTCGCGCGCAGCAGCCGGCGGGTCGGCTCGTCGAACTGTGCGGGGTCGTAGGTGCGCGGGTTGAAGAGCATCACGGGGCTCCTGGGTGTCGAGAGGGGCGAGGGTGTGGGCCGTCAGGACGGCCGGTCGCCGGCGAGGCGGCGCAGGGTGGCGAGCACGTCGTCGAGCCAGGCGAGGGTCATCCGCTCGAACTCGATGCCGCCGCGCAGCACCACGTGCTGCAGTTCCTGGCGGGTGCCGAGCGCGTCGAGGTCGGGGAAGTCCCGCTGCTCGCCGTGCAGGTAGCGGGCGAGCAGGGCGGCGTGGCCCTCGCGGTGGCGTTCGACCTCGGGGATCAGCGCGGCCGGGTCGTCGAAGGCGGCGGCCCGGATCTTGACCGCGAGCTCGTGCCGGACGGTCTCCGGCTCGACCGGCTGCCGCAGCCAGTCGGACAGCGCGGCCCGTCCGGCGTCGGCCGCCGAGTAGACCTTCTTGTCCGGGCGCCCGTCCTGGGTGACCTCCTGCGCGGCCACCCAGCCGTCCGCTTCCATGCGCCGCAGCACCCGGTAGATCTGCTGGTGGGTGGCGGTCCAGAAGCGTCCGATGGAGCGGTCGAAGCGCCGGGCCAGCTCGTAGCCGGAGCCGGGCTGTTCCAGCAGCGAGACGAGGATCGCGTGCTCCAGTGCCATGACCCGCATCCTGCTATGCAACGAGTTGCATAGGCAATGGCACCCCGCGACGTTGAGACGCAGGTCACCGGCGTGATCGGATGGTTATCGATCATTACCGGCAATTGGGTGCAAAACGTTAGAGAAGGGACAGAATGGGTACGAGGCACGCGCCTTTACGGGCGAAGGCCTTCCACGTTCCGGACCACAGGAGGTGGTATCGGTGGCAACCCATATCCCGACGGGCATGGAGCACCATCCGGACATCGTCGAACTGCGCGAACACTACGAGCGGGTCACCTCGACCCCCCGCGCCCAGGGCATCGAAGCCCTGGCCATCCTGGCCGGCCTCTTCCTGGCAGCATCGCCATGGATCGTCGGCTTCACCGCGTTCAGCACCCTGACCGTGACCTGCCTGATCGTGGGTCTGGCCTACACGGCGCTGATGGCCGGCTACGGCTCGGCCTACGAACGCACCCACGCGAGGGCCTGGGCGGCCACCGCGCTCGGTGCCTGGACGATCATCTCCCCGTGGGCGGTCTCCGGTTCCGCCGCGCACGGCAAGAACATCGTCACCTGCATCATCGTCGGTGCCGTGATGTTCCTGCTCGGACTCGCGGCGATCTCGATGGCCACCATGACGTCGAACGGAGCGGCAATGCGGCGCGGCCGGGCCGGCCGAGCCCGGGGCTGACCTTCCCCGCAGCCCTGCCCGGGGCGCGGAGGGCGCGACCGCCCACCGCGCCCCGGGCGCACGTCCGGAGGCCGGGGCGTCCCGGGCCTTCCCGAACTGCCGGGGCGTCCCCGAGCCGTCGGAGCGCCGGAGGCGCCGGGGGTGTTCGGGCCGCTACGGACGGGTCATCCGCAGCACGTCCAGCGCCTCGTCCAGCTGCTCCTCGGTGAGCTTGCCCTGCTCGACGTAGCCGCGCTCCAGCACCACCTGACGGATCGTCTTGCGCTCGGCCAGCGACTGCTTGGCGACCTTCGCCGCCTCCTCGTACCCGATGTACCGGTTCAGCGGCGTCACCACCGACGGCGAGGACTCCGCGTACTCCCGGGCCCGCTCGACGTTGGCGGTGATGCCGTCCACCGTCCGGTCCGCGAGCAGCCGCGCACTGTTGGCGAGCAGCCGTACCGACTCCAGCACGTTGCGGGCGATCACCGGAAGCATCACGTTCAGCTCGAAGTTGCCGCTCGCGCCGGCCAGCGTCACGGTCGCGTCGTTGCCGACCACCTGCGCGGCGACCATCAGCAGCACCTCGGGCAGCACCGGGTTCACCTTGCCCGGCATGATCGACGAACCGGGCTGCAGGTCCGGCAGGTTGATCTCGCCGAGCCCGGTGCGGGGGCCGGACCCCATCCACCGCAGGTCGTTCGCGATCTTCGTGAACCCGACCGCCACCGTGCGCAGTTGACCGCTCAGCTCGACCAGGGCGTCCCGTGCGCCCTGCGCCTCGAAGTGGTCCCGGGCCTCGGTCAGCGGCAGATCGGTGACGCGGGCGACCTCCGCGATGACCGCCGCCGGGAAACCGGGCGGGGTGTTGATCCCGGTGCCCACGGCCGTTCCGCCGAGCGGGAGTTCGGCCACCCGGGGCAGGGTCGCCAGCAGGCGCTCCCGCCCGTGCCGCACCTGCGCCGCGTAGCCGCCGAACTCCTGGCCCAGCGTGACCGGGGTCGCGTCCATCAGGTGCGTACGGCCCGACTTGACCACCCGGGCGAACTCGGCGGCCTTGCGCTCCAGCGCCTCCGCCAGGTGCTCCAGGGCCGGGATCAGGTCGTGCGTCACGGCGGCGGTGGCGGCGATGTGGATCGACGACGGGAAGACGTCGTTGGACGACTGACTCGCGTTGACGTGGTCGTTCGGGTGGACCGGGCGGCCCAGCCGCTCCCCGGCCAGGGTCGCGATCACCTCGTTGGTGTTCATGTTGGACGAGGTGCCCGAGCCGGTCTGGAACACGTCCACCGGGAACTCGGCGTCCCAGCGCCCGTCCGCGACCTCCTCGGCCGCCGACGCGATCGCCTCCGCCGTCGCCTCGTCCAGGACGCCGAGGCGGGCGTTCACCCGCGCCGCGGCGGCCTTGATCCGGGCCAGCGCCGCGATGTGCGCGCGCTCCAGCCGCTGCCCGGACACCGGGAAGTTCTCCACCGCCCGCTGCGTCTGCGCCTGCCACTTCGCGGCGGCCGGCACCCGGACCTCACCCATCGAGTCGTGCTCGACCCGGTACTCCTGCGGCTTCGCCTGCTCGTCACCCATCGCGCGCTGCACCTCCTGTACGGGCCGGTCCGGCCCGGAACGGACATCCGATCACGACAGCCGCGAGCGGGGCCCGGGTATTTCCGGCGGGGGTGTGGGGTTCCGACGGTTCCCACGGCCGGTCCCCGGGTCGGCCGGGTGTCGGCCCTACGGTCGGGGCCGCTCGGCGCGGTCCGGGGCGGCGCGGTCCGGGGCGACGCGGTCCAACTCGGCGCGGACCAGCTCGCCGGGCGCGGTGCCGGCCTGGGCGACCAGCGCGCCGCCGGGGGCCCAGAAGCCGGAGCCGCCCGAGCTGTCCGGGAACTCGCCGGTGGCCCCGGCGGAGGTGGCGAGCACGCACCACACCCCGTGGGCGGTCGCGCGCTCCCGGCCGTGCCCGTCCCGGCGCGCGGCCTGTGCGGGACCGGGCCCGTACAGGGTGGAGGCGACGTACGCGTCGATGCCGAGCGCGGCGGCCTCCTCGGCGTGGGCCGGATCGGCGGCGTCCGCGCAGACGGCGAGGCCGAGCCGCAGGCCGTCCAGTTCCAGGACGACCGGCTGCTCACCGGCGGTGAAGCGTTCGACCTCGGCTCCGTGCAGGCGCGACTTCCGGTAGACGACGGTGACGCCCTCGCCGGTGACCGCCAGGGTGGCGATGGACTCGCGTCCGTCGACGTCCCGGACCGGTGCGCCGACCAGGGCTACGGCCCCGGCCTCGGCGCAGGCCGCGACCAGCGGCGCGAGGCGGGAGTCCGCAGGGTCGACGGCAGGCGCGGTCAGGTCGTAGCCGGTCAGCGACAGTTCGGGGAAGACCACCAGCCGGGTCCCGGCCTGCCGGACGGCCCGGGCGTGCAACTCGACGTTGTCGGACACGGTCTCCGGCTCTCCGGGGGCGACGCAGACGGGCTGGGCGACGGCGACGGTCAGCGGCGCGGACGAGGGCATGGCGGAACTCCTGGCGATCGGGTTCGAGCGGGTGCGTGCCGGACGGGGCCGGACGAGGCCGGACGGGGCCGGACGAGGCCGGAGCGGTTCCGGGTCGGTTCCGGCGGGGTTCCGGGGGGGGGTCTCGGGTGGTCTCGGGTGGTCAAGATCAACCTATGCGCCCGCCGCGAAGCCTCGCAACGGCCGGCCCCGGAGGACGGAAGCGCCGCCTGACCCACGCCCGGGACTCCCACGGGCCGACCGGCCCGCACTCACTCGAACGAGTGAGACACCGGGCGGTCCGCCTCAAACCGCCGTGCGGCCCTTCGTACGCTCCTCCCCGGGGCCGGGGGACCGCCGGCCCGGCCCGGAAGCCGCAACCAGGCCCCGGGGGGACCAGTACAGGGGGCGGACGGATGACCAGGCGACACGACGCGACAGACGGCGCGGACGCGAGGGGCGGAGCCGACGGCGGAGCGGTCGGTGCGGCGGGCGAAGGCGGCGGCGGGACGGAGGGCGGCGCCGCGCCGCGCCGGGGGAGCGGTGCCGGGAGCGGCCTCACCCGGCGGCAACTGCTCGGCGCGTCGGCCGCGCTCGGCGGCGCGGCCTGGATCCTGCGCGGCGCCGTCGGGCCGGACAGCGCTCGGGCCACCACGCCCGCGCCGCCCGGACTCCCCGCCGGCACCGAGCTCTACCAGCGGGTCTTCCAGAACTGGTCCGGCGAGATCCGCACCGACCAGCTGTGGACGTGCGCTCCCCGCACCCCCGAGGAGGTTCCGGCCCTCGCCGACTGGGCGCACGCCAACGGCTGGCGCCTGCGCGCCAGCGGCTACCGGCACACCTGGGCGCCGCTCACCGTCGCCGACCGAACCCCGGAGAGCGCCCGCGTCCTGCTGGTGGACACCAGCCGGCACCTCACCGCCGTCACCGCCGACTCCCCCACCACCGTCCGGGCGCAGACCGGCGCCACCATGGAGGCCCTGCTCGCGCACCTGGCCGGCCGGGGCCTCGGCCTGACCGCGTGTCCGGCCCCCGGCGAGCTCACCCTCGGCGGCGTGCTCGCGATCGGCGGCCACGGCACCGCCGTCCCCGCCGCGGGGGAGGTGCGGCCGGACGGACACGGCTACGGCTCGGTGAGCAACCAGGTCGTCCGGCTCACCGCCGTCGTCCTCGACCCCGACACCGGCCGCTACACCCTGCGCAGCTTCGACCGGTCCGAGGCCGACAGTGCAGCCTTCCTGGTGCACCTGGGCCGGGCCTTCCTCACCGAGGTTGTCCTGCGCGCCGGTGCCGACCGGCCGCTGCGCTGCGTCAGCCGGCTGGACATCCCGGCGAGCGAACTCTTCGCCCGCCCGGGTGCCTCCGGCGGTGACGACGGCGGCGGGCTGCTCGGGGGAGTGCTGGGCGGCGTCCTCGGCGGTGTCCTCGGCGGCGGTGGCGGCGTTCTCGGTGGTGGTGGTGGCCCGCGGACCTTCGCCGAGTTCGTGGAGCGCGACGGACGGGCCGAGGCGATCTGGTTCGCCTACACCGACTACCCCTGGCTCAAGACCTGGAGCGTCGCCCCGGCCAAGCCGCTCGGTTCCCTCACCGTCGACCAGCCGTACAACTACCCTTTCTCGGACGTCGTTCCGGAGCCGGTGGCCCGGCTCGCCGGTCAAATCGTCGCCGGCGCCTGGGGATCGGCCCCGCTGTTCGGTCAACTCCAGTACCTGGTCGCCAAGGTGGCTCTCACCGGTGACCTCACGGACGTCCTCCTGTCCGGAGACCTGCTGCGCGGCCTGCTCACCGGCGACGTGCTGACCCACCTGCTCGCGGGCGGCCTGCGCTCGGACCTCTGGGGGCCCTCGCGCACCCTGCTGCAGTACGTCCGCCCCAGCACCCTGCGGGTCACCGCCAACGGCTACGCGGTCCTCACCCGGCGCGCCGACCTGCAGTGGGTGGTCAGCGAATTCGCCGCGTACTACCGGAAGTCGCTCGCCGACCACCAGGCCCGGGGCGAGTACCCGGTGAACGGCGCGGTGGAGATCAGGGTCACCGGCCTGGACGACCCCGCGTCCTCCGGCGTCCCCGGTGCCCGGCCCCCACTGCTGTCCGCGCTGCGCCCGCGCGCCGACCGCCCGGAGTGGGACACGGCGGTCTGGCTCGACGTCCTCGCCTTCCCCGGCACCCCCGGGCTGGAACGCTTCGCCCGGGACCTGGAACAGTGGCTGCTGCGCACCTTCGACGGTACCCGGGCGGGTCTGCGGGTCGAGTGGTCGAAGGGCTGGGCCTACACCGCCGACGCGGCCTGGTCGGACCGGGACCTGATCGACCGGGCCATCCCCGACAGCCTGCGGGCCGGCGGCGGACCCGGCTGGGACGAGGCGGTCGCCGTCCTGGACCGGCACGACCCGCACCGGGTGTTCGGAAACCCCTTCCTGGACGGGCTGTTGAAGTGACGGCGCCGAGGGATCAGCCGATGTGACGGGCGTCAGAAGCGGCGTCAGATGTGTTCCATCACGATCACCGCCAGGGTGTCGGGGTCGAGGGCACGGAACACGTGCGGGGCGTCGCCCGGGTAGCTGACGTAGTCGCCCGCGCCCAGTTCGACCGGTGCCTCGGTCGGCCCGACCAGGGCGCGGCCGGCACCGATCATCACGTGCTCGACGGTGCCGGGCATGTGCGGGTCGGACGCCCTGGTCTCGCCCGGCTGCGCCTCGATCCGGTAGATGTCGCGCCGGGCGTTGGGCGGGCAGGAGGAGAGCACGGTCGCGGCGTAGTCGGCGCGCTCGGAGTGGGTCACCGGGCCCTCGCCGGCCCGGATCACCTTGACCGCGGGCCGCGGCGGGTCGACCAGTCGGCTGAACGGCACGTTCAGCGCGACCCCGAGTGCCCAGAGCGTCTCCACGCTGGGGTTGCCCGCGCCCGACTCCAGCTGCGAGAGCGTCGACTTGGCGATGCCCGCGCGCCGGGCCAGCTCGGCCATCGAGAGCCCGCTGCGCTCGCGCTCACGCCGGATGGACGCGGCGATCTGGCCGATCAGCTCGGTTCCGGAGCCGCCGGCGGCGGTGGCCGGGGTGGCCGGGGTGGTCTGGTCACTCATGCTCGCCACTCACGCTTTCCTCTGGCTCCTGCGCTGCCCACCGGTTGCCGACGCCGGGTTGCGGCCGGTTCCGCCGCTTCCGGTGGCGCCGGTGCCGTTCATGCTGTCACGGCCGTCCGGACCTGAGGGGAGCCCCGGAGCGGGCGTTCGGTCTGGCGGTCCTATCGTTCGCCTTGACGAACCCGTCGCAGAGGGTTCACTCTAATGGACATGCGTTCGCTACTCCGAACACTGGAGCGTGCCACCCTTCGTGACATCGCTCTGGTCTGCCTGGCCGACGCCCTTGTCGGCGCCTCCTTCGGCGCGATCAGCGTCTCCGGCGGTCTGCCCCTCTGGGTGCCGATCGCGCTCTCCGTCCTCGTGTTCGCCGGCGGTTCCCAGTTCGCGGCGGTCGGCGTCGTACTGTCCGGCGGCGGCGCGCTCGCGGCGGTCGCCACCGGACTCGTCCTCAATGCCCGGCTGCTGCCCTTCGGCTTCACCGTGGCCGACGTCCTCGACGGCCCGGTGTGGCGGCGGGTGCTCGGCGCGCAGCTGATCACCGACGAGACCGCGGCGTTCGCCCTGCAACAGGGCGAGCCGCGCCGCCGCAGGGCCGCGTTCTGGCTCTGCGGGATCGCCCTCTACGTGGTGTGGAACCTCTCGGTGCTGCTCGGCGCCGGCGCGGGCGGGCTGATCGGCGACACGGACGCGCTGGGCCTGGACGCCGCGTTCCCCGCGGTGCTGCTCGCGCTCGTCCTGCCCTCGCTCACGAACCGGCGCACCCGTACGGCGGCGGTGGTGGGCGCGGCGGTGGCGGTCGCGGCCACGCCGTTCGTTCCGGCCGGGCTGCCGGTGCTGCTCGCCCTCGTCGGCCTGCTGTTCGCCGGGCGGCCAGGGCCGGCGGCGGCGGGGTCGGGGCCGGGGGTGGGGTCGGAGTCGGTGGAGGCGCCGGAGCGGATGGCGCCGGTGGAGAAGGAGGCGGTCCGATGATGCCGCTGTACGCCGTCCTGTTGCTGGCCGTCGGGACGTACGCGTTCCGCCTCGCCGGGCCGCTGCTCGGTGGCCGACTCGCCCTCTCGGAGCGGCTGCGGCACCTGCTGGCGGTCGCGGCGGCGCTGCTGCTGGTCGCCCTGGTCGCGACCGGGGCGTTGACCCAGGGTCACGGCTTCGCGGGCTGGGCCCGCCCGGTGGGCGTGCTGGTCGCGGGGGTGCTGGCCCTGCGCCGGGCGCCGTTCCCACTGGTGGTCGTGGCGGGCGCGGCGACGACGGCGGTGCTCCGGCTGTGCGGGGTGGGCTGAGCGGGGTGGGCTGAGCGGGGCCGCCGACGGACGATCGCCGTCCTCGCCGGGCGCAACTGCACCGTCCCGGCCGCCCGTCTGCCCCTGCCCGGACCGTCCGGAGCAGCAGCCGGCCGTCCGCGACGTCCGGGCCCAGGGCCCGCCACCACGCGGTGGCCTCGCCGTGGTCCGGCGGCGCGAGGAAGCACAGCGAGCTGCCGTCGTGCGCGGTGTCTCCACCGGCAGGGCGGCGAGTTCCCCCGCCGCGCCGGGAAGCTCCTGCGCTGTCAGCAGGCCGATGGCGTACCCGTCCCCGGCCCCGAAGCCGCCCATGTCGCTTTCCTCACTCGCTCGCGCCCACCACCGCCCGGCCGGGTGCGGAATACTCGCCGGTACTCCGCCGAGACCACAAGGAGCTTCAATGACGAAGCCGACCCGGATCGACCCGGCCGACCTGCTCGCCGTCGGTGACCTCCTCTCCGACGAGGAGCGGCTGATCCGCGACACCGTCCGCCGGTTCACCGAGGAGCGGATCCGCCCGCACATCGGCGACTGGTTCGAGCGCGGCGTCTTCCCGGCCCGCGAACTCGCCCCCGAGCTCGGCGCCCTCGGTGTGCTCGGCATGCACCTCGACGGCTACGGCTGCGCGGGCGCCGGTGCGGTGGCGTACGGCGTGGCCTGCATGGAGCTGGAGGCGGCGGACTCCGGGCTGCGCAGCTTCGTCTCGGTCCAGGGCTCGCTCGCCATGCGCTCGATCCACGCCTTCGGCTCCGAGGAGCAGAAGCAGCGCTGGCTGCCCGGCATGGCCGCCGGCGAGCTGATCGGCTGCTTCGGCCTCACCGAGCCGGACTTCGGATCGGACCCGGCCAACATGCGCACCCGGGCGGTCCGGAAGGGTGGCGAGGGCGGGGACTGGGTGCTCTCCGGCAGCAAGATGTGGATCACCAACGGCAGCATCGCCGACGTCGCCGTGGTGTGGGCGCAGACCGAGGAGGGCGTGCGCGGCTTCCTGGTCGAGCGCGGCGCCCGCGGCCTGACCGCCACCGACGTGCACGGCAAGCTCTCCCTGCGCGCCTCCGTCACCAGCGAGCTGGCCTTCGACGAGGTGGTCCTCCCCGCCGACGCCGTGCTCCCCGGGGTGGTCGGCCTGCGCGGACCGCTCTCCTCCCTCAACGAGGCCCGTTACGGCATCCTCTGGGGCACCGTCGGCGCCGCCCGCGACTGCTACACCGCCGCCCTGGACTACGCCAAGAGCCGGATCCAGTTCGACCGGCCGATCGCCGGCTTCCAGCTGACCCAGCAGAAGCTGGTCGAGATGATGCTGGAAGTCGAGAAGGCCTACCTGGTGGCGCTGCGGATCGGCCGGCTCAAGGAGGAGGGCGCGGCACGCGCGCCGCACGTCAGCTTCGGCAAGCTCAACAACGTCCGCGCCGCACTGGAGATCGCCCGCAGCGCCCGGACCGTCCTCGGGGCCAACGGAATCACCACCGAGTACCCGGTGCTGCGGCACGCCAACAACCTGGAGTCGGTGCTCACCTACGAGGGAACCAGCGAGATCCACACCCTGGTCCTCGGCGAGGCCATCACCGGCGAGGCCGCCTACCGCTGACGGGCCGTCCACCCCGGTGAGCAGGAGAAATCCGGTGGCCGGACCCGTCGGGGCCTGGCTACCGTCCCCTGCCATGACCAGCCAGCCCGTCCAGCCGCCCCCGGCCACCACTCTCTGGCGCCCCACCGGCCCCCGGGAACTGGCGCTGGTCGAGGCTGCCGACTGGCGTGCCTGGCCGCCCCGCCTGCCCGACCAGCCGATCTTCTACCCCGTCCTCAACGAGGACTACGCGATCCGGATCGCCCGGGACTGGAATGTGCCGGCATCCGGTGTCGGCTACGTCACCCGCTTCGAGGTCGAGACCGGGTTCCTCGCCCGCTACCCCGTGCGGCAGGCCGGTGGCCGGACGATCCTGGAGCTCTGGGTGCCCGCCGAGGAACTGGCCGAGTTCAACCGGCACCTCGTCGGCCGCATCGAGGTGGTCCACGCGTTCCGGCCGCAGCCGTGATCGGGCCGGTCCCCGCGGGGGCGTCCGGGCCGGCGACGGCCGGCCGCGTCCTGCTCACCTCGGCGCAGCGGACCAGCACCACCGTCCTGCTCGCCGAGGCCGCCGCCCGACGCGGCCTCACCACCGCCGTCCTCGACGGCCCGGACACGGTCGAGCGGCTCGCCGGGCGACCCGTCCACTGGTACGGCGGGCCGCTCACCGCCGCCCGGATCGCCGCGCCGCTCGGCCTGGCCCTGCTCGAACCCGAGGACGACTGGCTCGCCCGCCTCCCCGAGGAGTTCACCCGCCGCCGGATCGAACTGACCACCCTCGCCGAGGCCTGGACGCTGCGCCACCCGGCGTTCGTCAAGCCGCCCGCCGACAAGTCGCTGCCGCCCGCCGTCTACCCGGACGGATCCCGGCTGCCGCGCACCGGCGAGCGGATCGGCCCGGACACACCCGTGCTGGTCAGTGAACCGGTGACGTTCGCCGCCGAGTACCGGCTGTTCGTCCGCGACGGCGACGTGCTCACCGGCAGCCGCTACGCCCGCTTCGGCCGGCTCGACCCGGCACCGCTGACCGCCGAGGCCGTCGCCTTCGGCCGCCGGCTGCTCGCCGCCGTCGGCGACACCCTGCCGGGCGCGGTCGCGCTGGACGTCGGACCGATCGCCGACCCCTACGACCCGGCCGAGCACTGGGCCGTGGTGGAGGCCAACCTGCCGTGGTTCGCGCACTGCTACGCCGCCGACCCGGAGCGGGTCCTGGACGTCGTGCTGCGTGCCGCCGGACCGGCCGCCGAGCTGGCGGAAGCCGACCGCCGGTTCGTCCGGACGGCGGCCTGACGCCCGCTCGGCGGCCCGGCGGCCCCGGGCCCTCGGCGGCCCCGGACCCTCGGCGGGCTCGAACCCGATGCCACTCGGACCGGCACGGACCGGCCCTGACCCGATCGGACCCCGCCCTGACCGGCCCGGGGGCCGCGGGCCGTCCGACCGGCACGCGGACGTCGGTCCGACACCCGCAGGACACCCGTCGTTCGCCGGTGCGACGCCGTCCGGTACGGCGGCCGGTGGAGCATGGCGCGGTCGGCGGTGCCCCCGGCGGGCGCGGCCGACCGTGCGCACGACCGAAAGGAACCCCCGCCATGTCCGCAGTCCAGTGGCCCCGCCCCCGGGTGCTCGTCGTCGGGATCGACGGCGTCCGGTACGACTACCTGACGGAGGTGCCGATGCCGCGCCTCCAGGAGGTCGGCGAGGCCGGGTTCCTGGTGCCGGTCACCGTGGCGGACACCACGCCGACCATGTCCGGGCCGTGCTGGGCCACCATCGTGACCGGTGTCGAGCCCGCCAAGCACGGCGTGTGGGGCAACCACCTGGCAGGCAACCGGCTCGACGTCTTCCCCGACTTCGCCACCCGCCTCAACCGGGGCGACCGCCGCCGCACCTTCGTCGCGGCGGGCTGGGACCCGCTGATGATCAACGAGTCCGGCGGCCCGCTCTTCCGCGCCCCCGGCCGGCTCTCCTACGTCGCCCCGGCCGAGGACACCCCCGAGGCCTGGGAGGCCGTGGACGAGGAGGTCACCCGGGAGGCCGTCCACGTCCTCGGCACCGCCGACCCCGAAGCCTCCTTCGTCTACCTCGGCGCCGTCGACGAGACCGCGCACTTCCTCGGCTGCGGCGACGAGTACCGGGCCTCCATGCGCGCCGCCGACGAGCGTCTGGGCCGGCTCCTGGACGCCGTCCGCGGCCGGGCCTCGTACGCGGAGGAGCAGTGGACGGTCATCGTCGTCACCGACCACGGCCACGTCGACGCCGGCGGCCACGGCGGCCGCACGGTCGAGGAGCGGACCGCCTGGGTCGCCTGCGCCGGGCACGACATCCCGGCCGGGCCGCCCGCCGGCGAGATCCGCCACCCGGACGTCGCCGCCCAGGTGTACGCCTCCCTGCTGCGCCCGATCGACCCGCACTGGACCCTCGACGGCCGCCCCTTCCCGGTCGCCCGCCCGGTGCCCGTGACGGTCTGAGCCGCGCGGGACCCGGCTGACCACGCCGGCCACGGCGGCCGGGGCGAACCGGGCCGCCATCGAGTCGACCCCGGGGGCTGACGCCGGTGCCGACCCACGATGCCCCGGGTGCAGCAGGCCCGGCTGCGCTGGGGCCGCGCTTGAGCGAGGCTCGATCGGGGCTCGGGCGCCGCTCGATCCGTGCGTGCCAACCTGAGCGCCGGGCCGGCACGCACCCGGGCCGTCGGGAACCGTGTCCCGGGCCGCCGCGTCCCCGGGCCCGCGGGAACCGGAGCCTCTGCCGAAGGGCATACGCCTGAAGGTGGAGACGGTACCCCGTGGGATGGAGCCAAGATCGCGACTTGGTGGTGACGCTCCGCCGGGGCGGCACGGGCCACGATGGTTGCACCGGACGGCGGAGCGCGTCGCCCGGACCGGAAACGGGACGGCCGCTCGGCAGCGGACAGCGGGGCGGCCGGCAGCGGACACGCGGCAACGACACGGAGAGGACAGTCGGGCATGAAGGGCATCGTGAGCAAGGTCGCGCTGGGAGTCGCGGGCACCGGCATGGCCGCGGCCGTGGCGGTGGTGGCAATCGGCCCGCGGCTGTCCGACTGGTACGACGAGCGCCATCAGGAGCAGGCCTCGTACGCGACCGGCACCCAGGCCAAGGCCGAGCGCCACTCGATCCCGGCCTGGCTGCCCGACAACGCCTCCGGCGTGCAGTACCTGATGTCCACCACGGGCGACGACCGCCTGCTGCGCGCCACCCTCCCGGAGGGGCGGCTGCCCGTCGGCTGCACGGCCGGGCAGCCGGGCAAGGCCGCGCACCCGGTGCCGATGTCGCTCAAGGCCGGCTGGTTCCCCGGGAACGTCGCGGCCAAGGCCAGCGGCACCTGCGGGCACTACAACGTGACGCTGAACGGCAACCAGCTCTACGCCTGGCAGGACGGCGCGGCCGTACAGGCGGCGCTGCGCGCCGAGCACGTCGCCAAGCACTGAGCGTGCTGACCGGGGATCAGGCTCCCCGGACGGCCGAGCGGCCCGTCGGGCACCGGGAGGTGCGGGCGGGCCGCTGCCGCATGCTCGGGGGCCGCTGCCGTGCGGGTAGGCGCCGCCGTCGCGCGGGTGTGCGCCGCCGTCGTGCGTGTACGGTTCGTCGGCGCGTGCGGGTGGCGGTCGCACCCTGACGCACCCCCTGCTGTCGGAACCGGCCCGGCCTGCGGTAGGACGGAGTGCGAACGAATCCCTCGTCGCCCCGTCCGTGAGGAGAGCCATGCCCGGCCCGACCGTCGGCCCCGCCGATGACACGTCGACCGCTGCCGTCACCACACCCGCCACCGGCCGGGCCGGCACCGGTTGGGTCACGATCGCCGTCCTGGGCGGCCTCACCGCGCTCGGACCCCTCACCACCGACCTCTACCTCCCGGGCCTGCCCGCGATCGCCGACGACCTGGCCGCCGAGCCGGCCGCCGTCCAGCTCACCCTCACCTTCTCGATGTTCGGGGTCGCGGTCGGACAGCTGCTCTTCGGACCGCTCAGCGACCGCTTCGGGCGGCGCCCGCCGCTGCTCGTGGGACTCGTCGCCTACACCCTGTCCAGCGTGGTGTGCGCGCTCGCACCGAACCTGTCGGTGCTGATCGCCGCCCGCTTCGTCCAGGGCGCGGCGGGCTCCGCCGGACTGGTGATCGCGCGCGCCATCTCCAGGGACCGCTTCCAGGGCGTCGCGCTGCTGCGGTTCCTCGCCTCGATCGCCCTGATATCGGGACTGGCGCCGATCCTCGCCCCGATCGTCGGCGCGCAGCTGCTGCGGTTCACCTCCTGGCGCGGCACCTTCGGCGCGCTCACCGCGCTCGGCCTGCTGCTCACCCTGGTCGCGTTCGGCGCGCTGCGCGAGACGCTGCCGGCGGAGGCCCGGGACGGCGGCGGGGTGGGCGCGACCCTGCGGACGATGGGGCGGCTGCTGCGCGACCTGCCGTTCCTTGGGCTGGCGCTGACCAGCTCCCTCGCCTTCGGGGCGCTGTTCGGGTACATCAGCGGGTCGTCGACGGTGCTCCAGCACGCGTACCAGGTCTCGCCGCAAACCTACAGCCTGCTGTTCGGGCTGAACTCGGTCGCGATCGTGGTGATGACGCAGCTGAACGGGCGGGTGCTGGCGCCGCGCTTCACGCCGCGGGCGCTGATGCTGGGCAGCCTGGCGGTGGCGGTGGCCGCCGGGGTGGCGCTGGTGCTGCTGACGGCGGTGTGGGACCTCGGGCTGGTCGGGTTCTGCGCGCCGCTGTTCGTGATGATGGGCAGCCTCGGGGTGCTCCTGCCGAACACCGCCGCGCAGGCGCTGGGACTGGTCGAGCCCCAGGTCGCGGGCACGGCGTCGGCGCTGCTGGGGACGGGCAACTTCCTGGTCGGGGCGGTGGTGGCCCCGCTGAGCAGCCTCGGCGGGCGGCCTTCCGCGGCGCTGCTGGCGCTGGTGGTCCTGGTCTGCGGGGTTCTGGCGACGGTGGCGTACCTGGCACTGTGCCGGCCGGCGCGGCCGGCCGTGGCGGTGGCGGGCGGCTGAGGGCGGGAGCTGAGGGGCCGGCGGCAGCCGACGGGGGAACAGACGACGGATGACGGCTGACAGATGATGAAATCTGTCAGCCGTCACTCGTCACGAGCCGCTCGTGACGAGTCGCTCGTCACCCGCTACGCGATCGAGAAGTCGTCCCCGAACACGTTGCCCTGGCCGTACCAGCCGTGCAGGTACACGGTGACGGTGCCGGAGGCGCCGGTGGTGAAGGGGATGGACAGCTTCGTCCAGCCGGCGGAGTCGGCCCAGGAGCTGGCGGTCGCGCCGCCGCTGACGCCGACGTAGGCGTAGTTGCCCTGCACCCAGCCGCTCAGCGTGTAGCCGGTGTCGGGCTTCAGCGTGACGGTCTGCGAGCACTCGCCGGTCTGGCTCGCGGTGGCCGCGGCCTGCAGCGCGTGGGTGCCGGAGTGGGCCGGGGTGGAGACCACGGCGCCGCCGCTCTGGCAGGTCCACGGGGCCAGGCTGCCGGTCTCCAGGTCACCGTTGACCAGGCCGGTCGTCGAAGTGGTCCCGGTGACGGTCAGCGAGTAGGTCGCGGTGTGGGTGCCGGACGGCGCGTTGGCGGTGACGGTCAGCGGGTAGGTGCCCGCCGCCGCGGCCGAGGTGGTGGTGATGCTGAGGGTGGCGCTGTTGCCGGCGATGACGCTGCCGGGGGTGACGGTGGCGGTGACGCCGGCCGGGGCGCCGCTGACCGACAGGTTGACGCTCTGTGCCGAGCCCGCCGTCACGGCGGTCGCGATGGTCGTCGAGGTGGATGAACCGGCCGTGACCGTGGCGGAGTTCGGGCTGGCGGAGACGGAGAAGTCGTTGCTCACCGTGGAGCCGCTGGTGAACGGCGCGAAGATGTGGGTGAAGTCCCAGGTGTTCTGGGCGATCCCGGAGCAGTTGTCGTTGCCTTTGGTGCCCGGGCACCCGCCGTTGTCACGCTGGAGCGCCCAGAAGGACAGCGTGTTGATGCCCTTGGAGACGGCCCAGTTGTAGACGGTGGTGGCGTTGGCCAGGGTGAAGGTCTCGGCCGGCCCGAAGTCGTCGACACCGATCATCTCGGTGATCCCGATCGAACCCCACAGCTGGGCGGGGGTCTTGGACGGGTAGAGCCTGGCGAGCTGGTTGTAGAGGCCCTGCGCGGACGTCTGGGTGTCGGCCGCCATGTCGTGGGTGGCGTTGTCGTAGTAGTCGAAGGTCATCATGTTGACGACGTCGATCCGCGCGTTGTTGCCGACCGCGTTCCGGAGCACCGCGAGGCCGCTGTCGGTGAGCCCGCTGGTGGTGGTCGGCAGGGTGTAGGAGAACTGGATGCTGCGCCCCTTGGTGGTGGCCCAGTCCTGCACGAGCTTGATCGCCTTGTTGCGGCGGTCGATCCCGGCGGTGTTGGTCAGCGAGTTGTCCTCGATGTCGAGGTCGATCCGGCTGATGTCGTACGTCGTGATGACGTTCTCGAAAGCGGCCGCGATCTGGTTGACATCGGTGCAGCTGTCGGCCAGTTCGGTGCCGGTGTTGTCGGCGGTGTAGCCGCCGAAGGACGGGATCACGTCCCCGCCGTTGGCGCGGATGGTGGCGATGTCGGCGCCGAAGGTCGAGGAGGAGACCGGCATCGAGGAGTCGCCGTTCCAGTACGGCGTGCACGAGCCCTTGGTGGCGGCCTGCAGGAACGCCATGGTCAGGTGCTTGGCGCCGGACTGCGCGGCCAGTTGGGCCGGGCTCTGCCCGGTCCAGGCCTCGAAGTAGGGGGCGAAGACCCGGCTGGGGAGCGGGGTGGCGGCCTGGGCGGTACTCGTTCCGGTGGCGACCAGGCCGGCCGAGGCGGCCAGCGTGGCGCAGGCCGTCAGTGCGGCCTGGATTGTTCGGCGAAGACGCACGGATTCTCCAACAGACTTGGTGGGGCAGGACGTTGGGGAGTTGCGAGTGGGCCGGCGCCGAGCCGGCCGTGTGGGGTGCGGCCAGGTGGCACCGGCTCGGGGTCCGATCGGGACCGGGCGGAGCGCGGGAGCGGGCGGATCGCGGTGGCGACGGCGGCGTGCGGGCGTGCGGCAGCCCACCGGTTCGCGTGGACGCGGGCGGCGGTGCGAGTGCGCGCGGCCGTACGGGGCGGGGGTGGAGCGGAGCAGGGCAGGGCAGTGCCTCAGCCGCCGGTGGTCACACCCCCACAGTGCATCCCGGTCGGATCGACATGCTTATGTTTGGACTAGACCACTGGTCTGTCAAGAGACCCAACAGTTCGCCGGCGTACGGCCCGGGCGGCCGAAGGGTGCGGATCACTCGCCGGAACGCGGATCGTGCGCCGGGACAGAGGAGTTGTCGGGGCAGGGAGTTGCCGGGTCGGGAGCCGCCGGGGCGTGGGAGCAGCCGGGGGCACGGGAGTCGCGGGCGCACAGAGAAAACCGTGGCCGCGCACCGTCGGACGGGGCGCGGCCACGGCTGCCCGGTGCTCAGGACACCGGGCGGTTCGGGCGTCGCGGCGCGGAGGCCGCGGACGGGATCAGCGCGGCGCCGGGCAGAGCGTGGCGCGCAGCGCGTCGTTGATCTTGGCGGCGGTGTCCGGCCCGAAGCCCTGCGGGTGGTCGGGCGAGGTGAAGCGCTGGTTGGCCAGTTCGACCAGTTTCCCCGTGTCCTTGGGGAACTGGAACATCGACTGGCACTGGTTGCGGGCCCGGTCCACGGCCTGGTCCGGCTTGCCGCCGACGATCGCCGGGTCGATCGCGTTCAGCGCCGCGACCAGCTTGCCGGTCAGGTCGGTGCCCGGCTTGGCGGGCAGGCCGGCGTCGGCGGGCGGGGCGGGCTTGGCCGGAGCGGGGGCGCCCGGGGTACCGGCGTCGGGAGCGGGCGTGCCCGTCGTGCCGCCGGCCGTGGGGGCGGCCGTGCCGGGCGCGGGGGCCGACGGTGTCGCGGCGGCGTCGGAGGGGGCCGCATCGGACGGTGCGGCGGTCGGGGCCGCGGTGGCGGTGGGGGAGCCGGCCGCGGTGGTGGCCTTGCCCGAGCTCGATCCGGAGCTGGAGCAGGCAGCGAGGCTCACCGCGGCGAGTGCCGTGAGGGTGGCGGCGAGGAGTCGAGTGCGCATCCGCCCAGACTGTCATGTTCGCGGCGCGGAAGGGAAGGTCCCTCGAAGGGCGTCCGGAGGGCGCGGTGCGGGCCTTCGGCGTGGGGGTCGGGGTGCGGCCCCGGGGAGCGGGGGCCCGGGTGCGGCGGAGCGGGAGCCGGAACGGCGGACGGCGGCCCGGGAGGAGTCCTACCGGGCCGCCGTCCGCCGTCCGTGTCGGCGTGCCGCCGTACGAGCCGTCAGCCGAGGCCGTTGGACTTCAGCCAGTCCTTGGCCACCGCCGACGGGTCCTCCTTGTCCACCGCGACGCGCTTCATCAGCGCCGTCAGCCCCGCGGTGTCGAGCTTGGCCGACACCGCGTTGAGCGCCGCCGTCGCCGTGGCGTCCACGCCCGACTTGTTGACCAGCGGGGTGATGTTCTGCGCACCGAAGACGTTCTTCGGGTCGGCCAGCGCGACGAGCTTGTACTGGACGATCTTCGGGTCGGTGGTGAACACGTTGCCGACCTGGACGCCGCCGTCCTTGAGCGCGTTCGCGGTGGTGTCGGCGGTGGGCTTCCACTCCTTGAAGGTCAGCCCGTAGACGTCCTTGAACTGCTGCTCGCGGCGGGACTTGAACTCAGGCGGCCCGCCGATGGTGAGCTCGCCGGCCTTGGCGGCCAGGTCGGAGATGGTCTTGAGGTTGTACTTGTCGGCGGTCTCCTGGGAGACGCTGAGCGAGTCCTTGTCCTCGGCAGGAGAGGAATCGAGGATCCCCAGCGCGGAGGGCAGCGTCGTGGCGAGCGCCGCGTTGACGTCCTGGGTGCTGACGGCGGTGGACTTGGCGTCCAGGTAGGCCAGCAGGGCGCCGTTGTACTCGGGCAGGACGGTGAGGTTGCCGCTCTGCAGCTGCCCGTAGAGGACCTCGCGGCTGCCGATGTTGAACTTCTCCTCGACCTTGACGCCCTTGGCCTTGAGGGCCTGTGAGTAGATCGAGCCGAGCAGGACGTTCTCCGGGAAGTTCGCCGAGCCGACGACCACGGTCGACCCGGATCCGCCGCCCGCGGCGGGGCCTCCCGGGCCGCCCGACGCGGTCGGGGCGCTCGAACCCCCGCTGAGCGGGTCGCCGCCGGAGGAGCCGCAGGCGGTGGCGCCGAGCGCGAGTGCGGCGAGCGTGCCGAGGACGACCGCACGCCGGCCTCGCTTCATTGTCGACATGGTGACAGATGTCCTTCCGGAGAGGATGGGGAGAGGAGTTCAGCGGGCCCGGTGCTGGGCGCGCACCCCGGGCGGGAGCGCGAACCGGGCGAGCAGGGCGAAGAACAGCTGGGCGGCGACCGCGAGCAGCACCACCAGCAGCGCCCCGCCGACGGTCACGGCGTACTTGCGGGTCGCCAGTCCGTCGATGACGTAGCGGCCGAGCCCGCCCAGTCCGACGTAGGCGGCCACCGTGGCGGTCGCGATCACCTGGACGGTCGCGGTGCGGAAGCCCGCCAGCAGGGTCGGCGCGGCCGCGGGCAGGCAGACCTGCCGCAGCACCTGGGAGTGGGTCAGGCCGATGCCGCGCGCGGCGTCCCGGACGTCCGGGTCGGTGCCGCGCACCCCCTCGACGGAGGCCACCAGCAGCGGCGGCGCGGCCAGCGCGACCAGCGGGATCAGGACCGCGGTGTCGCCGACCCCGGCGAACAACACCGCCAGCGTCACCAGGCCGAGGGTTGGCAGGGCGCGGGCGGCGCCGGCCATCGCGGTCACCACGGTGACGCCGCGCCCGGTGTAGCCGATCAGCAGCCCGAGCGGGACGGCGAGCAGCGCGGCGAACAGCAGGGCCTCGCCGGAGAGCACCAGGTGCTCGGAGACCCGGTGCGCTATCGAGTCCGGGCCGCTGCGGTGGTCCGCGGCGGTGAAGAAGTCACCGAGCCAGGTCAGCCAGTTCACGAGCCCGCCCCCTTCTCCCGGACGGCCCAGGGCGCGAGCACCCGCCGGGCGCCCACCAGCAGCAGGTCCACGGCCAGTGCGAGGGCCGCGATCAGCGCGATGCCGGCCACGATCGGGGTCGGGAAGGTGCGCTGGAAGCCGTCGATGAAGAGGTACCCGAGCCCGCCGCGCCCGACCAGCGCGCCGACGCTCGCCAGCGAGATGCTGGACACCGCTGCCACCCTCAGCCCGGCGATCAGGTACGGGACGGCCGCGGGCAGTTCGACCGACGTCAGCCGGTGCCACGGCCCGTAGCCCATCGCGGTGGCGGCCTGCCGGACGGCGTCCGGGACGGCCCGCAGCCCGTCCACGGTGGTCGGCAGCAGGACGGCCAGGGCGTAGAAGGTGAGCGGGATCATCACGGTCGCCTGGGTGGCGAGCCCGGTGTACGGGATCAGCACCACGAACACGGCCAGCGAGGGCAGCGCGTAGACGATGTTGAAGACGGCGGACAACGGCTGGTAGAGCCGGGGGAAGCGCGCGCAGGCCAGGCCTAGCGGCACGGCCAGCAGCAGGCCGACGAGCACGGGGACGAGGGCTATCACGGCGTGGTCGGCGAGCAGGTGGCCGAGGTAGCCGAGGTGGTCCCCGATCCAGTACCAGCGGACGATCGGTTCATCGTCCACCGGGGACTCCGTCCGGGGTGGCGCCGTCGGAGGGCCCGTCCATGGTGGGCCCGCCGTCGGTGGGTCCGCCGTCGGTGGGTCCGGCGGTCCGGACGGGCGCGGCTGCTCCGGGCCGGAGCGCGGCGAGGACGGCCTCGCGGCTCGCGGTGCCGGTGGCCCGGCCCTCGGCGTCCAGGGCGACCGCGACTCCGGCGGGGGAGAGGACGGCGGCGTCCAGCGCGGTGCGCAGGGTGTCGGTGTCCGGCCGGAAGGCGGCGGCCGGGTGCAGCTCGGCGGTGACGGCGTCGCGGTCGATCCACCCGATCGGGCGGCGCTCGTCGTCCAGGGCCAACTCCCAGCCGCCGTACCTGAGTCCGTCCGGGGCCCCGTTGTCGATCGCGTTCGTCAGCCCGGCCTCGGCGACGGCCTTGAGCCCGGCGTCGCGCCCGGCCTTGGGCGCGTCGCCGACCGGGCGCAGCGTGACGGTGCTCGCGGGGCGCAGTCCGAGGCCGCGCAGGCCGCGGTCGCGGCCGAGGAAGGCGGCCACGCCGTCGTCGGCGGGGGTGGTGAGCAGGGTGTGCGGGTCGGCGAGCTGGGCGATCCGGCCCTGTTCGCGCAGCACCACCACCTGGTCGCCGAGCCGGACGGCCTCCTCGATGTCGTGGGTGACGAACAGCACCGTCTTGCGCAGCTCGGACTGCAGCCGCAGCAGCTCCTCCTGGAGCCCGGCGCGCACCACGGGGTCGACGGCGCTGAACGGCTCGTCCATCAGCAGCACCGGCGGGTCGGCGGCCAGGGCGCGCGCGACGCCGACCCGTTGCTGCTGGCCGCCGGACAGCTGGAACGGGTACCGCTTGGCGGTCTCGGGCGCGAGCCCGACCAGTTCGAGCAGTTCGGCGGCCCGCGCGCGGGCCTTCTTGCGGTCCCAGCCGAGCAGGTGGGGGACGGTGGCGATGTTGTCGATCACCTTGCGGTGCGGGAACAGCCCGGCCTGCTGGATCACGTACCCGATGCCGCGGCGCAGCTTGGCTGGTTCCCGCTCCGCGACGTCGGTGCCGTCCAGCAGGACCCGGCCCGAGGTGGGCTCGACCATCCGGTTGACCATGCGCAGCAGGGTGGTCTTGCCGCAGCCGGACGGTCCGACCAGGACGGTTATCCGACCGGTCGGGACCTCAAGGTCCAGGCCCTCGACGGCGACTGTGCCGTCGGGGTGGCGCTTTCCGGCGCCCTCGAATCTGATCACGGGGTGTTTCCTCGTCAGGGCGCCCCGGGGAGGCGGCGCCTGTGTCGGTCGTTCGATTGTTGGTGGTTTGTCGACAAACGGTGGTGCGGATCGGTGGTGGTGGCGCTTGTCGTACCAACCGCCCGGGCGTTCTTCCGCCCGCGTGGCTGCCCAGGTTCGGACCGGCGGAAACTCCGATCAGACTATGACCTGCGTCATCTCCTGTCTCTGATTTACCGCCGGGCGCGTGCCGCCGGACCGGTCGCGGCCGAGCTGATGGGAGCCTCCCGGCCGAGTCGGCGTCACCTCCCGTCGGCGGTGACGCCTCTCCTCCCGGCCCCGTCGAAGGCTTCGGTTCAGCCGCCCTGACGGGTCGGCAGGCCGGATGCCGCCCAGCCGACGAACCCGCCGTCCAGGTCGGTCGCCCGGTGCAACCCCAGCTCGCGGAGCGAGGCGGCGGCCAGGCTGGAGGCGTAGCCCTCCGAGCAGACCACGATCACCTCGACGTCGTAGCCCGAGGCCTCGGGGATGCGGTGACTGCCCGTCGGGTCGAGCCGCCACTCCAGGACGTTGCGCTCGATGATCAGCGAGCCCGGGATTTCGCCCTCGGCCGCCCGCTGCGCCGCCGGACGGATGTCCACCAGCAGCGCGCCGTCCAGCTGGGCCTGGTAGGCCTCCCGGGCGCGCGGGCGGTGGACCCCCTCGCGGGCCCGCTCCACCAGGTCGTCGATTGTGGTCACCATTGCTCCGGTCCTTCCTCCGAGGTGCGGACGAGCCCTCCGGCCCGCAGGTCGTAGTGCGCCATCGAGCTCAGCGGGGGCGAGTAGGCGTGCAGGCTGACGGCGGGCCCGGACGCGGTGTTGCGCACGTCGTGCACGTACTCGGGGCCGAAGGCCCGGGCGGTGCCCGCCGGGACCCGGCGGATCAGCAGGCCCTGGTCCGGGCCGCCGAGGGACAGCTCCTCCAACTCGCCGAGGGCGACCGTGAAGGCGCCGCGCGAGCCGCCGTGGTCGTGGAAACCGGTGGACTGGCCCGGCAGCCAGCTGATCAGCCACACCTCGTGGTCGTCCTCGGCCACCAGGCGCCGGTACCAGCGCTCCTCGGTGGCGAGCCGGACGTGGTGGATCCACCGGTCGGGCTGCTCGGCCAGGTCACGGACGATGGTCCGGAGGGTTCCGGGGGTGAGCGGGGCCCGGGCTCCGGCCCCGGGGGGAGCGGGCGTCGGGCTCTCGGAGGCGGGGACCGTACGGGTGTGCGGACTCATCAAGGCGTCCTCGGGTGCGCGGAACGTCGGCAGGGGTGTCCGGTCCGGCGGATGGTGGCGGGTGCGGGCCGGCGGAGCGGCCCGGCACGCCGCACGGGGTGCGCCGGGGCGGGGTCAGAACTGCGGGTGCGGGTGCGCGGCGCGGGCCCTGGCAGACGTCACAGGGCGGGACCGGCGGGGGAAATCAAGGTCAACAGGCACAGATGGAACTCGCCTGGCGTCGCAGATCGACGTGCAGGCGGCAGACCAGAGTGGTGCCGGAGTCCATGCGCCGGATCCTTCCCGAGCAAACCGGAGGAAGTCAAGCCGGTCCGCAGGCCCGCCGGTGTCCGTTCACGGTGCCGCGCCGCCGCCCGGTGGCGCCGCGACACCGCGGACGGCCGGGCCGGCTACCCCTCGGCGGGGCGGCGCGGCGCCGGTGGGGCCGTGCCGGCGGCGGACGGCGAAGACCCGGCACCGCCGGGTGGCTGCCCGGGCACCGGAGCGGCGGACCCGGCTACGGCGGCCGGGACGGCTGCCCCGGTGTTCAGGGCCTGCTCGATCACCGGTGCGGCCCGGTCGCCGAGGTAGCGGCCGAGGGTCTGGTAGGCGTCGAACTGCCGGTGGTCGAACCACTGGTCGCTGGTGGCGTCGTTCGGGAAGGCCCGGTTCTCCGTCGCGTACGCGTGCAGCTCGTAGGGCAGGTCGGGGGTGAGCGCGGCCTTGAGGACGATCAGGGTGCCGCGGCGATCGGCCTCGGGCGTGTCGCCGTCCAGGTCCGGGTAGCGGATGTCGCCGGTGATGACCGCCCGGGCCGACAGTCGGGCGGACAACTGCGCGGCGAGCCCCCGCAACGGCGGCCGCCCGTCGTCGGGGCCGTCCGGTCCGGAGGGCTGCTCCTCGGCGGCGCTGCCCGGGATCAGCAGGTCCGGCTCGTGCAGGGTGATCTCCACGCCCAGTTCCTCGCGGGCCAGGGTGATCGCGGCGGCGAGGGCGGAGGCGTGGCCCGCGTCGCCGCTGGAGTCGACGCAGACCGCCGTGCGCACCCGGTGCCGCAGCAGCTCGACCAGGCCGAGGTTCTCGTAGTGACCGCCGTCGGTGGTGAGCAGGAACCGGTCGTCGGCCGGGAACCGCCCGGTCAGCTCCCGCAGTTGGTACGGGAGCCTGCGGACGGCGGGTTGCGCGGGGCGGCGCCAGTCCCGGCTGCCGGACCAGTCCGGGCCGAGCACCGAGGGATTGGGCAGCCAGGTGCCGAGGCGCGCGTTGGTCACCGCGAACAGCCCCTGGTAGACCCGGGATTCACGTCCCATCGCGGAGGAGAACGCGGCCCCGGAGACGGCCATCGCCGACTGGACGGTGAGGTCCCGGGCGATGTGCCGCCGGGTGCGCCGCTCCAGCAGGTCGGTGCGCGCGTATCCGACGTCCGGACCGCCCACGTAGTCGAACGAGAGCGAGAAGGACACCGCCCGACGGCCCGGCGGCGTACGGGAGTTGCCGGACAGGTTGGCCGCCGCCGAGAAGATCACCTGGGGGAAGTCCGGGTGCCGGGCCCCGTAGTGGCTGAGCCGGGTCCGCTCGCGGAAGAAGTCGTACGGGCGGGCCAGGGACCGGCCGCCCTCGGTGGCCCGGCGGACTGCGAACGCCGAGGCCAGCCGCAGCCGGTAGAACGGGTGCAGGCTCATCCAGGTCTGGTCGAGGTTGAGCCCGACCGCGCCGAGCACCAGCGGCAGCAGCACCTGGAAGGCCGCCGGCCAGGCGTACCCGGTGGCGACCGCCCAGCCGAGGGCCAGCAGCGCGCCCGTCGTCAGTGCCAGCGCGGCCGCCCACACCACCAGGTACTGGGTGAGGGTGGAGGTCAGGCCGCCACCGGCCCGGCCGGTGTCGCGCAGCGCCCCGCCGAGGGCGGAGGCGCCCCGGCCGACCGTCCGGCGGTCGCGCCAGAGGATGCCGAGCAGCAGTGCCAGGTAGCTGAGCACCACGGTCAGGCTGAGACCGGCACCGGTCCGCTGCGGGCCGGCCGCCAGGGACTGCTGGAGCCGCACCGCCCCCCAGGCCAGCCCGGGGACCGCCAGCACGCCGACGGCCAGCAGGCCGGCCAGCCCGAGCGCGGCGAGGTTGAGCCGGCGCAGGGCGCGCGGCAGCACCGCCTGCCAGCCGAGCGACGGGAAGGCCAGCAGCCACAGCAGCCAGCACCCGGCGGCCGCCGCCGGCAGCGCGCCGACGGCGGCGAGGGCGGGCGCTCGGAACTCCAACGCACCCGGCGCGGCGCCCGGGTGGCGCAGGCCGGCCGCCGCCAGCCGGCCCAGGTCGGTGAGCGGGACGGAGTGGTAGAAGCGGCTCAGCGCGAGGCCGAGCGTCAGGACGGCCGCCAGCAGCAGGGTGAGCGCGGACAGCACGCCGCGCAGCAGCGTCCCGAGGGCGACCAGCCACTGCCCGGCGCCGTCGGCGAGGTACTTGCCGTGCCGGCGGAGGTGGTCCTCCTCCGGGGAACCGGGCTCCATCACGGTGTCGGCCGTCAGGCCGGAGACGGCGTGCACCGGGCTGTCGGGCGCGGAGTCGCTGAGCGCGAGCTGCAGAGCGCCGACGGTGTAGCCGCCGCCCGAGACGGAGACGAGGTACCGGGCCCGCTTCAGCCAGGGCCGCAGCGACTGGAGCGCGCCGAGCGTGACGCAGGCCGAGCGGATCCCGCCGCCCGAGACACAGAAGCCGAGTTCGGCGGGCTCCCGGCCGGGCGGCACCCGGGCGGCGTCGCGCCAGTGGGCGTGCCGGTCGGGTCCGGCCGGTGGGGCTGGTGGGGCCGCTGTGAGTGCCGGGGCCGGTGGGGCCGGTGTGGCCTTCGAGGGCGGCAGGTGCGGGCGCGGCGCCGGCCCGCCGTGCCGGGTGGCCACCGGCCAGGGCGGGATCAGCGCCGGGCGGTCGGCGGTGCCCTCGCTCGCGCCCCCGTCGGCGGCCGGGACCCCGTCGGCGGCCGCGGCGCCGCCGGTCCGGGCCGGCAGCAGCCCGCGCACCGCCCGGGCGGCGGTCACCGCCACGATGCCCACCGCGACCGCCCCGGCGGGCAGGAGCAGCACCCACTTGACGGTGGCGAGCGCGGTGGCGACCGCGAAGGGGGCGTCGGACGCCGTGGTGGAGAGGCCGTTGAGCCCGTCGCGCAGGAGTGCGTCCTCGCCGAGGTCGCAGCAGGCGGCGAGCAGGCCGGCGCCGCCGACCGCGAGCGCCGGCGGCCGGCGTAACCCGCCCCCGAGCACGTACCCGCCGAGCAGCGCGGCGGCCACCAGGGTCATCCCGTACCCGCCGATCAGCCAGCCGTCGGCGTGCAGCGCGGCCAGGTAGTCGCCGGTGCGGCCGCCGACCACGGCCTCGGCGGCCGCACGGGACCCGGCCAGTTGGAGGGCGACGTCCCGCACGCTCGGAGCCAGGCGGCGGAACAGCGCCGCACCGAGGACCACCGGCAGCAGCGTGCCGAGGGCCAGCAGCAGACCGGCCCAGGCGGGCAGGGCGGGCGGCCGCCCCGCCGGGCCGCCCCCGGCTGCCTCGCGCGTCGTGCCCGGCGCCTCACGCGTCGTGTCCGCCGCGGAGTTCGACTCCACTGTCATCCGTCACCCCCGTGCGGCCGCTCCGATCCCCCGTGGCCGGGCCGCCGAACTCGTATGAAACCACCGAGGACTGACGGTCCGCAGTGATCCACGACGGCCTCGACGCGGCTCCTACCCCGTGCTGGCCGGATCCGCACCCCGGGTGCCCGGTTTCACTCGAATGAGTAAGGAGGCTACGTACGGGGTAGATGAGCCTTTCATCCCACCCAGGACCGTCCGCGTGTCCGCGCAACAGGATCGCCCCAGACGCGTTTCCGCCAACGTATTGTCAGGCCACCAAGGCCCGGCCTACCGTCTACAGATCGCTTTCTACGCACGTAGACCCCCGCGGATCCCCGAGCGGACCCGCGGGTCAGACCCGCCCCGTCAACCATCGGACCGCGGGCCCCGACCGCACGGCCGGGCCGCGGAGTTGCGGAGGTACCCATGTCGCAGATCGTCCGTGCCGCGCTCGTCCAGACCCGTTGGACCGGCGACCAGGAGAGCATGATCGCGCTCCACGAGCGGTACGCCCGGGAGGCCGCCGCCCAGGGCGCGAAGATCATCGGATTCCAGGAGGTCTTCAACTCGCCCTACTTCTGCCAGGTCCAGGAGCCCGAGCACTACCGCTGGGCCGAGGCCGTCCCGGACGGCCCGACCGTGCGCCGGATGCAGGACCTCGCCCGCGAACTCGGGCTGGTCGTCGTCGTCCCGGTCTACGAGGAGGAACAGGCCGGCGTCTACTACAACACCGCCGCCGTGATCGACGCCGACGGCAGCTACCTCGGCAAGTACCGCAAGCACCACATCCCGCAGGTCAAGGGCTTCTGGGAGAAGTACTACTTCAAGCCCGGCAACCTCGGCTGGCCGGTGTTCGACACCGCCGTCGGCAAGGTCGGGGTCTACATCTGCTACGACCGCCACTTCCCCGAGGGCTGGCGCGCCCTGGGCCTGGCCGGCGCGCAGATCGTCTACAACCCCTCCGCCACCAGCCGCGGCCTGTCCGCCTACCTGTGGCAGCTCGAACAGCCCGCCGCCGCCGTCGCCAACGAGTACTTCGTCGCCGCCATCAACCGGGTCGGCACCGAGGAGTACGGCGACAACGACTTCTACGGCACCTCGTACTTCGTGGACCCGCGCGGCCAGTTCGTCGGCGACGTCGCCTCCGACAAGGAGGAGGAACTGGTCGTCCGCGACCTCGACCTCGGCCTGATCGAACAGGTCCGCCAGCAGTGGGCGTTCTACCGCGACCGCCGCCCCGACGCCTACGGACCGCTGGCCGAGGCCTGAGGAGCAGCGCGATGACCACCCGCGACCCGCACCAGCGCACGATCGTCCGCGGCGGCCTCGTCATCACGGCCACCGACGAACTCCGTGCCGACGTCCTGATCGAGGGCGAGCGCGTCGCCGCCCTCGCCACCACCGGCAGCTCCGCCGCCGGGGCCTGGACCGCCGACACCGTCATCGACGCCACCGGCCACTACGTCGTCCCGGGCGGCGTCGACGCCCACACCCACATGGAACTGCCGTTCGGCGGCACCGCGGCCTCCGACACCTTCGAGACCGGCACCCGGGCCGCCGCCTGGGGCGGCACCACCACCATCGTGGACTTCGCCGTCCAGCCGGTCGGCGGCTCGCTGCGCGAGGGCCTGGACACCTGGCACGCCAAGGCCGACGGCAACTGCGCCGTCGACTACGCCTTCCACACCATCGTCTCCGACGTCAACGACGGCGTGCTGAAGGAGATGGACGCCCTCGTCGACTCCGGCGAGTCCACCTCCTTCAAGCTCTTCATGGCCTACCCCGGCGTCTTCTACAGCGACGACGGACGCATCCTGCGGGCCATGCAGCGCGGCGCCGCCAACGGCGGGCTGATCATGATGCACGCCGAGAACGGCATCGCCATCGACGTCCTGGTCGAGCAGGCGCTCGCCGCCGGGAAGACCGACCCGCGGTACCACGGCGAGGTCCGCCGCGAACTGCTGGAGGCCGAGGCCACCCATCGGGCGATCAAGCTCGCCCAGGTCGCCGGCAGCCCGCTCTACGTGGTGCACGTCTCCGCCGCCTCCGCCCTCGCCGAGCTCACCCGGGCACGCGACGCCGGCCTCAACGTCTTCGGCGAGACCTGCCCGCAGTACCTCTTCCTCTCCACCGACAACCTCGCCGAGGAGGGCGCCGACGGCTTCGAGGGCGCCAAGTACGTGTGCAGCACGCCGCTGCGGCCGCGCGAGCACCAGGAGGCGCTCTGGCGCGGGCTGCGCACCAACGACCTCCAGGTGGTCTCCACCGACCACTGCCCGTTCTGCTTCGTCGGGCAGAAGGAGCTCGGGCGCGGCGACTTCTCGAAGATCCCCAACGGCCTCCCGGGGGTCGAGAACCGGATGGACCTGCTCCACCAGGCCGTGGTGGACGGGCACATCAGCCGGCGCCGCTGGGTCGAGATCGCCTGCACCACGCCCGCCCGGATGTTCGGGCTGCACCCGCGCAAGGGCACCATCGCGCCGGGCGCCGACGCCGACCTCGTCGTCTACGACCCCACCGCGGTGCAGACCGTCTCCGCCGCGACCCACCACATGAACGTGGACTACTCCGCGTACGAGGGCCGCCGGCTCACCGGCCGGGCGCGCACCGTGCTCTCGCGCGGAACCGTCGTGCTGGACGACGGCACCTGGCTCGGCCGGGCCGGACACGGCACCTTCCTGCGCCGCGACACCTGTCAGTACCTGGTCTGAACCCGCACGTCCCCTTCGTCGACCAGCCGCCGCCCGGGCCCGACCGGCGGGCCGGGCGGCGGTCCCCCCTTTCCTGGAGCCACCCATGGACATCGGCCTCGTCCTGCAGACCGACCCGCCCGCCCGCACCCTCATCGACCGGATGATCCGTGCCGAACGCGCCGGGTTCAGCCACGGCTGGACCTTCGACTCCTGCGTCCTGTGGCAGGAGCCCTTCGTCATCTACAGCCGCATCCTCGCCGAGACCGAGCGGCTGACGGTCGGCCCGATGGTCACCAACCCCTCGACCCGCACCTGGGAGGTCACCGCCTCCCTGTTCGCCACGCTCAACGACATGTACGGCAACCGCACGGTCTGCGGGATCGGCCGCGGCGACTCCGCCATGCGGGTCGCAGGACGCCGCCCGGCCACCCTCGCCCGGCTCTCCGAAGCCATGCACGCCGTCAAGGAGTTGGCGGAGGGGCGCACCGTCGAGGTGGACGGCACCGAGATGCACCTGCCGTGGGTCGGCCCCGGTGCGTCGCTGCCGATCTGGATGGGCGCGTACGGCCCGAAGGCGCTGGCCCTGACCGGCCGGCAGGCGGACGGGTTCATCCTGCAACTGGCCGACCCCTACCTCACCGAATTCATGGTCAAGGCGGTGCGGGCCGCCGCCGTCGAGGCGGGCCGGGACCCCGACTCGGTCACCATCTGCGTCGCCGCACCCGCCTACGTCACCGCCGACGACTCGCCCGCCGCGCTCGCCCACGCCCGGGAGCAGTGCCGCTGGTTCGGCGGGATGGTCGGCAACCACGTCGCCGACCTGGTCACCCACTACGGCGAGCACTCCGACCTGGTGCCGGAGGCGCTCACCGACTACATCAAGGGCCGGCAGGGCTACGACTACAGCCACCACGGCCGCGCCGGGAACCCGGACACGGCCTTCGTCCCGGACGAGATCGTGGACCGCTTCTGCCTGATCGGCCCGGCCGAGGTGCAGCGCGCCCGGCTGGCGGAACTCCGCTCGCTCGGCGTCCACCAGTTCGCCGTCTACGCGATGCACGACGCGATCGAGTCCACCATCGACGCCTACGGGACGGACGTCATCCCGCACTTGTGATCCCCGTGCGATCCCAGCTGCAGCAGACGGGAGTTGCCCATGGCCGACACCGCGACCGGCGGCGGCGGACAGTGGCAGCACCCCGACGGACGGGTCGAACTCGACCCGTCCGTCGGGGAGTTGCCCGCCAACGGCTTCACCAGCGACGACCTGATACCGGTCCCGGTGGCACGGCGCACCTGGACCACCTACAACTTCCTCGCACTCTGGGTCGGCATGGCCCACAACATCCCCTCCTGGACGCTGGCCTCCGGCCTGGTCGCGATCGGCATGGACTGGAAGCAGGCGGTGCTGACCATCGCACTCGCCAACCTGATCGTGCTCGTCCCGATGCTGCTCACCGGCAGCATTTCCAAAGTGCAAAACGTGGCATCAGGCGGCTACGAGGCCGGCCTACCAGCGTGAGGGTGCCCTTCCTCCAGGAACTCCACGAGGCCGTCGATGGTGGCAGCGAGCCGGTCGACCATGAGCATCATGGCGGCCGGCGACTCCCGTGAGAGATCGGTACGCCGGACTTCCTCCAGTTGTGCTCTCGCGAGTCGGAGCCGCATCTGGACGGCCGCGGATGGGTTGCCTGGGTCGGACGGCGGAACTGCGGTACTCACGGTTCTCCTGCGAGGGTGGGGTGGCTGGGTCGCGCGTCGGGGTGTGGCGACCTAGGAGAGGGGGGCCGACTGTCCGGGAGGTAAGAGGGTGGCGGCTCGCGGGCTCACGTGGTTCCTGTGGTTCTGGCGTGGGTGTTCGAATGTTGGCGGCCATATCAGGCCGTGGTACCCAACCTGGCATGTATGCAGATTGATCATCTAGCTGTGTTGCCGAGTGGTTATCCGGTGTTCGAATCGGCGTGGTGAGTATGTCCAGGAGTGGGCGTTTGTACCAATCCTGGTACAGACTTTTGATCTTGCCCGGTGTGCCATGTCAGGGTGCCGACAGAACTGCCCGCCTGGGCCATAGCCCAGCGCCGCGCCGTCGGCCAACGCGTCCGCGAGCTACGCATCGAGCGCAAACTCACCCAGGAACAGCTCGCCCACCTGATCGGCTTAGACCGCAAAACGATCAACCGGGTCGAGCAGGCCAGCTACGGCAGCAGCATCGATGTCTACGCGCTGATCGCCCGCGAGCTCGATCTCTCCCTGGCGGAGCTGTTCCACGGCGTCTGACAGGTGCTTCAGCGGGAGTGCCGGCGCGGACGCGGCTCCCGCGTGCGCCCCGGACATCCCTCGTGACTGTCAACCAGTTCCTGGCGCTCGTCCACCGTGGCCACCAGGCGCCCGTAGACCCGGGCGCCACAGCCCACGCAGGTACCGGTGGTCATCGTGGCCTCCACCGGCGTCCCGCCGACGGCACTCACCTGGTCACCGACCCGCCCGGCAGGACGCGGTACCCGGCCAAGTTGACCTGACCGCGGACCCAAGCATCGGCGCACTCCTCGATCGCGAACTCAAGAGGGCGCACCCCGCTGGTGCCGGCGGTGACCAGGCCACCGGTCTCGGCGTCCCGGACCACCCACGGCCGCCTACCCCGATCATCGGCCGGCAGCTGCTCGACGGTGTACCGGGCGCCGGTCCTCTGCGCTGGGGTCAGGCCGTCGCCGTGCCAGACCCGGACGATGACCTGGTCGCCGTCCGGCAGGCCGAGCGGCCAGTCGACGGCCCCCGACCCGTTCATCATGCGCTCCAGGTCCGCCGTGTCCCCGCTGTTCAGCAGCCACCCCATGGCTCGCAGCTCGTACTCGCTGATCGGCAGCTCGCGGACCGTCTGCCACAGCGCGTCCAGGGCCTCCAGCGCGGGTTTGGTGACGCTCTCCAGGTGGCCGTCCACTGCGACCGTCAGGCTGTCAGTGCTCAACATGCGCCGTCTCCTCGATGCACTGCGGGTGGGCAACGACCGGCCAGCCGAGCGGCGACCCGGAGGTTGGGGTGTAGACATGGCCGGCAGGGACGAGCGCCCCGCTTTCCTCCGCGTCGTGGATGCAAGCCCGGCCATGCGGCTGCTCGCTGGTGACACTGATCTGGATGGGCGTTCCACGGAGCGGCCGGTACTCGGCCGCCGTGCGAACCGGCGTTGGCGGGATGACCATGCCGAGAGGATCGGCCCATCTGCCGGATTCCGTAAATGGCGGTCCCGACATGAACAACGGGCGGTTTCACCGTGCCACCCGAACCCGCGCCCGTTCTTCACGACAGCGTGATGAAACCGAACCGACCGACAGCTACTCATGACCTAACGTGTAGTCACACCATCCGCCGCAGACTGGAGCCGCTGATGCCCCGTGCCAACACCCGGCAGGCTGCGGCCAGCCTTGTAACCCAGGCCCACACCTCAGGCTGGACTTCGTGGCAGCTCGTTCACGCGATCGCAAATCAGTGCGAGGTCTCCCCCCTTCAGGCCGCCCGGCTCGCCCGGGGCTGGACACTGCAGGACGCGGTGACAGCGCTCGCCGAGCTCGGGCACCGCGCCACCGTGCAACAGCTCTCCTCGTGGGAGCACGGCTCCAGCAGGCCTAGCGACCCGCGGCTCGATAGTCTCTGCCGTCTCTATCAGACCCGCCCCGACCGGCTCGGATACGGCACCGACTACACGCCTCCCGGCACCGAGCAGCACCCCGCCACCCTTCCGAGAGTCACCCACGACGAGAACGTCACTGCCCCGCCGGTCGCAGCGGACACCCGGCACGCCATACTCCGAAGCCTGCTCGGCTCAGCAGGAGTAACTCTCCCGAGCCCGGTCATGACCGCCCTGGCCAGCGTCCGGCAGGAGATGACACACACCCTCACCGGCTCGATCGCGGACACCACCATCGACCAGTGGGAGGACGCCGCCACCGAGTACGGGCAGGCGTACCAGCACACCCCACCCGGGGAGATTCTCGCCGGCGCCGTCCTTGATTTCGCCGAGGTGCGGTCACTGCTCGGCCGGAGCCAGCACGCCGACCACCGATCCCGGCTCTGTCACGTGGCCGCCCGACTCGCCGCAACCACAGGCATTGCCCTCGTCGCTCTCGGCGAGCACCGGGAGGCCCGCGGATGGTTCCGATGCGCCCAACTCGCCGCCGAGGAGACGGGAGACCGGGCCCTCCGTGCGTGGCTGGTGGCCCGCGAGGCGGTCATCCCGTTCTACTACGGCGCCCCTGCCGCGGCCGCCCGTCTCGCCGAGCGCGCCCGGCTCCTGGCTGGCAACACCCTCTGCGCAACTGCAGCGTGGGCACCCGCGCTTGAGGCGCGCTCGCTCGCCCGGATGGGCCGTGCCGACGATGCCCGCCAGGCCATGGCACTGGCTGAGCGGGCCTTTGCCCGCCTCGACACCAGCCACACCAGTGACCTTGCCTACGGGTACACCGAGCGCCAACTCCGCTGGCACATCGGCAGCATGTACACCACCCTCGGTGACACCCGTCGTGCCCAGCTTGCCCTCGACGAGGCCCTCTCCTTGTACGCCCCCGATGAACACCTTGACCGGGCGCTCATCGCGATGGACCAGGCGACCAGCCTGATCGGAGTCGGCGAGATCGCAACGGCCGCCCAGGTCGGCATGCTTGCCCTCGACGCCATTCCAGCCGAGCACCGGACAGGCATCGTCGTCTCCAGGGCCCGGGACGTGGTCGCCGCCGTTCCGGCGCGAGCGGCCCGAATGCCGGTGGTCGCCGACCTGCGCGAGATGATCGCTGCGGAGCCGGCGCCGGCACTGGCTGGCTAGGAACGTCGGGCCAGTACCTGGAGCAGACCGGTGACCGCGACACCGGCAACGATCTCCCGGCGATCGATCATTGCCTGAATCCGGTCCATCGGGATCCACTCGATCCGATCAGCCTCGTGGGTGTCCACGGGGGGCGCGACGTAGGTAGCGTCGCGCGCAAGGAACACGTGGTGCTCAGCGTTGCTCATGCCGCCGATCGGCTGGTTGTAGGCGAGGGGCTCAACCACGTCCACCCGCCAACCGGTCTCTTCGAGTACCTCTCGGGCAGCCGCATCCTCAAGGGCCTCCCCTTCCTCGACGATGCCGCTGGGGATCTCCCAGTTCCAGGTCTGCGTGGCGAAACGGTGGCGCCACATCATCAGCACCTCGTCCTGGTCGTTGATGACGACCGTCGCGGCGACCGGAGCGAACTTCACCAGGTGATGCTCGTAGCGAGCACGCCCTGGCGGCTCGACGTCCACGAGGTCCAGGTTCACCCACGGGCTCGTGTAGATGGGCCGGCTGCCGTGGACAGTCCACTCGCTACTCACAGGCACCTCATGATCTCGGTGGGGCGGTCGGCGTCATCCTGCCAGAGGTGCCTACGATGTCCGCATGGCCGACCTCGAACTCCCTTCTGACCTGCTGCCCCTGCACACGGCCGCGCTCGCTGCGGACCGGGCGATGGAGAAGGCACGGTTGGAGGGCGGCGACGTTGAGGCCGCGCGAGAGGCCTATCTCCAGGCAGCCTCGGCGCTCCAGGCCCACCCGTTCTGGGAGGAGCGGCGCCAGGCTGGCCAGCACCAGGCCTTCTGGCAGGCCAGCCTCGATGCCGCGAAAAAGGCGCTCGGCGAACAGGCCTGAGCCCGGACACGACGAAGTGCCCCCGCCCGGATCTGGGCGGGGGCGCTGACGTTGACCCCCGCGGAGGCGGGGAGGTGATGCTGCCGCAGCAGGTTGCTCGTAAGCGCCGCACGGCTGACCCCCGCGAGAGCGGGGCGAATCCCTGTGGTCACAGACTCCAGGGTCATCCCCGCGTAGGCGGGGAGCAGGTTGACCGACAATCCTCGATGAGGACCACCCCCGCGTAGGCGGGGAGCAACTCGCGGGACCACCGTAGCGCACGGGCGCCCGTTCGCGGGGCCCGTTCACCCGATCGGGCGGCTCACACGTCTAGGCCTTGCAGGAAAGGCCGCACGTCCTCGGGCACGGGCTGCGGAGCCGGGGGCGGTTCGAGGCCGCTGGCCCGGATGAACCCGACCATGCTGCGGACCCACCCGGCGAGGTAGCGGATGCTGTACTCCTGGCCGGCAAGCCGGGCCCGCTGCTGGACGGACTCCAGCTCCTGCTCGTCGAGGCGCTTCCCGAGGCGTAGGAGTTCGCTCTCCATGCGCTCGGTGACGACCCTGAAGTCGTCGCGGCGCTCCTGGCCGCGCGTTCGGCGGCCGGCGCGCGCGGTGTAGACGGTGCCGCCAAGGGTGACGGCTGCGGCACCCACTGCGGAGATCGCGGCCCACGATTCTCCACTCACGGGCGCCTCCGGTCGTGCTGGTCGTGCGGCGGTTCGGGCCATTCGGCGGCGATGAGCGCCACGCCACAGAACGATCCCCATACGACGGCCGATGCCCAGCCGCGGGGGTTGTCGTACAGCCACCAGCTAGCCAGACTGCCCAGGGCCCACGGGGCGACGACGAGGTAGATGGCCGGATAGCCGGGCCAGTCCCGTCCCGGTGGGCGCCACGCGCAGACGATGGCGAGCAGGCCTGCGGCGATCCACGCCCACGCCCATAGGTGTAGGGGCATCAGGTCGAGTAACAGCCTGATGCCCCGGGTGTCCTGGGGTGGCTGGACGAGCAGGCTGTAGCCGTAGATGCCCGCCATGATGCCCTTGAGGGCGAGGACGGCGCCGCGGCGGCCCACCCGGCGTGCGGCCCGGTGGACCGCCCCGCGCATCACGGCTCCAGCGGCTTGACGGTTGCGAGGGGCGGAACCAGGTCCGGGCGCGGGGTGTGCCGGGCCTGGTAGCCCGCCACCCCGGCGATCGCGGTCGGCACGATCGCCAGGACGAACGGGGCGAGCCACTCAGGCAGCCAGCCGACCAGCCCGGGATGGTCCTGCACCGCGGTGAGACCGGCGAGCAGCGAGGTGGTGCCGAGGTAGGTGGCGGCCGCGGCGGCCTTGACCTTGGTTTCGATCTGGGCCATCAGGAAGTCTCCTTCGAGGCAGGGGCGGTGGGGGTGGTAGTGACGTGCATGTCGACGCCGGCGACGAGGGCCTTGGTGACGGCGGCCTCGATCGCGGCGGTGACGGTGGCCGTGTCGACGCCGGAGGTGCGGTCGAGGAGGGTCTGGACGACGGCGTCCTGGGCGGCGATCTGTGCGCGGGCGGTGGCGAGCTGGATCTGGAGCGGGTTGGCGGCGGCAGCCAGCCATTTCGCGGGCACGAGAGCGTCGTCGCCGGCTCGCTGCTGCCAGTTGACATCCACGTTCGGAAGGCCGTGCTCCCATACGGCGGCTGGGATTTGGGCGATCAGGTCGAGCAGGCTCGGGGACCCGTCGCCGTCGTAGTGGCGGCCTGACCAGGTCACGTCGTCGCGGGCAGCGAACACCCCCTTGCTGACCAGGGCGATGATCTCGTCGTCGGTACGTGCGGCCATGTCGTCGTCCTCCTCGATGGGGCGCGGGGCGCCGGCCTGGATCCAGGTGTAGAGCGGTCCGCCGGGGCAGTCGGTCTGGTAGCCGTCCTTGTGGCCCCGGATCTCGGGCCCGGCTGCAGCGTCGGCCTGGTAGTCCTCGATTGCGTCCCGCAGCCCTTGGAGCTGGGCGTCCGTCGGCACCGTGGAGCCGGACGATCCGACCAGCGCGCAGATCGCGTAGTGCTGGGCATTGAGCGTCTGGTTGCCGTTGGCGCCGGACCGGACGTTGTGGCCGCGGCCCTCGAAGCGGTAGCCGTGCTCGCACACCAGCTCGTTGTAGGCGATGTCCATCCAGTGCTGGACGGGGTCGGCCATGTGGGCGGCCTGGATCTTCCTGACGTACGCGGCGCACGTGGAGTGGTCGCCGAACTGGTAGGCCTCACCCAGGTAGTGGATCTTTACGCCGAGGGCACCTGTCATCGGGGTGTAGGCGTCTGTCGGGGCCGCCGCGCCCCACGCAGCTCGGGGTACTCGTCCCGGCGACGTCCACGCCGCGGGTGCGCCCGACGTCGGAGGCGGGACGGGCTGCGGAACTGTCCCGCCGGCCCAGGCCCGAAGATCGTCGAAGCTGCCGTTGTAGACGTCCATGTCAAGCGGCGTGTCCGTGAACTGGTGGAAACGCCACGCAGCCTGGATCCTCGGGGAGCCAGCTTGGACGTAGTCGGCGATCCAGAGGAAGTCTCCGGCGTTGTCATCGGTTCGGCGCCACCAATCGGCGCTGGTGTACAAGCCGACCCGGTTGTTCGGGTAGCGCTGCTTGACCGCCGCCAGCCACGCGTTCTTCGCCGCCGTCGCGGTACCGGCCGAGACCGGCTGACCGTACGGTTCGAAGTCCAGCACCAGCAGCTCGCCAGGCGGGATGGCGCCGACCACCTGACAGAAATGATCGATCTCGCCCTGGACCGGGTTCTCGCAGTGGATGAAGTGGTAGTGGCCGACGACCAGCCCGCGGCTGCGGGCGTCGGCCAGCTTGGCTGTGTAGCCCTGCTGGCCGCTCCGGGCACCCTCGGTCGCCTTGATGAAGACGAACTGCGCGTCCGCGGGGATCGAGGACTGGTAGTCGGAGACGTCGTAACCGCGTGCGAGTGCCACGGTCCCTCCTCTCACAGACCCTTGGCGGCCAGCCACGTGTGGGCCGCGGCCGCGAACGCGGCGTCCGGATCGGCCGGCGCCGGGGTCGGGGTGGGCGGGGTAGAGAGCACGGGCACCGTGACATCGCCCTGCTGGGACAGCAGCCACTGAAGGTCCGGCGCGGCGAGGTAGCCGCGCCCGCCCTGCCCCCAATCGCCGCCCCACGAGTTGGTGAGCCAGAACCGGTCGGTGTCGGCGTCCCAGCCGGTGATCTCGATCTCGTGGCCGCCCGCGACGCCGGACGCCGGGTCGACCGAGATCCGCCCGTCAGTGCCCGGCGTGAACATCGACTGGAGCCACGGGATGCCGAGGAGCGCCGGACCGGACTGCAGAGCGGAGCGCACCGCGGACAGGGCGAAAGCGTGGGTGTACGACGTCGCGAGGCCCAGGGCCTTGAGCGCCTTCGCGACGCCGAGACCGCTGCTCCCAGTGTCGGCGGGAGGGTACTGCCCGGGCGCGCCGTCCAACACGGTGGCCAGCGAGTAGAGACTGACGGCGAAGGCCTCGTCCAGGGGGTGCTCACCGGCCTGGAAGGCGCCGTGGGATGCGGCGGCACCGGCCGCGCTGATGGTGACGGTGACGGCCCCCATGCGGCCGGCACTGTCCGTGTCGAGCAGGCCGGTTGCGGCGTTTCCGGTGCACGACCCGAGCTGGCCCTGATCGAGCACGGGTATACGCCGGGTCCACGACGTGGTGGTCAGTGCCGACTGCGGCAGGACCCCGTGGGCGTATGCCAGGGAGCGCGGGTCGTGGTCGACGAACCGTCCGAGGGCTCGGGTCATCGGTTCTCCTTGCGGGTGAGATTGCCGTCGATGGCGGTCACTTCGGCCGCCGGATCGGTGATGCCGAGGTGCGCGGCGATGGCCTTCGTCCAGGCCAGGGCCTCCCTGTCCACCTCGTAGTCGTGCTCCGCGCGCAGGCGGTCGTGTTCCGCCTGCCGGTTCTGGCTGAGCAGGAGTATCGGCCCGGTGAAGCCGGCCTGGAACGAGTAGACGAGGTTGAGCAGGACGAACGGGTACTCGTCCCACCGGGACCAGCCGTGCAACGTGTTCGCCGCGATCCACGCCGCGGTGAACGCCGCCTGGGCGATGATGAACCGCCAACTGCCCATGCCGCCGGCCAGACCGTCGGCAACACGGTCGCCCAGCGTCCGATCGTCGTGCCGGGCCTGGTTCGCCGGGTGCAGGTGCTCCGAGGGCCCCGAGGCATCGGCGGCCCTCACGAGCCTGCCCGCTTCGTCGCGTTCAGCATGTGGTGGTGGATGGCGTCGATGCGGGCGCGGGCCTCGGCGGCGACGAGCGGGTCCCGGATGACGGTCGTCTGGTTGTCCTGGAGCGCTTCGCCGGAATGGGACCAGTTCGTCGAGCCCGTGACAACGTCAAGGCCGTCAACGATCACCATCTTCATGTGCATGATCTGTCCGTGCTCACTGAGCCCGATCGCGACACTCGACGCCGGGTAGCCCTCCCGGGAGAGGATCGCCCGCTCATGCACACCGCCGGCCTGGCTGGAGTCGAGGGTGAGCTGCACGAACACGTGCTCGTCGGCGAGTTTCTCCCGGATCGCGTCGGCGAGATCGTCATCGTCAAACCCGTACATGGCGACCACCAGCGAGGTGCTCGCCGACTTTACGAGGTCGAGCAGGACGCCGTGGACGTCGTCGACCGGCGAGTACCAGGTGCGTACGTCCTGCGGGTAGCCGGGCGGGAATCCGCTGGTCTTGTGCTGGTCAAGAGAGGCAAGGCTGGCAAGCGCCAATGGGTCCTCCAGGGGCGTGATAGCGGGTGGTGTCCGTCAGGCGATGCGGGTGGCGATCAGGACAGAGCCGGACCTGACGGTGGTAGACGTGGTGCTGGACGCGCCCTGCGCGAACTGGAACTGAAGGTTGCCGGACGTCGCGCTGGTGACCACCACGCCGCCGGGCCTGAGCGCCATCGGCGTTGCGGCGCCATTCGTGCCGAGCCGCCGGGTCGTCGCGAAGCCGATCGCCACCGCGTCGTAAGCCGTCAGAGCGCCGGTGGGCACCCCGAACGACGACCAGGAGCCGGTGGCTCCACTGGGCACCGTGAGGGTGCACTGAAGGTCGCCGGCGGGTGAGTTGTCGCCGGTGTAGGAGATGTATCCGTCGATCCGGTACGTAGCGTTGGCCGCCAGCGCCACGACCAGAGCGGAGTCGTTGACCAGGGTGGTAGAGCTGGTCACCGACTGGTTGGAGCCCTTGTAGGCGGCGACCCGCTGCCCGATGCCCGACACCGTCAGGTTCCCGGTGACGGACAGGTTCCCGGAGACGGATCCGCTGCCCGCGCTCAGGCTCCCGCTGACGGTGGCGCTGCCGGCCGTGACAGCGCCCGGCAGGGTGACCGTGGCGGCAGTGACGCTGTTCGTCGTGGACGAGGCGAAGCTCGTCGCGGTGACGGTGGCACTGTCGATGACGGTGGCAGTCGAGCCGCTGTCGACCTTGATGGAGGATGTCGCGCCGGCGCCGGGCGAGGCCTCCTGGACGCCGACCAGGGACACGCCTGTCGCGCTGCCGGTGACCCAGAACGCCGACGCCTTGTTGACGTTGCTGTAGCAGGCGGTGAGGGCGTGGACGGACCCGCCGGAGACTTTGAAACTGGTGCCGTCCTGGCTGGCCTGCGACACGATGCTCTCGGCACCGCAGGAGTTCAGGGCGTTGGCGGAGCCACTGGTGATCAGGTAGCCGCCGCCGCACGCGGACGCCTTGCATCCGGTGAGGGTGGCGTACGACACCGATGACAGGTTGAAGCCCTGCTGGGTGCTGGTGCTGCCGGCGGCGCTGCAGGCGTCGAGGGTGTTGCCGGTGCCACCAGACAGGTAGAAGGCGTGGCCGCCCACGCTGGAGACGTTGACGGAGGCGAGACTGCAGCCGGTGGCCGCGACCAGTTGGATGCCGTGGCTGCCGAACGCGGTGATGGCGACGTTGTTGAACTGGCATGAGGTGACTGGGTTCGCCCCGCTGTTGGCCTGCACGTACAGGCCGACGCCCGTGCCGGACCCGGGGCCCTGCACGGTGAGGTTCTGGACGGAGACGTAGGTGAGCGTGGTCGGGTTGTAGGCGATGCCGTGCGCCGTGGTGGAGGTCTGCTTCAGCACCGTGGCGCCGGGGCCGGCGCCAAGGAGACTGACCTGGTTGGCCGGGGCGAGCGCGGACGACAGCACGTAGGTGCCGGCCGGGAAGTAGACCGTGCCGCCCTTGGTGGCGGCCGCGGTCAGTGCGGACTGGATCGCGGTGGTGTCGTTGGTGGTTCCGTCGCCCTTGGCGCCGTAGGCCTTGACGTTGAGGTAGTCGGTGCCGGACACCGCGCCGGGTGCCTGCAGGGTGAGGTTGCCGGAGGCGTCGGAGGTGAGCACGCTGCCGGTGGCGGCCCCGGCGGGCACCTGCGCCGGCGGGCTGCCGGTGAGCACGAGCGTCCCGGTCATGGTGTCGCCAGCTTTGGCGACACGGTCTGCGGCGCCGTACATCGAGGCCGTCATACGAGCTTCCCGAGGATGACGTAGGTGCCGACCTGGCCGATACGGACGGGCATGGCGAGCACGGAGTCGTTGGCCGCCGGGGTGTAGGACGACAGGCGCCGGTAGGGGCCTGTGAGGACGGTGGCGCCGTTGACGTAGGCCTTGGGCTGGCCGCTGCTGTACGCCGGGTCGATGACTGCAGGGAGTGCGGCCAGGGGGAAACCGGAGTCGATCGCCGTCGTGCGGTTTTCGAGCCGGCCGATTCGCTGCCGCATGTCCTGGATCGTTGTGGAGAACCGGGATTCCAGCGGGTCGGGATAGCGGGTCATCAGCAGCCCCCTCGTGTCAGGCGCCTACAGCGGATGTCTGGAGCTGGATCTTTTCGGCCTGCTGTGGGCCCGGCGGATAGGCTGTCCAGCCGACGACGCGCACGCGCTGCTGCAGGCCGGGCTCCCCGTTCGGGCCGGGCGGATGCAGGGGCGACGTCGCGACGAGGGTGGTGGCGTCGCCCAGGACGATGTCCCGCACGCGGGGATAGCCGGCACCGGCGCCCACCGTCACCATGGGGTTGGTCATCGCGCGGGTTTTCATCGCGACTTCGCCGTCCGCGAATCCGTCGATCTGGGCTTGGGAGACGACCCATGAGCCCTGCCAGGACACGGTGGACTCCATCAGCGGATACACGCCGCCCGCCAAGTCGACCGAGTCCGCGCCGTGCGGGTACGCGGACTGCCACTGCAGGGCGGCGCCGTTCGGCGGGGCCGTGGCCCACACCATGTTGCTGCTCTGGCTGCCGGTGCGCTGGAATCCGTAGTCGATGGCGTTGCCGGGGTAGACCAGGTTGTAGCCGGAGGAGGCAGCTGTGCGGCCCATGCGCAGGTAGGCGAGCCGCAGGAAGATCGCCAGGTTGCCGGAGGAGTCCAGGCCGGGCACGAACGCGTACTCCAAGTTGCCGCTCGCGCACATGTCCTGCCAGGCGCCGCTGATCTGCGTCAGGTCCGAGTACGTATAGGAGGCGGTCCACGGCACTCCGGCCGTGCCTGCGGCTCCCTGTGGCATCACCAGGCGAGCTACGCCGCCGTTCTGCGCGACCATCGCCAGGTAGGCAGGAGTCCGGGTCGCGGCCGGGGACACGGAGGAGATGTACGACGACTGTTTCGAGGTGCCGTACCGGCACAGGTCCATGAACGCCGTGAACAGGTCGACTTGCTGGTAGATGATGGTGTCGGTGACCAGCCGGTGCGACCAGAGCGTGTCAAGCGTCTGCGCGGAGATCGGCAGAGTGCCCGGCCCCCGGCCCTGGTCCGGCCAGTCCCAGACAACGCCAGCCCATACCGGGTAGCCGTCCTGCAGAACCCACAAGACCGAGCGGCGGGGCTCCAATGCTGCGACGGCTGGCGCGTTGACCGCGGGCGACGCGTTGAGAGCGAGGCTCCCCGTGAGGGTGCCCGAGCCGTTGAGCTGCATCCCGAACGACTGGACGGTGAGCGGCAAGTTGTCGGCGAGGACCCGTCCGGATATCAGGTCGGTCGAGGCGTAGGTGTAGGTGCTCACATTGCGCCCGGCCCGACGCGGAGGAGGGTCTTTGCAGTGCCGGAGGCGGCGATCGTGGTCGAGTACAGCCCGTTGGCGTTCTGAGCTGTCACCTTCACGGTGTGGGTTCCCGCGCTCGGGGTGTCGCCCGCGCCGCTGCTCGTGAAGTACGACCAGGCGGAGCCGTTGTAGATGGTGCCGTCACCGGGGAGGCTTGGGGTCCACGTGCCGTCGACCGCCGTCGAGTCGATGTACATGCGGAAAGTGGCGGTGAATGGACTGCCGAGGCTGCAGCCGATCCCCGCGTATTTGAAATAGATCTCCACGTCGGTGTTCCCGTCCGTGGTGATCGTGGCCGACAGCACGGTCTGTTCACTGCCGTCGAACACAAAGTTCGCGGTACGAGTCTGGATGATCGGCACCCACGGCAGCACGTGCAGCTGAGTGGCGTTGGTCGTCCCGTTGTTGTGGTAGAACGCGTTCGACGCGGGGTCGTAGGCGATCTGCCCCTTGTAGCCGTTCACCGTGCCGCGCGGCGCGACGAGGATGCCGCCCGTGGCGACGGTGAACGGCCGCACATCCGAGATCATCCCGACAGTGATGGACGATGCGGCCGCCGTGACCGTCAGCCGTGCCAAGGTGATCGAGTTCGCCGGGGCTGCGGGCGCGGACGGCGAAGGGCCGGCTACACCGGTGATGATCTGGATTGCACCGAACGACGACGAAGTGCCGACGTCGGACACGTACGCGACGATGATGTCGATACGGGGATTCGACGGGTCCGCGGTCTGCACGGTCAGAGTCGCCTGCGTCGACAGGGTCGAGGCATAGCCGCCTGCCGTCGGGGTCGACGAGTTGGGCACCACGTACGAGCCGGGCTGCACCGTGACCGTCATGCCAGTGCCCGGGCTCACCGCGAGGCCGGTGCCGCCGACGACACCGCCGAGGACGCCGATCGTGGTGCCGGTGGCGATGCCCTGGTCGTAGAAGTAGGCGGTGACCCCGCTGTTTCGCAGGTCGTTGCCGCTGTTGGCGTCGTAGGTAGCGCCCGTGAGCCACATGGGCAGGCTGGTGGTCACCTGGGTTGCCATCGGAGTCCCTCCCTGCGGCGCGGTGTCACACCCACGCGTCCCGCCAGTAGATCGTTGCTGTCGAGCCGGTGCCTGTCCCGCCGCCGTACTGCACCTGGTTGGAGCCCGACGATAGGTGCCACCAGGCGGAGTTGATGTCGGCCGGCCAGAACGTTCCCCCCGTGGACGGCACGCCGGGAGTGGTGGACACCGTGCCGGCGTTGATGAACGCCTGGCGGTTCAGGAAGTCCACGACGAAGGAGTCGCCGGTGTTGAGCGTCAGGGTCGGCCACGACACCGTCTGCCGGGTCGTCAGGTTGGTCAGGGTAGGCCCGGTGACCGGCCCCGTGATGACCACGACCGGCGGGGAGCCGAACCCGCCAGCGTTGTTCGCGACGGACACACCGGGCGGCGGTGACGCCTTGACGGTGAACGGCACCGAAAACGGGGTCACCATGCTGCCGCCCGCAGTGGCGGGCACCACGCCGATCACGAGAGAGCGCTGCACAGTCCCGTACTTGCGCGGATCCGGGGCCACCAGGCCAACGGTGAACGTGACGTCGGTCAGGGTGGGGTAGGCCTCCGTCAACTTCCCACTGCGCCGCACCCACGCGTACTTGGGGACCGGCTCGTCGTAGCGCAGCTGCGCCAGCCCACTGATGGGCACCGCCTGCTGCAGCAGCGCGCGGGCCTGGTCCCTCAATGCCTGGGTCGGGGCCGACGCGGTGACGGTCCACGTCAGGGTGCGCGCCGCGTAGTACTGAGGCGATGCCCAGCCGCCGTGCTCCCCGGCGCGGGGGATGATGCCGGCGCCCTGGACATCGGGGCCGTCCCAGCCCTCCAGCTTCTGCCACAGCCACGAGATGCCGCTGCTGTCCACCTGCCCGAACTCGATGTCGATGCCCGAGTAGACAAGGCCTCCGGTCCAGAAACCCGTGTCCCTCGCCGGAACCGGGGGGGTGAAACCGCCCGTGACGGCGAAATCCTCGACGCCGAGGAACGTGTTGGCGCCGTACTGGCAGGCCCAGTTCGCGACGTACACGCCCTGCACAGCCGTCGGGGGTACGTTCCAGGTGCAGGCGTACTGGCCGACGCCGATCCGCCACACCTGCCCGGAGACGGGCCGGTTGGCTCCCTGGTAGGTATACGGGCCTGCGACGTCCGCGACGAAGCCGACCTGCTGGCCGTAGGTGATGTCGAGCTGCACCGCAGACGGGTCGACCAGAGCTCCGCCGGTCTGGTTGTAAAAGTTCAGGTAGAGCGTCCACGGCTGGCCCGCGACGGCCTGCACCACCCGTCACCACCTCCGGCTCATCCCGCTGAAATCGGTCACAGTCCGGCAAAGGACCACAAGGCCCTGCCCGAGGCGCTGCCACACTGGCCGCACCAACCCGTCACAGCCCCTGGGGAATCAGTGCGCCGTGCCATGCCGGCCCTCGCCGGTGTCGTTTTGCTGACTGCCGCCTGCGCCAGTACCGCCACGCAGCCCGCCGCTGCGCCGCCCAGCCAGCCGCCGGTCCACGCGGAGAACCCCGCAGCATCGCCGTCGTCCTCGCCTGCTGCGACAGCGGCTTCAACGCTCCCACCGGCACCGACGACAGCCCCCGGCCCGGCTTCGGCCGCGAGCACCGCCGCAGAGGCACCCGGGCACCTGGAAATGGCGATCCCCGCCGCGCGCCTCCCGTACAAGCCAGCGCAGGGCGCGCCCGACCTCGACGACGTCAAGGTCGTGAAGAGCGCCGCAGACCCGTGCGCGATCCCGGCCGACGACTCCGGAAACGAGGCCCAGCTCCTCGACGCCCGGGCGGACGCGGGCGTGGCAATCGTGACCTTCGAGTTCACCAACCCCTGCACTACGCCAGTCCGGTACGCCTTCCACATCACCCAAGCCATTGGCAGCGCGAGCGGCAGACCGGGCGGCCCCGGGGTCGATGCGACGACCGCGCCCATCGGGCCAGGGAAGTCGATCTCGATCAACGTCAACATCAACCCCGATCCGGCACTGACCTCCTCCCAGCTCAAACAGCTGTGGGTGGGAGTCACCCAGATCACCAAGGCATAGCGCCGCCCGGCAGGAGGACGCCGCAGCGGTCCCGCGCCGCCCTCCCGCGGGTCAGGCGCCGCTCAGCGCGAGCGCGAGACGCCGCTGCATGTCGGCCTGCTGCTCCACCGTTGGCAACTGCGTGCCGTGGTAGTGCTGCTCCACCGTGACCTGCCGGCCCGACCCGCCTCCGACCGCAGCCGAAGCGGCCTGCTGGATGAGCTGCCGCACGATGCCCCACTGGTCGGGCGTGAGCACCGCCTCGGGCCGGCCGAGCCCGTTCACCGTCATCGTGCTGCCTGGCATCAGCCACCCGCCCTGGTCGTACCCCTTCGGCGGCAGGTTCGGGTTGGCCTGCTGCACCCGGCTGATGCTCCCGTAGCGGCCCACGATGTAGTGGACCGCTGCCGCGACGTTCGCGACCGGGTCGTAGATGTCGGTGCTGGTCCCCGCCACGTGGTTCGACAGGAACGTCGACATGATGGTCTGCGCCAGGCCGCGGGACGGGTCGCCGTTCTGGGCGTTGATGTCGGTGTTGTTGATGGCCCGCGGGTTCCAGCCGGACTCGCGGGTGATCAACGTGTTCAGCCCGGCCCGCCACTCGTCCTGCGTGCCCGGAGGGGGCACGCCGGCTGCCTGGAGCGCCTGGTCGATGATGGCCAGGTGGTCACCGGACGGAATCACCCCGCCGCCACCGGCCGGGGCGGCCGGGTGCGAGCCGAGGATCGCCTGCACCATGCTGTGGATCAGCGAGCCGGGAATGCCCAGCATGAGCTTGCTGTAGTTCCCGACGTCGCCCTGGGTCCCGACCAACTTGCTTAGCGCGTTGGTCAGGGCCTCGCCGTTGCCTGTGGCGAGAGCGGCGGTGATCTTCCCGATGTCGACGGCCTTGTCGATCAGGCCGCCAACGAAGTCGCTGATGCCGCCGATGATGCCACCACCGGAGAAATGGTTGCCAACGGACTGCCGGCCGCCGCCGTAAGCCGCGTTCAGGCTATGCACCGTGTCGGCGCCAATGGCCTGCACCGCCTCCGGCACCAGCACACCCTCGCCAGGCGACAGCATCGCCGGAACCGTGTCCTGACCCGGCGCGTAGCCGGGAACGACACCGCCGGTGGCGAAACCGGTGATGATCGGCAAGTCCAGGTTGTGCATGCCGATCGCGCCCGTGACCGAGTTCCACAGCTTGGCGATACCGCCGTCATACACCGTGTTGATCAAGAAGGCCACAGGTGTCTTGAAAACGTCCTTCAGCGTGTCCCAGACCGTCTTGAAACCGGCAACGAAATCCTCGGCGCCCTGGTGAATACCCTTCCACAGCGGCTCGAAGACGTTGTGCCACAGCCACGAAGCCTTGGCTTCGACCCAGTCGACCGCCTCGCGCCAGTTCGACACGAAATTGCCCACGGCTGCGACCACAGCGACAATTCCGCTAATCACCGGACCTATCAGCTTGGCGGCGAAGTCTATGAAAATGCCGCCAAGCTTGAGGATCAGACTGACAAGCGGCAGCAGCGACTCGATCAGCCTGACGCCGACCGGTACCAGCGGCAGCATCGCCTGCAGAGACTGGAGCAGGCCAACCTGCAAGTCCTTCGTCAGCATCTGGGCGAGCTGCAGCACAATGGGCACCAGCGCCTGAAACAGCGGGGCCAATTCCATTCCAATTTGGCCGATAATTTGCCCCACAATTGGCAGCATTGGGGCAAAGGCCTGAACAATTCCAGTGATCGCCTGGGCCACCGGCAGAAGAATTGGGCCGAGCGCGGCGAAAATCGGACTTAGGCTTTGGCCGAGCGCACCCGCGAGGGTAGTTACCGCAGGCAGGAGGGCTGCTAGCGCTGGGGCTAGCGCCTGCGCGGCCTGTCCGACGACGGTGCCCAAAAGTGAACCGATTGGGGCTAGCGCCTGGCCCAGAGTGCCTAGCACAGACGACAGCGACCCAACGAACGGCGCCACCGATTTCACCACTGCGGTCACGGCGTTGAGGATCCCGGTGAACGCCCCTCCGAGGCCGTCGGCCGCGCCCTTCTGCGAACCCAGGTCCGCCAGGGCGCCGACAAGGCGGCCGATCGCAGGCACGACGGTTTGCGCGAGTTTCAGGCCGTTGTCGATCAGACCTTGCAGAACTTCCTTTCCGCCGGTCGACTGCAGCGCCTTGCCGACCGAGCCGAAGGCATCGCCGATGATCTTGCCCATGCCCGTCACGCCCGCAGTCAGCGCCGGCATCGACTGGGAGAGGCCGGTGATGAACTGCGACAGGCCCGGAGCAACGGCGTTCTGCGCGGCATCCCGCATTTCCCGGAACGCGCCTGTCATTCCGAAGATCTGCTCCATCACGGACCGCATCGCCGGGGTCATGCGCGCCAGGTCCTTGGCGAGCGCGTTCGCGGCCTCGTTCTCGGTGCTTTTCATGGACGCCCACTGGAGTTCCTGCTCCCGGACCGTGTTGGAGACGTTACGCTCGGCCAGTTCGACGGTGCGCGCATCCATCTGCCGGCGGTAGGAGGCATCCTGCTCCGCCGCCGCCAGCTGCATCTGTGCTTCCTTGAGCTGCGTGGCGTTGTTCAGCTGCGTGTTCGTCAGGTCCTGCTGCGCGATCCCGTACTGGGCCTGGGCGTCGATCTGCCCGTACTGCGCCGCGACAACGGCCTGCTTCGCCTTGATGATCTCCTGCGAGCCGTCGATGCCCTCCGTGTTCGCACGGTTCGCGTTGTACTGACTCGCGGCCAGCTCGTCCTGCGCATCCACCAGCCGCTGCTGCGCCTGCGCGACCGCAAGAGTGGCCTGCTGCCGGTCCAACGCGGTGGAGTAGGCGTTCTCGCTCACCAGTTTCTGCTGGTACTCCGCCTGCTTGATTCCGAGCTGCGCCTGCTCGACGTTCAGCTGACTGTCAGCGAGCTGATCGTTCAGCTGCCGCAGGTTCTCCCGCGCCCGCTCCCACGCCTGGTTCAGGTTGTACTGGGCCTCACTCAGGCTGTAGTTCGCCTGCTGGACGCTCTGCTCGGCCTGCACGACAGACTGCAGGGCCTGCACCTGCTGTGCGGCCGTGTTGCGCTCGACGGACGCGAGGTTCATCTGCGCGGTCTCGATCGTGCGGGCCGCAGTGATCGCGTCCTGGGCCTGCTGCATGCGCGCCGTGGTGACCTGCTCCTGCGCGCCCTGCCTTTGCACGGAGTTGCTGAACTGGATCGCCGCGGTCTGCTGCGGGGTCATGCCGATGTTCAGGGACGCCTGGTGGGCGTCACTCAAGGCCTTGGCGACCGGGCCGAGCGACAGGGCACCCGCGCCTGCCAGCAGGCCTCCGCCCATCACTGCACCGCCGACGCTCGGCAGCAGAGCGGTGACACCCGCGGTGACGCCGGCCAGCATCGGATGCTCGCCGAGAGCCCCGAGCAGACTGCCGCCCTCGCCGCCACCCCCGCCACCCCCGCCACCGCCACCACCGCTGCTTCCGCTCGCCCTGAGGCGGGCGGAGGCCTCCCTGGCCCCGAACGCGCGCATGCGCGCCTCGGCCCGGTCGAGCCGTGCGTCGAACTCGGCCGTGTCGAGCGTGATTTCAGGACGAGCCCGGTCATGCGCCAAGCGGTCGATCCGCACCCGGGCGTCATCGACCTTGGCCTCGAACTCGGCGTCCTCCAGATGCAGCTCAGGACCCGCGCGGCGGCCGGCCAGCTCGTCCAGCTGAGCCCGCGCATCCTCGGCCCGGGCCTCGAACCCGGCCACCTCCAAGTGGACCGCAGGGGTGGCACGTTCGCCGCCGAGCTCGTCCAGCTTCGCCTTGACCTCGCCCGACTGCGCGTCGAACTCCGCCGAATCCAGGACAACCCGCACCCGGCCCGTGACGCCGGCGGTCGCCTCGTCCAGCTTGGCCTGGAGTTCCTCCCGGAACCCCTCCAGGTCCGGTGAGACCCGCACCCACGCGCTCGCGATACGAAAGCCCTCGGGCACGGCTCACCCCCGGGACGATCCGTAGCTGAACAGGCCGGCGAACGCCGGGTCGGCCATGAGAGACGTGCGCGTACCGGGGTTGATCTCCTCGTGGCGACCGGGCGCCATACGAGGCGTAGCCCCAGCACTGGTGTCCGCCTCCTGGTAGGCGGCGGCCCTGGCCTGCATCACGCCCTGATAGGCAGGCATGCGCCACGCCAGCCGCAGAAACGTCGGCCCGTCCAGAACCGTGACATCAGGGATCCGGTGGAACACGCTGAAATCGCTGGCCAGATCGTCGAGATGGTCCAGCACCCAGCCCACCTGGACGACCCGGTCGACTACGCTTTTGGGAACTCCAGAGCGCCCAGAGTCTGCCGGGTGGCGATGACGGTGATCTGCTGGAACTGCTCCGGGGTGAGCTGGTCGTACTCCCGCAGCGCCCGGTAGCCGTCCTCGCCCAGGAGACTGCCGAGGAGGTAGTCCGTGGCGATTGCGTCGCCCTCGTCCTTGGCGAGGTGCATGTACTGCAGGGCGATGTTCATCCGAGGCCGCTTCGGGATGCAGTACTCGACGTCGTCGATGTAGAAGAGCGGCACCCGCTCCTCGTCCACCTGCTGGCTCGTCGTGAGGCGTAGCACCTCGAAGTCAGGCTCGGCCGTCCGCGCCGCGGGGGACGGCGCGGGCCGGCGAGCAGGGGCCTTCTTACTGGCGGTGACCTTCGCGGCCATGGTCCCCCTTCAGGGCGGCAGGAACGGATCGGTTCAGCTCACGCCGTCTGGTCGACGATGTGCACAGGCGAGATGCTGCTGCTGACGTAGTACGCGGAGAACGTGCAGTCGTACGCCTGTTGGGTTTTCTTGTCGTACGACAGCTGCGCCTTCACCTGCGACAGCACCTTGCGGACGATGACCCGGCGCAGTGCCGGCTGTCCGCTGGACAGCATCGGCGCCCAGCCGTCGATGATCAGGGCCGCGTAGCTCGGCTGCGTGGACGCGGACGTGACCGGGATGTCCAGCGTCGAGTAGCCCGAGTTCGTCGCCAGGGTGCCGATGTTGTTGAGCGCCGTCTGCAGGTTGCCGAGCGTCATCTCGGACAGCTTGGCGGTCACCGTCATCTTCATGGCGGTCAGGCGGGCGCCGACCTCCATCGTGATCTGGTCCACCTGCAGCGCGGTGTACGTGTTGTCGACCTCCCACGTGACGCCGCCGTCGGTCCCGCCGACGTCGGTCCACGGGGAAGACGGCGGGGTCGTGGGGCCGTTCGGAGTGACGGTGGAGTCGGCGGGCTCGGTCGAGCCGAATGGGGCGACGTAGAGTCGCGCCGGGCCGAGTACGAGATTTGCAGCGTTGACGGCGATGGAACTCATCCCCTTGGGTCAGGCGCCACTGCCGGGCGCGGGCATGAAAAAAGCCCGCACAGCGGGCCGGGGGGCGGTACTGCGGGACCGGGCTAGAAGACGCCGGCGTTCTGAAGCAGGGCGACACCGTTGACGCTCGCCGGGGTACCGAAGTCCACGTAGATCTGCCCGTTGGGCTGGTTCTCGTCCGACGGGAACGGCCCGACGATGTTGGTCGCGCTTGAGGTCAGCGACGCCGTGATGGCAGTGACGGACTGCCCCTCGATGGTCGTCCCGATGTTGACGATCACCGTGCTGGCGCCCGCGCCCATGGAGATGTGCAGGACCTCGCGTCCGGTGTTGACGAAGCTCACGCCGGTGTTGGCGCCGAGGGTGCCGGCGGTGAGGAGGGCAGTGAGGTTGAGGGGGGATGCCGCGCCGGTCTTCGGCTGGCTGGTCGCGGTCAGGGCGAGGCGGGCCATTAGGCGTCCTTCGTCTTGGAGGCGGTCGGCTTGACGGGGACAGGGTCGGCGGCGGGCTGCGGCGTGGACTCCCCGACCAGCAGGCCCTGAGCCCGGAGCACCGGGATCTCGTCGTCGGGGACCTCGACCAGGTCGTCGAAGAAGGTGGTGCGGACCAGAGGCATGGATTCCTCGCTCAGTAGAGGCGGTCGTTGACGGTCACCCACGACAGCGACAGATCGGCCTGGTAGTGGGCGTAGTCGCCTTGGTCGTCGTACAGGCGGCGGAACGCGCTCGTGAGATAGGCGGAGCGCACCGCCGCGGCTGGGTAGGCGACCCCGTTCGCGGTGATCTGCAAGGGCCGGGAGATGGCCCGCCGGTCCCAGGTGGCCCGGCGGATGGCGCCGGCCAGGGCCGCGGCCTGGTGCCACGGCGGTTTGTTGCTGCCCGGCACGGTGGCCCAGCAGTCGACCTGCAGGACGGGCCAGTTGACCGGCAGGAGCGGGTCAGGGTTGCCGCCAACGATCGTAACGGTGACGAATCCGGTGGCGACCCACGCGGCGAGGGAGCCGTCGGCGTTGACGTCCGGCGGCAGAGTCGTTCCGACCATGGCCGGGGTGAAACCGGGAATGGTGGCGATCCACTGCGCGCAGACGAGCTCGTCAGTGGCCTCCAGAGGAAGGGGAGTGGTCACCTCGCCCCCTCGGTCAGTCGCCGCGCTGCTGGTACAGCGCGGGCCGCAGGAACGGCCGCGGCCTAGTGCCCGGGTGGTGGACCTCGCGGACCGGGTGGGCGGCGCCTTCCCAGTGCAGGGCTTGCTTGCCGCTGGGGCGGATGATGTGAGGGCTGGTGCCGAGCTCCACGTACGCGGCGTAGGTACGGCCCTCGGCTCCGCCGGTCGCGGACACGATGAGGTCTTGGCCTTCCATGTGGTGCTCGATGCTGGCCGCGAGCGCCCCGGTGTGCTGGGGGCAGTAGCGGGCGGCGTCGGCGGCGATGGCAGGTCCGAGTCGCTCGACGAACAGCCTTCCGAGCGCGGTGGTCACTTCGTGTTCCCAGGCTCCGTCGATCTCTGCGTGGGCCATGGCAGCCTCCTCAGTCTGATCCGGCGGTGACGCCGGAGCGGGCGCGCAGCGTCAGTGTTTTCGGCGGCGGGTAGTAGCCGATGCCGGGCCGCTCCGAAATGTTTTCGATCATGAAGTAGCGGCCGGTCGTCTCATCCCGGATCGTGTCCGTGGTCCGCACATCGGCCCAGTTCGGCACCGTGCACGTGATGCTGCGGATGATCTGCTGCCGCTGGCTCGCCGAGTCGAAAGCGACCTGCTCTGTCTCCGCCAGCGCCGCCGGAACCCCCGTGTACAACGGAACCCCCACGTCCGTCGCATCGCCGTACCCGTTGATCGCCGTACCGCGCATGATCGTGATCGTGCGGTTCCAGAACCGCAGGACCCCGGCGGTTCCGGAAGCGCCCCCGCTGCCGAGGTTCGGCCGTCGGCGGGCCATCAGCCGACCCGCCTGAAATCGTCGAGCAGCATCTCGACCTCGGTCGCCAGAGCCCCCGTGCCGCCCGCCAACTGCCCCGACAAGGACTGGGCCGCAATCGCGTCGATACCCTCCAGGGCCTCCACCGCTGCGGCGAGAACCGCGGCGTGGACCACGTTCGGCGGGAGTGCCGACACGACAGCCCCAGTTGCGTGGTTCTGAGTCAGGGGCTGGGCGAGCTGAACGGTGCCCGGCCCGGTCTGCACCGCAGTTGCCGTGTTCGGCAGCACCACCGGAACAGTGGCGATGGCCCCGCTCACGGCAATCGTCTCCGTGGACGCCCCGTCGTAGCAGAACCCAGCCGTGCCATGCGCACCGCCCCAGCCCGTCACATCGTCCACACTGATCGACATGGCGCCCGCAGCGGCAGGGGCGGTGAGGCCTGCGTGCGGCCAACCCGACGTATAGGACGTCTGCACCTGCCAGCCGCCCCGCCCCTGCCGCCAGTCGATCCAGCCCGGGGCCACGTCGATGGCACTGCCACCCGACGGGCCCGTCGCCGGAATCGGCCCGGCGAAGGCCGCTGGAGTGCGGAGCCGGAACTGGCCGGCAGGCACCGGTGACCACACCGAAGGAAAGGTGCGCGCCGGTGACAAGAGCACCGCCCACACGTCCGACAGATGCCGGTGCCGCGCGACGACCGCGCCCATGCGGGTGTGCCGGTCCACCGAGACTCGCGACCCGCCCGGGCCGGCCTGCGTCTCGGTCACGACTGTCGCCCGCAGAGGCTGCCGGCAGTAGGTGTCGACCGCCGCGGTGGCGCTCCAGCACACCTGCTGAAGCTGGGCTAGCTGCGACGAGGCGTCAGCGGTCAGGGTCGGCATGACCTTCCAGCTGATCCCTGCCGGCTGCGACAGCAGCATGCCCGGTGTGATGTACGGCGTGGCCACAGTCGGTCACCCCCTATTCGGATCGGTGCGACTGCGTGCTGGCTTACTCGGCGGGCGACGGGTCCGGGCGGCTCGCGGCTGCCTTCCGCCCGCGGGGCGCCTTCGCGGGAGAAGACTCCTCGGCCTGCCCGGCGGCACCGGACTCCTGCCGCGCCGCGCTCACAGCCTGAGCCGCCTGCACCAGCTGCTGCACCGCGTCGAGGAGCGTCGCCGGATCCTTCCGCCGCTCCATCTCCTCCGCGACCAGACGGTGCTGCCGAGCCACGTCCGTCTCCCACGCGGGAAAAGTCTGCAGCTCCTCGGCGAGTTCCTCCGGCAGGTCGAAGCCGCCGTGAACCGGGTCGGCCTCGATACGGCCATGGACGGGATGTTCGAGCGCGGTCGCGCCCGTACGCGAGTAGAGGCGCATGCCTGCTCTCCTCGAAGGGTGATGGAGCGGATGAGGGCGGGTCAGCGGCCGTACAGGCTGAAGCTGACCCCAGTGAACGTCGGGCTGCCGGTCCCGGTGACCGTCCAGCGGATCCGGCCGTTGTAGGTGAGGCCGTAGCCGGTCGAGATGTTGCCTGCGACGGTGCCGGCGAAGCCGAGGGCGGCGCCGGAGATCGCCGTCGGATTCGAGGTAAGAATCCAGTTCCCGAAGGCGTCGCGGACGTCGAAGAAGACCGCCAGGTTCGGGCTGGTGCCGGTCGGGGCGTTCGCCACGTTGACGACCAGCAGGCCGTTCGACACCGACGAGACATCAATCAGGCCGCCGACGGCCCCGTTGACCTGGTTGGTGATGTTCGCTGTGACGCTGTCCGAGTTGCTGTTCAGCGTCAGCCCGTCGGCGCGAAACAGCTCCTGCGTAGCAGTGAAATTGGGCATCGGTACACCCGCACGGGCCGGCGGCATCCGGGCCTCCTCAGTCAGGGCAAGCGAAAGGCCGAGAGCGGCAGGGCTCTCGGCCTTGAGGGGTGGGCTCGACTATGGGCGTCGAACCTTGCGGAGGGCGAGGTTCTCAGACCGGGTCGTGGCGCGTAGGTGCTCCGGACGGATGCAATGCCGCACGTGACAGGTGTGGTGCACGTCCAGGCCATCGGGTATTGCGCCGAAGGCTAGGAAGTATGAGTACCTGTGGGCATCGACCATCTGGCCGTGTTTCACGGCGAAACGGCCATAGCCGGTCTTGCTATGTACGCTTGCGGTCCACAGCCAACACGACGGGGTCTTTTCTACCTTCGCCCAGAAGCGCTGCTCTGGCGTCCGCTGGGACGGGCGCTCGACGTCAGGATCCTTGAGCCACTTTCGATAGCAGGGGCGGCAGAGCGTTCTCTTGTAGACCGCCCTGCCGTTGTCGCCGCAACCCGTGCACCGTTCCGGCTTCGACGGCTTCGGCTGCATCGGAATGGATTCAGGCACGTAGCCCCAGAAGGCGCCTTGGTCTCCGCGCCGGAGGTTTTCGCGTGGCGTGACCGGCTCTAGATGGTCGGGTCGGCAGCACTCGCGTCGGCGGCAGAGATGATCGAGGTGGAGGCCTTTCGGGATCGGGCCGACCAGGTACTGGTAGGAGATTCTGTGGACCAGACGAGTGCCGTTCCTGAGGCCGTACTGGCCGTATCCCGAGGGTGCGTGAATATAGCCGGTCCAGATCCAACAAGGTCCGAGGGTCGGGCGGTTCTCCGGTGTGGGGCCGTTCTTGTCGACCTTGGCCCAGAAGCGGCGCTCGCGCGGGTCTGTCGTCTCTCCGTGGGCTTCTTCGCGCTTAGCGTGTTTGTTGCACAGGTTTCGGCGCTGGGGCTTGAGGTCGCAGCCGGGGTGTACGCACTCGCTTCCCTGGCGGACGTACCGCCGTACGGGATGGAGCGGGTCGCCGTGGGTGCGCCAGATGCCGTAGTGCCTTGCGCACCATCCCCGCCCAACAGTCCTGCCGGTGCAGTCGGAGATGGAGCAGGTCCGGTCGGTGCTCAGTGTCATGGCGGTCCTTGGTAGGAATGTGCCGAGCGACTTTGTTCCTACCAAGGTACCACTTCCGAACGCTTCAGTGGCGGTCAGGAGACCGACAAAAAGCCAGTTCAGGCCACGTTTTGCAGAGAAGCCATCGCGACCGGAGCACGATTCAGGAAGGCTCCGACGCTGCGAATTTCATACTCGCGTCTCGGCCCTCCGCCGGCGGTGTTGGCGATGCGGGAGACGCCGTAGTCGAACTGGGCGGTGTCGCGCAGGGCGCGGTACTCCAGGACGCTCTGGATGTTGGCCTGCGGGAACGGAACCCGGTCGGTGCGGGCGATGATGGTGCCCGGCGGGAGGGAGGTGTGGACCTCGATCGGGACCGTGACACCGCCCGCGGGGGCGTTGACGATCTCGCCGACGCGGCCGCCGGCGGTGACGGAGACGCGGCCGGAGGAGTCGGTGTTGAGGTAGGTGGTCGCGGAGCTGGAGCCGAGGATGAGGTTGGCGATCTCCTGGGCCTGGACGGCGTTGACCATGATGGCGGTGGGGCTGCACTTGACCTGCTGCCAGAGCGGGAGGAAGAGCAGGTTCTCGATCTCGGTGATGCTGCCGCCAGTGAGGGTGAGCGACGCCCCGTTGAGGGAGTTGTTGATGGAGGGGTTGGCGGTTCCGGTGCCGGGCTGTCCCCACTGGCCGGCGCCGTTGTAGTCGCCGGCGAGGCTGGCGAGGAAGCCGTCGTATTCGGCGGGGGCGGCGCTGCCGTTGTCGGCGGCGGCGTTGTAGGTGGGGGAGGCGTTGGCGGTGCCCTGCCAGGAGGTGGAGAGGTCGGGGGTGGCGGTGAGGGCGGGGAGTGTCTGGTTCGCGTTGATGATCTTGGTCATGGTGACCGCGTTGACCGTGGTGGTCGTGTAGTAGTACCAGGTCGTGCCGTTCGCGCTCTGGAACCAGTCGTAGCAGACCGCGCCGCGGACCGAACCGACGGTCGCCGAGATCGAGTTGGTCGACCCGGAACCGGTCGCGATACTCGCGCTGTTGCCCTGACTGTTGCCGTTGCCGTAGTAGTAGCCGCTACCGGTGCGGGCGGCGACACCGACGTACACGGTGGTGGTCGCGGTCATGGTGCCGCCGGTGGTGGACGTCGTCAGCGTCGGCGCGGCGGGCCGGGCGAGCGGGAACGACTGGCCGCCCATGAGCTGCCGGTCATCGCCGATCAAGACCTGGTTAAGGACCTGGAAGGTGCTGATGGCGAACGGGTCGCCGTAGCCCTGGGCCAGGTCGTAGGCGTCCTGGGTAACGAGGCCGGCGAACCCGGTGGGCTTGTAACGGGCCTGGAAGTCCTGCTCCTGGAAGACGACTTCGTTCGCCGCGTAGTCGAAGCCCATGGCGGGCGACGGCTGCGAGTTGGTGAGGTTCATGATGGCCCGCCACACGGCGAAGTTGTTGCCGTTGGGGCTCATCACGCGGGTGACGATGTCGCGGAACGGGGTGACGACCGGGATGAGCGAGACGAGCTGGCTCAGGTCGTACGAGTAGATGCCGGTGTTGTTGAGGATGCCGGACGTCTGGGCCTTGCTGATGGCGGCCAGCGTGTCCTCTGTCATGCTGCCGAGCGGTGCGCTCAAGGGGTGCCTCCTGGGCATGGGAAAGCCTCCGGGGCGCGGGGCGCTCGTCCGGAGGCTTGGGGGGATGTCTGGGTGCGGGTGGTTACCGCGGCTGGTGGATCGCCTGGAGCGCGGCGATGGCGGCGGCCTGCATGTCGGTGGCGGCGCGGTTCTGCTCGGCGGCGGTGCCCCTGTAGAGCACGCCCTTGAGTTCGCGGGCCTTGGCGACGTCGACGGGCGCCGGTGCGCCGTGGTCCTGGCCGCGCAGGTGCTCGCGCGGCGGGGTCGCTCCGTTGGTGAAGATCTTCGGCTGGGCGGGCTGTTCCTCCAGCACCCGGACGCGGCCCTTGAGGGTCTCGACGAGTTCCGCCAGTTCCAGGACGGCATCGCCGGTCTTGGCGATCTTTTCGGCCTGGTCGGCGCTGTTCTTCGTCAGGACGTCTTCGACCGCAGCCAGGAGGCTGCTCTTGAACATGTCGGTGAGGGTGTCGGTGTCGGCGGTGGTCTTGGTGATGGTCTCGTCGTCGTCCGGCGGTGCGTCGGCGGGGGTGCCGGCGTCGGCTGCGGGCTGCGGTTCGAGGTCGGGGGTGTCGTCGCCAGTGGTGTCGTCCTCGGCGTCCGTGGCGTCGGCGTCGGTGTCACCGGTGTCGTCGGGCTCGGCCTCGGAGTTGGCGACGGGGGTGACGTCGGCCGGGTCGACGATGCCGATGAGGCGCCCGGCCTGGTCGTAGACGACGACCACGGGCGGCTTCTCGCCGTCTGCCTTGGCCACCGGGGCGGCAACGGCCTCGGTGGTCTTCTCGACCTCGGCGGTGCCCATCGCGGGCTCGCCGGCCGCTGTGGTGCGGTCCTCGGACGGGGTGGGCGTGGGCATGTCGGGCTCCTCGTGGACGGTCTTGACGACCGGGGCTTCGGGCAGCGACGCCAGGACCTTTTGCAGGTGCTCGGTCGCGGTGCGGATCGCGGCCTCGTTCGCCGCGGACAGGACGCGGCCGGCCTTGGCGACCTGGCCGAGGGCCTCGACGGTGTCGAGCGCGGCCGGTTCCAGCCCGGCGAGGGCCTTGCCGACGGTCGCCATCGCCTCGCCGGCCAGATCGGCGGCGGCCTGCTCGCCGACGGCGAACGACGCGAGGGTGTCGATGACGTAGTCGAGGGCGCACTGCGCGTCCTGCAGGTCCCACGCGTCGTAGGCGTCGTCGGGGTCGGCACCGGCGGCTTCGAGCATTTCGCGTTCGGCGAGGACACCGAGGGCGTTCTTGAGACGGACCGCGATGCTCGTCCACTTCTGGGCGGTGGCCGCGTCGATGGCCTCCCAGGCGGGGGAGCCGGGGTCATTGGGGTCGCCGGGCGCGTCGGTGTCGGGGGCGGCGAGGACCATCGTCGGGTCGAGGCCGTCCTCGGAGTCGTCGAGGTCGGCGCCGATGCCGGCGTCCTTGGTGACGTCGTCGCGGCGGCGGGCGCGCTGCGCGGCCTCGTGCATGAGCTTGGCGATAGCCCCGGGGCTGCCGGTCATCGTCACGGTCTCCTCCTGGGGCGGGGGCTCGGCGGTCTTGCCGATCAGGTCTCGCACGAAGCCGGGGTCCATGAGGCCCCGGCTGTCGGCGGCGTGCTTGGCGATCAGAAAGGTGGTGCCGTTGGCTGCCTTGTCGACCAGGTCCACGCGCGGGATGGTGGCGTCACGTAGCTCGGTGAACTCGTCGTCAGCGGGTGTGGTCATCAGCTGCTCCTGTTGGGGATGCGCCGCGCCGTTCCCTGCGGCGAGAAGCCGGTGATCCGGCCGGACTTGTAGAGGCGCCAGGCGGGTTCGTCGAGGACGGCGCCGACGAGCCAGTCACCGGCCTTGACGACGACGCCGTCGCCGAGGTCCCAGTCGGGGCCGCGCCACACGTATGACTCGACGACGGTGGCCGCGCCGGTCGTGCCGTCGACATGGTTGAGGCCGACCTGGGAGCCGCCGTCCCGGAGGAACGACCATGCGGCTTTCTCCAGCTCGTCAGCGGTGAAGAAGTCGCGGCCGCCGTCGGCGCCCTTCTGAATCCGCGGGTCAGGCCCCGCCTGGTAGGCGATGCCGAGGACGTAGCGCTGCTCGGGCACGGGGACCTCCTAGGCGGGAAGGACGGCGCATCGGCACCGGGGGTGGGCCGGCGGGTAGGCGTTGCCGCTGGGATAGGTGCTGCCGAGCGGGAGCGTTCCGGCGGCGGCATTGGCTTCGCAGACCGGGCAGACATGGCCGTCGGGCTCGGTCTGCCAGCGGCCGCGCGCGACGCCGTTACGCCTGTAGCCGTCGGCTGCGCCTGCCGCGATGGCCCGGGTCGTTTCGGTGACGGCCGCCGCGTAGGCGCGGTCGGGGTCGGCCAGGGCGGCGTGCATCGCGGCGCCGATGGTGCGCGGTGTGTCGCCGGCTGCGGTGCCGTCCGCGAGGGCCTTGGCCGCGTCCTTGATGCGGGATGCGGTCAGGGCCGCCGCGGTGGCGCCGGCCCCAAGCGAGAGCATGGCGAGGGCCGGACCGGTGCCGTGGTCCTCGATGCCGGCCTGTGCTGCGGGGGCGCCGCCGGGCTGCCAGCTGTTCAGGTTGCTGGTGGTGCCGGTGGTCACGGTCGCGGCGGATACCGCGCCGACGAGGTAGGCGTCGGCGTAGAGGCCGGCGAGCGCGTCGGTGAGTGCGGGCCCGGGCGTGATGTCCTGGCTCGTGAGGTAGGTGGCGGCGGCCGCGGCCAGCGTCTGCCGGTCCGTGCCGTTGCCGCCGTTGTTGGAGGCGAAGGCCTGGGCCAGCCGGGTTGCGGCTGTGGCGGTGAGTGCGGTGCCGAGCGCGGCGGCGATCAGCGGCGCCCAGTAGCGGGCGGTGCGCTCATCGTGGTCCCAGCCGGGCCAGGCGTCGGGGCTTTTGGGTCCGCGTCACCGCCGCCGGCCTTCTCCACATCCGCGGGGCTGTCGACGCCGAGCGCGGCGAGGACGTCGGGCAGACTGTCCAGGAGCTCTGCCCGGACGGCGGGGTTCCCGGCGAGGAGGCAGGGGTCCCACCAGGCGATGGCTTCGACCTGGTCGCCGTCGGGGTCGTCCGGGTTGGTGATCTGGTCTCGGCCGGTGTGCATCGGGACGGCGGTCTCGGAGTCGACCTCCCAGACCGTGCCCTGGTAGATGCCGTCCGGGCTGGTCCACGTGCCAGCGAGGATTCCCGGAGGGGGGATGCAGCCCGTTTCCTCGGCCCACTCTCGCCACGCACCCTGGAGGGGTGTCTCGGCGCCTTCCAGGTGGCCGCCGGGGAATTCCCACGTGCCGGCTGCGGGGTCGTCGGGGTCGAGTGCCCGCTGGATCATCAGGACTCGGCCGGTGTCGGCGGCGCGGACGGCGAGTCCGGCGACGGCGACCTCACCTGCGGCCTTGCGGACCGCCAGCCAGCCGGTCTGGTTGAGGCGTCGGGCCTGGCGGGCCGGGGTGTGCTGAAAGGTGAAGTCCCGCCAGCGGCCATCGCGGCGCCGGGTCTTGAAGAACCGGCGGAAAGAGCTCAGCTCACGCTTGACCAGCTGATCCCGGTCCTCGTCCTCCTCGTCCGTGGCGTGGACGAGGTCGTAGCCGGTGATGCCGGTCGCCGAGGTGATGCCCGCGGTGGGCCCGCCCTGGGGGCTGTCTTCCTTGGCGACTTCGGTGTTGTGGACCATCGAGTTGTACCGGGTCTGGTACGCGTCTTCGGCGGCGGCCGCGGCCGCCTGGTCGGTGGTGCCCGCGGCCGGCACGGCGCCGGGCGGGGGTACGTACGGCTGGTCGAGGACCGGCTGGTCCTTGGCCGGGCCGAATGTCTCGGGGTCGACCCGGCCTGCGACGCCGTCGATGGCGAGGAGGGGGATCGGCCCGACGCGCGGGGTGGAGTAGAACCGGGGGGTGGGCCGGGTGGGGTCGCCGGGCAGGCCGAGGAGGGCTTCGCGGCCTTCGTCGACGGAGGCCATGCCGGTCTCGATGTAGACCTGCCAGGCCTGGGCGAGCTGCAGGCGGTCTTCCTTCTCCTGGCCGGTGTCGAAGCTGAAGGCGATCGGCAGGCCGAGGTCGTTCTGCAGGAAGTCGGTCAGGACGGAGGTGATGTGGGCGATCAGCGGGAGGTCGCCGACGCGGTGCTGCACGTCGCCCTGGGACTCGGATGAGCTGAGGTTGACGGTCTCGGTGAACCCGAGGTCGCTGGGGACGACGTGGTAGGCGGCGCAGGTCTTGCGCATCAGGAAGAGGGAGAAGGTGTCGGAGAAGTCCTTCTCGTTGCTCCAGGTGATGCCGCTGCCGCCGGGCATCCATCGGATCTGATGTTTGGCGGCCTGGTCGCCGAGCATCATGGCGTCCCAGACGGTCTGCCATTCCTCGATCTGGTCGGGGCTCCACGTCTCGGGTGCTGACGCGAACGCTTCCGGCACGTTGCCCTCGGTGAAGCGCTGCAGGAAGTGCGCCTGGAACCGAAGGTCAGTGTTGGCGTTGAGGAGCACCGTCTCCAACGGGGCGGTGCCGTAAGGGCTGTTGGCGCGCGGTCGGAACGGCTGGTAGATGAGGTCGTCCCTGGTCAACCAGTTCCACGGGAGGCCCTGCACGTACTGGACGTAGCCCTCGGCGGGCGGCTCGGGGATGTTCCCCCAGTAGTCAAGCAGCGGCGCGATGGTGGTGCCGTCCACGACCCGCAGGCCGATTGCGTCGCCGCGGCGGTTCCGCAGCCGGTAGAGGGTGCCCGCGTCGTACGCGAGGACGTCGTACAGCCATGCGGCCAGCCAGTTCGCGAACGGGGTCTGCCGGTCCGGCTTGGCGAGAACGGCCATGCCCTGCGCGATGGCCGCGGCAGCGTCGCCGTGGAAGCCGGGCGCCGGGGTCAGCGACCAGTCGAGGGCACGGATGGAGTCGATTCTGTGCCAGATGCAGGCCTGGGCGACGTCGTACGCCTCGATGAGGCCGCGCAGGGTGTGGAAGGCGACGCGCTCGTTGATGCGGGGCCGGGCGGCGATGTTGACGCCGGCCGGGAAGTCCCTGGAACGGGGCTGCCGCGAGTAGCCGTCGAACGGCTGCTGCGGGGTGCCCGGCGCGAACGGCGTCTGCATGGTCATCTGGGCGGCCTGCTCGGCCGCGACGATCTCGGCGGGTACCCGGGTGCCGAGGCCGAAGACCTTGGTGATGCGGTCCCAGATGCCCACGCTGCCTCCCATCTCAGGGTTGGCGTTGTCGGCGGAGGGCTGCGTCGCGGGCCTTCTTGCGGGCGAGGGCCGGGTCGTCGGACATAGCGGTGGGCGCGGACTCGTCCGGCGCGTCCGCCGGGGCAGCTTCGTTGGCCTTGCGGCGGCCGTAGGAGAGCCAGGCGTGCGCGTCGAGGCCGCTGCCGCTGTAGAACGCCAGGAGCAGGGCGTCCGCGTTGTCCGGGGAGCGGCCGATCCGCTTCTTCGTCTCGGCTTTCGGCTCCACCACGATCCGGCCGGCCGCGTCAGTGGAGTACTTGGGTGCGGTCAACTGGGAGACGAGCCGCTCCCTGTCGTCCGGACCGAGTTCGGACAGATCCCAGCCGCGGTCCTCGGACAGCTGCCGGCCGATCTGCCACCAGATCTGGGACCGCAGCCGGGCGAACTTCGCGGGCTCGCTGCTGGCTTCGGACACGTTCACGCCGATGATCTCCGCGTCGTGTTCGCCCTGCGCGCGGCGCTCCCGCAGGGTGCCGACGATGCCCCAGCCGATGCCGATCGAGTCGACCTTGACCCTGGTGGCCTTCGACTCGCGGATCGCCGCGACGATCAGGTGCACGACCTTGGTGGGGTCTTTCTCGCGGCTGCGCCACTCGCGGCCGACACGGGTGCCGCGGCGTTCGCGAACGACGGTCTCGTCGCCGCCCGCGCCGAGGTCGACGCCGAGTTCGACGGGGGCGAGATCGGTGTACCTGAGCGGCTGTTCTGGCGGAAGGCCGCAGGCGCGGATCGCGGAGAGCCGCACCACTCCGTCCTCGGCGTCTGACGGGAACTCGCCGAGGACCTTGGATATGTAGGTCGGGGACTGGGCGCCGAACTCGGCGCGCATGTCGGCTTCGTAGGCGTGCGAGACGAGCATCGGCTGCAGTTCGGCCGGCACTGTCTCGCCGGTGAAGTTCGGGGTGTCGAACGCCGAGATGCGGATGACGTTCCAACGGCCGGTGTTGGCGCAGACCCGGGCGAACTGGGAACCGGGGTCGTCGGGGTTGCCGATTGCGAGGATGCGGCAGTGCTCGCCGGTGGCGATGGCGTTCGCGGCGGTCCAGAACTGCTTGTTGATGCCGCAGGCCTCGTCGAGGATGACGAGGACGTACTTGGCGTGGATGCCTTGGAAAGCGTGCGGGTTGTAGTCGGAGGGTTTGCGGCCGAACGCGATGAGCCGCTTGCCGAGCTTCCAGTCGGTCTCGTTGATCCGGCCGGGCAGTGGGGTGCCGCGGGCGGCGGCGGTGGAGAACGCCGCGTTGATCTCGGACCACAGGATGGCCTTGACCTGGTCGCCGGTTGGGGCGGTGGTGACGACGCGGGCCTCACCGGCGGGGTGGGTGTCGAGCCACCAGGCGGTGAGCCGGGAGGCAACGAACGACTTGCCGACGCCGTGACACGACTGGACTGCGGTCATGCGGTGGTCCCGGACCGAGCCCGCAATCTCCACCTGCTTCGACCACAGGTGCTCGCCGAGCTTCTCCCGCGCCCACAGCGCCGGGTCCGCGGCGTACTCGTCGACCCGCGCACGAGCTGCGCCGTCTTCTTCAAGTCGCCGGGCGGCGAGAGCGAGAGGGTCGGCCCGCACCTGCCACCCCCTCGCGGCCTACACGGAGCGCAGGTGGCGGGCCGCGACGGTCTTGGCCTCCGCGGCCTGGACGCCGCTGACGCCGAGGTGCGCGAGGACGGCGTCGATCGCGCTCAGGACCCGGTCGGCTTGCGCCTCGGAGATCGCGGCGAGGCGCGCTTCGATGTCGAGACGGGCAATGGAGGACAGGACGGTGTTCGCCCGGTCCATGGCCCGCTCGTACAGCTGGACTTCGGCCCGGAGCTGTTCGGCGCCGGCGTGTCCTTCGTAGCGGATCTCGTCGCCGATGCGGTTGACGAGCGTCGCGGTGGCGGTCTGCCAGGCGACGACCTGCCCGGCGAGCTGCATCAGGGCGGTGAGGGGATCGTCGACGGGCTGGACGTCGAGTTCGGCAAGCACGGCCCGAACCTCCCGCTCGGCGATGTCGTGGGCAGCTTTCAGCTTCTGCCCGGGGGTCTTGCCGCCGTGCAGCTTGCACCGCCCGGTCCCGGCGTGGTCGGTGCCCCAGCCGGCGGGGAGCCCGCAGTGCTCCGCGGACTCTTCCTGGCGGGTCTTGGCGCCGCAGACCGGGCCGTTGCCCCTGACCACGGTCAGACCTGCGCGCTCGGGGCTTCGGGCTGCGCCGCGCCCTTGACGTCGGCGGCAGCCTCGGCCGCGAGCGCCTCGGCGTCCTGGACGGCCTCGCTGCCGAGGGCCTGGGCGTCGGCCTTGATCTCGGCGACGACCGGGGCGGCATCGGCGGCGACCTGGCGTGCGTCGGCGGCGGCTTCGCCGGCCAGGGCGGTCTCGTCGTCGTGCAGGTGGGCCCACAGCTTGTGCGCGTCGTCGGCGAGGTGGTGGCCTTCGGCCTGGAGCCGGGCGGCGATGGCGCGGGCGGCGTCGGCGATGGACACGGGCTACTCCTTGAGGGCGGGTCAGAGCGGGGCGAGGCCGGGAACGAGCGGCTGGATGGTCGTGTACCAGGCGCGGCCCATCTGGAGATAGCCGGCATCGGTCGGGTGGACGCCGTCAATCGTCCACCTGCCCGGGGGCGGGGCGGAGCCGGGCTGGGTGGCATCGACTTCCCAGCGGGCCGTGGTGGTGTGGGTGTGGTCGGACAGGACGACCCGGCCGGTCGACGTGCGGGCGTTCACGGCCTGCGTGATGACGGTGTTGGCCTGCTGCTCACTGGCGAGGATGCCGGTGTTCTGCTGGCTGAGGGCGACGAGGGCGCAGGCGACCTTGACGGTGGGGCTGGACGCGAGGATCTGGTCGATGAGCGCACCGTAGGTGGTGGTGGTGAAGGCGCTGGTGAAGTTGGAGTCGTTCGTGCCGATGTTGATCAGCACCAGGTCGGGGCTGTTCGCGGCCAGGGCGGCGCCGATGCTGGCCTTGAGGTCGGCGAGGTACCAGCCGCCGTGCGCGCACATCGACATGACCGGCTGTACTCGCTGCCGGGCGATGAGGTCGGCCAGCCAGCCGCGCCAGCCGAGGCCGTCGGTCGAGCCGAATCCGACGGTGATGGAGTCGCCGCACGCCATGACCTTGACCTGGGTGGCGGGGGCGGGCAGGAGCTGGTTGCGGAGCAGGTTCAGGTTGTCGCGGGTGTCGATGGCGAGCCTGGCGTCCTGCTGCATGACCTCCAGCAGGTTGAACCTGCTCGCGGAGACGTCCCAGCCGCCAACCTGGCTGCTGTTCTCGACGAACCCGGTGTCGGTGGCGCCGAACGCGCCGCTGGTGGCTGTGGCGGCGCTGTAGCCGATGGGGGCGGTCACCGTGGCGCTCCTTCAGGTGAGGGCAGGTGCGTGGGCGGGCGTCAGCGCGGCCGCTTGTCCGGGATGAACTCGGCGGTGACGGGGGCGGTGACGCGGTTGGTGGGCCGGGCTCGACAGGTGGGGCCTTGGTGCCACCACCGTTGTTCGCCGAGCCAGGCGCGGGCGCCGCAGCGTGAGCAGGTGCCAGGGATCGGTGTCCAGGCGGCGGGGAGGGTGAAGGGGGCGTCGAGGGCGCGCTGCGGGCTGGCCGTCACGAATTGACCTCTGTGAGGGTGCGGGCGATCGCGATCCAGGAGTCCGCGAGGCGTTCGAGGCGCTCCATCAGCGGCAGGTTCGTTTCGAGCTCGGCGTGGAGGAGCAGTCTTGCGGCGTGGCCGAGGGCTGACTCGAAGGTGACGGGGGCCGCGGCGGGCATGGGCGTGGGGGTGTCTTCCGTGGCGATGTGCACCTCCCGGGGTTGGGTGCTCGCGGCCTGGCGGGAAGCGGTGGTGCCAGGCCGCGAGCTGGGGCCCGCCGCCCTCAGGGCGGGCCATCCCCGCCGGCCTGCTCACGCGGGCGGCACACGGCGGGGAGATCAGTGGTCAGGCAGCGGCGCGGGCTCGCATCTCGGCTTCGACCTGCAGGACCTCACTCGCCCGGTACCGGGGGTGCGTCGCGCGAGGGTTGACCGGGCGGAGCTTGCCGCGGTGCGCCCAGATCCGGATACGTCCAGGCGGGACCTGTGCGGCTTCGGCGGCCTGGCGGGTGGTCCAGGTGAGGGTGCGGAGGTCGGAATCGAGGTGGATCACTGGCGCCGGCCCTCCCTCCGGAAACGACGAAGGCCCCGCGCCGCTGTGGCTGCCGGGGCCTGGTCGAAGACATGGGGGTACGGGCAAAAGTGTTACATGATTTTCGGATCCGTCAAGCCGCGTTCCGGTACGGCGTGTTTGCGGCGACTTCTCCAGCCCAGTTCTCGTACTCGGAAGGGGTCATCAGAAGGCCGCAGTTTCGGCATTCGACGTAGTCAGCGCCGTCGGCGAGGGCGAGCGCCCGCCATTCGCAGCGCTTGCACGGGGCGGCCTTCTGTTCCATGCGGGCATCACGGGCGGTGAACCGTTCTGCGGCACGGTGAAAGGCCCGGATCTGCGCCGCAGGGTTGCCACTGCCCCGCTCGTGGACTTCACCGGCCGCGGGGTGGTGCTCCAGCACCCAGTCCAGGTGGGCTTCGAGGAAGCGAACCGTGGAGGTTACCGCTGCGCCTTCGCGGAAGTCTGTCGGCCGTGGGCCGAGCTGGCGGAGGCCGCGGATGTCGTCCTCGATCTCGGTGAGGCCACCGATGATGTGGTCGGTGAGGAGCCTGCTGGCTTGCCCGGGCCAGGGTGCGATGCCGGCGGGCCGGCTGGTCGTGACGTCTGCGGGGCGGGCGGTGCCGTGGGTGGCCTCCAGCCATATTGCGGCGAGGAGTTCGGGGAGGCGGGTGAGGTCTTGGCGAGTGCGGTCGGCGCAGGGTTGGCAGTGCACGGGGCGGCCCCAGGTGGGGGCGTACTCGTGGGGGAGGCCGGCGTGTTCGGCTTCGCGCCAGGCTCGGTTACAGGATCCGGGGCATGGGGTGGGGGCGCTGGGCATGCTGGTCCTCCCGGGCGGCGGGGTGATCAGACCAGTGTGGCACCGATCCGAAATCTGTCACCCCGCCGTTGCTGGTGGCCAGTCGGCATCGGCCTACGGGTGTCGTCGAACCTGAGTGATCAGCAACTCGAACCGGAGCCGGTAGATCTCTCTGACGAGTTCACGAGCGGCTGAAGGTGGCGTCGCCGGGTGGCCGTCGGAGTTCGTCTTCGATGGCGGCGAGCAGGTCGGGGCGGATCGACTCCTGGAGCATGCCTAGCAGAGTCCGCCGTAGTAACCGTCGAGCTGGACGTCCAGTTCGGCGAGGTCGGGGTGTGCGGCGACATCACGGGTGTCACCATCCACCATGGCTGCAGTGAGAGCTTTCATGGCGCGGGCGGCTTCGAGGCTGGTGGCGTTGAGTTCGTCTCGGGCGGCGGCGCCGCGATGGGCAGCGGCGCGCAGACGGTAGGCCCTGATCCAGAACTCTTCTCGCTCACCGGGAGTCATGCCTCATCCTCTCGCGCGAAGGCCCGCCCCGGGTAGCGCCGGGGCGGGCTGCAGATCATTCTGTCGGCAGCGAGTACTGCTTGACCGCCCCGACCTTCTCCACCACGACGCCGTGCTGCACCCACACCTCCAGGGCGCGGCGGACGGTGTCCAGGCTGTTGTACGGGCCAAGCTCGCAGAGGTCGCCCTTGGTGGCGTAGCCCTGCTGCTCGCAGACCTCTACGAGCACCTTGTACAGGCCCGGCCATTCGTCGGCGCCGACGCGCGTCCCGTCCGGGTAGAGCAGTTGTGGCTTGGCGGGCTGCTCCGGCTTCGTCAGGTCGGCCCGCTGGCCCTGCGGGGCGAACCGGCCGATCGGCTGCGCCGACATGTTGCTGTGCAGGTGCGCGACGTCCGCAGCGATGTCCTTGTCGGACACGTACTCGACACGGATCCGGGCCGGCATAACACCGGTGGGCATCTCGGGGCAGGCCAAGAAGATCTCGCCGGGCCGTCGAAGCTTCGCCGGGTCCAGACCCAGCGCCTGGTACCGCTTCCCGAACACGAACTGGGCGTGGTCCGGGTCGGCAACCAGGGTGGAGATCCGGTTGACGTAGTTCCCGCGGGCATCGGTCCGGCCGCCGAAGACCGTTGACGACGGCTGCTGGGTTGCCGAGACGAACTGCATGCCCAGGAACCGCAGTAGCGCGAGGGCCGACTCGTACAGCTTCGTGATGGCAGGCTCGGCGGGAAGACCATCCGGGTTGAGCCTCCGCACCTCGGCCTCCTCCTTGCGGAGTTCCTCGTCCTGCCGGACCAGCTCGCCGAGTTCGTCGCAGACCAGGAACACAGCGGTGCCATGGCCGCGCTTCTGCGGGTCGGGGTGGTTCGGGTCGCCGGGGATCCACTTGCGTACAGCGGGTCCGCCGCTGGCGAGGGACCGCCTTGACAGGTTCTCCAGGTGGGCGCCGCGGCGCTCGCCTTCGGCCAGGAGGTCCTTGAGGAGTTCGCGTGCCTCTTCCGGGGTGCGGGCGAGGCGCTTCAGGAGTGGCGCCCAGGGGCCGAGTTCGGGTGCGCCGGGCTTGAGGTCGATGCCGTAGATCTCGACGTGCTGCTTCTTGAGGAGCTTCTTGATGATGAGGTTGGCGACACCGGACTTGCCCCAGTCGCTGGCGCCGGCGATGAGGGTGTGGCGGTAGAGCGTTGTCAGGTAGATGGGCTGCCCGTACTCGTCCCAGCCGAGGCGGATGGGGTCGGCGACGTTGGTGGAGTCGTCGGCGGCGTAGGGGATGACGTCGTCGTGGAACGGACCGCAGGGAATGCGAATCGTCGACTGGTCCTCCTCGTTGGTGGCGTTGCTGGTCGCGGCGGCTTTGAGTTCAGCCTTGCCCTTGTCCATCTGGACCTGCACGTCGACGCTGGCGTTGGCGTTCGCCGTGGCGTTCGACTTGGAGGGCAGTTCCTTGTGTCCCTTGCGGTGCGCGAGAAGCCAGGGCACGTACATCGCGTACGCGGCGCCGGTGGTGACTGCGGCAGCGGTGAGGGAGATCCCGCCGGGGCCGGCGCCGACGGCGGTGGCGACGTCGGCGAACGTCATGGTCAGGCCCGCGCCAGCGTGGACGAGCCTGTCGTTCTTCTCTTTCACCCCGCAGGCGGTGATCCCCGCCCCGGCGAGGGCGAGGCCCGCGTAGGCGGCGGTCCCCCAGCCTCCGACGCCGGCGAGGTTCTGCCACCAGCCGAGGCCGGTGACCGTGCCGACGACGGCGGTGGGGACGAGCTCGACTCGGTAGCGGACGACCAGAGCGCCGACCCGGTTGGCGACGGTGATGCAGCCCTCGAAGAAGCGGCGGGAGAGGGACGGCTTGGCCTGGACGGGCAGGTAGACGGAGTCCTGGGCCTGGGCGGGGGCCGGCGACGACGATGCCGGGAGGCCCGCTTCCGGCGACGTTTCCGCAGGTCGCGGCTCCAGGACGGTCGTCGTCGTCGGCATCGTCGTCATGGTCGTCGCGGGCTGGGAGCGTTGGGGGCGGGGGATGAACGGGAGGACGTTGTCGGCCTCGGCGGGCGTGTATTGCTGGGCCACGGAGGCCTCCTCAGGGGGGTTCGGCGGTGCGGGGAAGCGGGTCGGGTTGAGCTGAGGGCAGGTGGCGTGCGCCCAGTCGGGCTGGGCGCCGCCATCAGGCCGTCAGATCAGTCGTCGGTGCCTGAGCGCTGAGCGCCCCCGGGCTGGGCGGCCGACGGGTACTTCGTGAGCTCAGGGTTGTGCTGCTCGGCGCGCTCACGGATCCGCTGGGCAGTCGGCCGGGACACGGCGTCGTGGCCAGCGTCGATGAGCGCGTCGCGGATCTCGGTCCATTCCGGGCGCCGGTTGAGCGCCTTGTAGAGCGGCACGATGAGCGCGCTGCGAGCGTCGCCGAGCGCCCGGACGGTGCTGGCGCTCGTGCGAGCGTGAGCGGCGGGCCGGGCGCGTTTGGTGAGCGTGACGGCGCTCTGAGCGCGCTCAGGCTGGGAGTCGCTGTCGGCGCTCACCGGTGCGGGGGCGGGGGCGCTCACGGGCGCGCTCATCCCAACGGTGACCTGGGGCTGTGGTGGGGTGAGCGGGGGGTGAGCGGGGCTCGTGAGCGCCGGGCGCTCAGTGACGCTCAGGCCAGCCCGCTCGGGTTCCGCGCTCACGCTCAGGCGCTCACCCTCAGCCGGGCGCTCACCGTCGAAGGCCGGTGCGAGCTCACCCAGGTGCAGGAGAGCGCGCTCACGAATGGGCGCCCGGAACCACCAGAGCCACCCGTAGCGCTCACGGAGGGACGCTCGCGCGAGAAGGCGCTCACGCTCACGGGAGAGCGCGCTCGTGTAGGAGGTCTCCTCCCACAAGACCATGCGGCGCCAGAGCGCGCTCGTCTTGATCGGGGCGAGCGCGAAGCGAGCGCGCCGGATCCGCTCCATGCGCTTTCCGGTCGCGGCGCCGATGATGACGCGGTAGACGTGGCCGGCGATCTCGGAGCAGACGACCCAGACGAGGGGGAGAGCGCCGTGGCCGATCTGAGCGGCGAGCGTGCTGTCGGCCTTCGCAGGGAGCGCGGCGTGGCCGAGGGGGGTGAGCGGGTTCGCGGCGGCCTGGACGTTGAGGTACACGGTGACTGCCGTGAGCGCCATGGGTACCGCGCGGACCCATGCGAGTTCCATGTCCATGCGGATCAGGAGGAGGTGGGCGATGGTGAAGCCGGGGATGGCGAGGTCGATTGCGATGGGGAGGAGCTCGGGGGTCTGGAAGCCCCAGCGGGTGGCGGCTGCGGTGACGGACTGGAAACTGGCGATCAGGCCGATGGTGCCGACTGCGAGGAGCAGTGCGACGGTGAGGTAGAGGAGGCACTGCTCGCCGTTGGTGAGCGCGGGGGGCTTCTTGAGCGTGGTGCTGTCGGCCGGGTTGGTCTGGCGAGTCATGACGCTCACCTCCTTGGGTGGCTAGCGGTTGGTGGGCGGTTGGTTGGGGTGATGGCGTGAGCTGTGGTGGTGAGGGCCCAGAGGATGGCGGTGGCGACGACGCGGAGTCCGTGGGCTGCGCCGAGGAGCATGAGGGCGGTGGTGGCGCGGAGCTGACGGTGGTGGCCGTCGAGGAGGTGGGGGAGGTTGAGGCGGAGGGCGGCGGCGGCGAGGGCGAGGATCGCGTAGTGGGCGACGGCGGCGAGGAGGAGGGTGGTGACCGCCGCCCCGGGGGTCTGGGTGGCGGCCAGGCCGGCGAGGGCGAGGCTGATGGTGGTGAGCGCGTGTTGCTCGGCTGGGGCGGCGGTGCGGGCCATGGTGGGCTCCGGGGTCAGGTGGTGCGGCGGTAGTAGGCGGAGGCGATGAAGGCGGCGAGGAGGCTGACCGCGGCGAGGTGCGCGGCGCGCAGGGCCCTGTCCGCGGGGTGGGGCCTGGCGAGGAAGATCAGGTAGTCGGTCATTACTCGGGCTCCTTTGAAGCCGGGACCGTGACGGTCCGCTCAGATCACATGCGGGCAGCGATCGCGATGTCGGCCCTGCAGTCGCTGGGGATGAGGCGGTCGAGTGCGGCGGCTGCGGGGCTTCCGTACGGGGCGATCGCCAGGTCGTAGATCGGGTCGCCGTGGAAGGCGTTCCGCATCTGGGCGCTCATGCCGGTGGCGAGCGCGGTGAGCGTGCAGGACTGGGGGACGGTGACGGTTCCTGACGCGTTGCCGATGCGGTCGTCGTCGGGGATGACGAAGAACGTCCACTGGCCGGGGGTGATGATGGTGGTGCCGCCGTGGGTGCTGTAGGCGATGACGCCGTCGGGCCAGGTGTCGGGCTCGGTGTGCTGGGACCAGGTGGTCATGATGCCTCTTTCGGCGGTTGGGGCAGACGTGATCGTTGATTCAGGCCAGGCAGGCAGCCGAACCTCTGGGGCCCCTACTTCGGGGTGATGACGAGGTCGACCACGGTCCCGGGCACGCGAGTCAGGGTGGCGACGCCGGCAGCGAGCGAGCCCAGGGTGTGCGGGGTGGTGACCTGGGTGTCGATCTCCTTCAGGTTGATGCCGATGCCGTTGCTGTCGCGCAACTCGGTGGTGAGGGTGGCCATGTAGCTCCCGGGCGGGACCGGGGTGTTGGCTCCGTGCTGGCTCAGGGACAGGGTGGTCATGGCGGTGGGGCCTCTCAGGTGAGGCCTGCTGCGGTCCGCAGCAGGGTGTGGGCGTCGGGTCGCCTGGGCCGGGATGTCGTCAGGCGCCGGTCGCGGTCCAGATCTCCTCGCTCGTGACCCCGGCGGCCAGGGCCTTGTCGATGGCGTCTCGTGCTGCGGTGCGGGCCTTCTCGGCCTCAGGGGAGTTGGCGTCGTCGTTGTGGTCGATGGAGATTTGGGCGGCCGCGGCGATCGCTTCCAGGGCGGCGCGGGCGAGGGGGTGGCTCATCGGGGTCTCTCCGTCAGGCTCGGGCTGCGGCGGCGCGCAGCAGGTGGTGGACGTCGTTCTGGCAGGTGGTGGGGAGGTCGTTCCAGGTGTCGACGGGCACCGGGGTGCCCTGGTAGCCGAGGGCGTTGCCGATCAGCAGCCGGGCCTGCCAGGCGGTGGCCGGGGTGCCGTAGCCTGCGGCCAAGACCTGGATGTGGGCGCCGAGGACGCAGACGGCCCCGGTGTCGTCCCAGAGGCGGCCCTGAGTCCAGCCGTGCTGCCGGATGTAGCGGTCCATGAGGTGCAGGTACTGGCGGGCGGTGACCGGGACGGTCGGGCGCCGGCGCAGGATTCGGTCGGTGAGGGTGTGCACCGGGGCGGGGGCGTCGTGCCACCAGGGCTTCGGTGCTTTGGGGCTGGTCCCGCGCGGCGTGCTGGTGTGGGCCTCGGCGATCGCTGTACGGAGTCGGGCACGCCAGGCTGGTGTGGGGGCGACGGTGGCGAGGTAGGCCTCGACCTCGGCGACTAGGAGGGGGCCGAGCAGCTCGGCGAGGTCGATGTCGAGGTCGGTGGTCGCGGTGGGCATCTCGGCCTCCTTCCTGGTCGCGGGGTGTGAGGGCGTGATGTTGGTCAGGCGCGGTGAACTGAGCAGGCGTTCACGTGGATCGGCCCGTACTCCTGAGAGGTGATGACACACAGGCACGTCTCGCAGGTCGCGCCAGCGATAGGCAGCTGGGCTGTGGCGTGGCCGACGAGCATCGGTCGGCCGCAGCAGACCAGGGTGTCGTAGTCGGCGTGGGTGAGGGTGTCGCCGTCGGCGAGCTGGGGCATGGGTCAGGCCTCCGTGATGTAGTTCTGTGCAGGTGGTGCGAGGGTGCGACTCGTGCGGTGCGTCGCACCCCTCGCGGCTGACTGTCGGTCAGGCCCTGGGGGAGCGGCCGGTCAGCAGCTGGCGCAGCGCGTCGATGCCGTACAGCTCGATGACCATCTCGACGGCGCTCTCCAGGTCCAGGGCGGTGGAGGAGGTCTTCTCGCCGGCGAGCGCGGCGGCCTCGGCGGCGACCTCGTTGTCGACGGCGCGGGTCATGAGGTTGTAGATGCGCGGCCACTCGGCGTCGGTCACCGTCGTGGGGGTCGTGAGCATCGGGATCTCTCCTTCTTGGGATCGGGTCGGTCAGGCGGGCAGGAGCAGGTGCGGGTGGTCGAGGGGTTAGGGGTCGGCTCAGGCCGCGAGGGCGGCGACGGTGGCCGGGTACTCGCGCTCCAGGCGGCGCGTGAGCTCCATGTACTCGGCGGAGTCGTAGACCCGGCGCAGGACCTCCGCGCCCATTCCGCGCTCGAACTCGGCGTCGCGGCGAGCGTCCAGCTCGTCCTGGTCGCGCTGCGTCCACTGCCGGGTCGTGGCGAGCACGCCGTGCTTGCGCCACACGTCCCAGCTGGACGTGAGGTTGGAGGCGGTGACCCAGTGGCCGGTCTGCGGGCCCCAGCTCACCCGCCGGTCCCAGACGTAGGCGCCGTGGACGGGCCGGCTGATGTGGCCGGCGTGAACCAGGTCCATGCCCAGCGTCGGCCGCACCGTGTAGTACGTGGTGCCGGCCTTCACGGTCTTCGCCCAGATGGCGTGCTCTCGGCGCATGTCCCGCAGCGCGCGCTCACTCAGCATCCGGTCGTCGATCCGGGCGATCCGGCCGGCCGCACCGGCGGACATGCTGCTCATCAGGTCACGCAGGCCCATAATGGGTACTCCTGTCTACTCAGTTGGGTGGATGAGGGCCCGGGGCGGCCGGCGAGTTTGGCGACGAGACGGCCGCCCCGGGGCGAATTCAGATGACGCAGTCGTCCGCGTGAGCCTTGGCTTCGCGGCGCAGGTCGTTGACGGACGCGCGGTCGTCGGAGTGGGCGAGGTTGCGGGTCTGCACGGAGGTGCCGCAGTTGTCGCACCCCCACCAGGCGTACGAGACGCCGTTCCTGTGGTCCTGGTAGACCACCGTGTTCTTGCTCGGGTTTCCGGCGGTCGGGTAGCGGGCGACGCTCATTCAGATCCTTCCGGTGGGTGCTGATCGGGGGGCGCGGCGAAGTCAGACCCAGTGCCAGACCGAGTTGGTGCGGCCGGCTTTGGCAGCGGCCGCACCGAGCTCGTAGCAGGCGGGTCGCCACCGGCGGTCGGCGAGCGGTGCGAGGGTCTTGAACGCCTCGCCCATGCGGCGGGCCTGCTCGGGCTGGATGTCGTACGAGTCGCTGCTGCGGTTGAACAGAGGCTGGATGGCCTCCCATTCGCGGCGCGTCGCGATCCGGAGGAGATGCTCTCCAAGCGCAACGTGGGAGCTGTAGGAGCGGGTCCCGCCGGTCTGGTTGTGGTCCCAAGACCAGACCATCAGGCCGCCTGCTCGCGGTTGACGTGGACGTACCCGTGGGCGCCGAACTCCTTCCGGGCGAACGCCCGCAGCGTGTCGTCACTGATGTCGCCGTAGGTGTTGGCGGAGTTGAGCACCGCGGTGTCGGTCTCGGGGTCGCGGTGGATCAGGTCAGCGCGCTGGCCGAGGAGCTTGTCGATGGTGGTCATGTCGTTGTCCCTTCGGGGGTGTTGATGTGTCAGCGGGTCTGTTCGATGTGCTGGTCGGCCAGGCCCTCGACCTTGTCGAGAACGTCGCGGAAGTGGTTGCTGTTGTCCGCGCGAACCGGACTGATGCTGGCCCCGCAGTTGCAGCCGAACCAGAACTCGGAGTTGCGGTTCCGGACGACGGCGACGTGACCGCTGGCGCTGTAGACCTGGAACACGGAGACGACGGTGTCGCGGTCCGACAGGTCGGCCGGCCAGTGCTGGCGGGCCAGTTCGTGACGCAGACTCATGACGTTTCCTTTCACGCGGCGGCCGGGTAGCGGTGCCCGGCGCCGAGACGGTGGAGGAGTTCGGTCGCGCGGGCGTCCGCGGTGTCGTTGAGGCTGTCGAGGACCGCGTCGACGGCGGCCTCACGCTCGGCCGGCGTCGCGTCCGGGCGGAGCCGACCGAGGGCGATCTCGACGCTGACGATGCCGTCGAAGCGCTCCTGCATGGTCATCAGGCGGTCCTCCAATTGGGGGCGATCTCCCAGGTGGCGGTGTAGCCGTTGGCCTGGGCGGTGGCGATGCGCTTGTCGCGGTCGGCCTCGCCGTAGGCGCTGATCCCGGACGCGGCCGGAGAGACGCCAGCACTGGCGAGGGACTTGCCGAGCGTGTCCAGGTAGGGGGAGCCGTCGGGGTTGAACACCCGGACGATGTAGACGGTGCGGTCACTCACCGGAGTCCTCCTCGTCGCCCTCCAGCAGGAGGTCGAGGTACGGGGTCCCGTCCGCCGCCGTCATCAGGCACAGCAGCTCGACGAGGTCTCGGCAGTCCGGGTCGCCCAAGGGGCGCGGAACGATGTCGCCGGCGGCCATCAGACGATGTCCAGCGGATTCCGGGTCCGGGTCGCGCGCTCCGCCTTGAGGCACCGCAGCAAGTCCTGCTGCGCCGTCAGCTCGTCAGCGATGGACTTCCGTTCGGCGGGGTCTCCGGCTGCGGCAGCGAACGCGGCGGCGGTCTCCGCGATCTGGCTCTCCAGCAGGGCGATCTGCTCGTCGACGTTCACTGCGGCTCCTTCTTGGTCGGGTCGATCGGCTTGCGCGGCCGCGGGATCTTCGGGATCACCGGCCGGTTGTCCCAGGTCACCGCATGGCCTCGATGACCGCAGCACTGTGATGCGAGCCGGCCATCACACGACGTCCAGCGGGCCGCTGAACCGGGCCGCCTGCGCCTTCAGCGCGTCCAAGCCGGCATTCATCCGCGACAAGGCCTGGCCCGCCGCCGCCTTCTCCATGAAGTCGGTCGCGGTCGCGACCAGCTCGGCGAGAACCTGACGGCGCTTCTCGGCACGGGCGATCTGCTCGTTGATGTCCATGGGGGTCACTTCGCCGGCTGCGGGTTCGGCAGGGGCGGCAGCGGGTCGTGGCCGTAGCCACCGTTCGTCGAGTGGTCGCCGCCACCGTCTCCGTTGGCGAAGGCGCGGTCGGGGGTGGGCATGGGGGCCTCCTTGGCGTGGCGCTGACCGATGTCGGGCGCGCCGTAGGCGGGGGTAGGGCGAGAGGGCTGCGGGCCGGGCTCGACAGGGTCGAGGCCGGGCCACAACCCCCGGTGCAAGGAGGAGGCCGCCTTCATCTGCTCGGAGGTGGGGAGGGCCGCAGCGTCGACACGCTTGCCCTGGGATGTCCCACCGCTCGTAGCAGCCGTACGATCAGACATGAGTGGCCTCTCCTGATTTGCGCAGGTGTGGCTAGTCGGGCCCTGCTGGTGTGTCACCACCAGCGGGGCCGTTTCTGGTTGGTACGAAAGAACCGTAGCATGCGCCACGGCGCGTGGGATAGCCTAAGCGAGGAAACACGCCGATGACTCACTGCAAGGAGGACGGATGACCGGGGACGAAACCCGTCGCGTAGCCGATGCGCTGCGCCAAGCGATCGAGACTGGCGAGTACTCCCCGGGCGACAAGTTGCCTACAGGGGAGAAGCTCGCCGAGAAGTACGGAGTCCACCGCGGCACCGCGATGAAGTCAGTCCGCGCCCTGGCTGCCGAGGGGTACGTGGAACTCGTTCCGCGGCAGGCGCCAAGGGTGCGCGAGCGGCCCCGGAGCCGGCTGGTTGTCCGGGACCGGACGGTCTATCGCGACGAGCTCGGCTACTTCTTCGACCAGAACGCAAAGAACTGGGCAGCCGTGGAAGCGCCGACGCGTGGGATCGCCGTGCCCCCGGACCACATCGCCGATCTACTCGGAGTCCCCCGCGGACAGGATGTCCTCGTCCGGGAGCGAAAGATGGGGCCAGCCGACACCAAGCAGGTACTGCAGCTCGCTACCAGCTACCTGCCGATGGCTCTAGTCGCCGAGCTGCCCGCGCTCGGCGCAGAGAAGGCCGGCCCGGGAGGCATCTATGACCGACTCGAAGAGCATTTCCAGGCGCCCCTCGAATGGGAGGAGACTGCCTGGTCGCGGCAGCCAACCGAGGAGGAGCAGGCAGCACTGAAGATCTCGAAGACGATCCCAGTTCTTGTGGTCACTCGGGTGGCCCAGATCATGCGGGATGACGCGTTGATCGGCGCCGAAGTCAACGAGACGCGGATGTCGTCCGAGCGGTTCGCGCTGGCCTACCGCGTACAGCGGAGCGACTCGGCGGCCTGGCCGCGCCAGGCATAGTCGGTCACCGTACCGGGACCCACCTCCCGGTACGGTGGATCACTCCACCCGAGAAGGAACGTTCATGCGCCCTGCCCGTTTTCAGCAGCTTCTCCTCGACGCCGCGGCAACCCTGCCGGGCGCGGCCGCGAAGACCTTCGCCGACACCGGCAACACCCGACACCCGTACGGCGTCGTCATCGAGGCTGGCGGCCGGACCATCAACTGGCAGATTGCAGTGATGGGCGCGCCCGGCGAGAAGTGGGGCGACCACCCCGAGCCGGAGCCGATGCTGGGGGAGAAGCCAGCCGGGCCCGCGATGCCGACCGAGCTGGCCGCAGTCGAGCACGGTCTCGTTGCCGCCCTGCTGGCCGCCGACCCGGGCGAGATCGCCGCCGTCGAGGTCTACTCGCCCCTGCCGAACCCGCCGGCCGTCGGGCACGGCGCCACGATCGACCTGCGCGACGGCTCGCGCGCCTTCATCAACCACGTCCGCTGAACACGCAGCTGCGCCCCGCCCGAGGTCCCTGGGTGGGGCGCAGCTGAGTGTTTCAGGTGTTCTTCTTCTGTGACGGCCAGACCTCGTGTTCCCGGTCCCACCACACGACGTGGAAGACGTTGTCGACCAGGAACCCGTACAGGCGCTGCCTGCCGCCGAACCGCAGGCGCGAGATCCGCGTCATGTCGTTGAGCTTCAGCTCGGCCAGGCGTCGCAGCGCGTCCTTGTTCGGCAGCCGGTGCGTCTCGTAGTGCTTGCCCGGCTCTTCGCCCTTGTTGAACAGCTCCATCAGGGTCTGCGTCTCGACCTCTGCGAGCTTGCGAAGCAGGAACTCCCACTCGCCCGGCGGCAGCTTGGCTATGCCCCACGGGCCGTCGTGGTCGACGTGCGTGAAGCGCCAGCAGATCCGGCCGCCGGAGTTGCCCGAACCGGGCAGTGCCGCGTCCAGGCTGGCCACGTTCTTTGTGGTGCCGCGCTGTGCGGGCAGCTTGGCGACCCGCTTTGCGGCCTTCATTCTGCGCCGGCAGTGAGTGCGCCGAAGTAGTCGGCGATGTCCTCGTCTCGCAGTTCTTCGTTGCTTCGTTCCAGCTCGCGTGCGCCGGCCCGGGTGCGGGCCATCTGCCAAGGCCCGTCCTTGTGGTGGCTGGCTTCGGATAGCTGGTGCGCGGTGTGGTGGCCGAGGTTCTCCAGGACCACGTCGATGGATTCGCGCTGGCTGGCGGTGAGCTGGTCGGGGTCGCCGTTGATGTCGTCGGCGTTCAGGGTGTAGCGGCCCCGATGATCGGCATACAGGCCGGGGGCGACGGGCCCGTTGGCCCACGCCTCGAACCGCTCCGGGAACATCGGCTCGTCGTCCCAGGCCAGGTGGTAGCCGTACGAGAAGTAGGTGAGCTTCTGCAGCTTCATCGCGGACATCGGGCCGTCTTTGGCCAGGATGTACGCGGCTACGTCGTGCACGCTTGCCATGTCTCGGCCTCCCCTTTGCGGTCTGCCCTCACCCTAGCCGAGCACTCCTTGCCGGCTAGGACTCCAACCAGCCGATTGTGCCAAAGGGTGCCGACAGGCAAACCCTCAGGGGCTGGCTCATTGGTTAGGCGCGGTCCGCCCGCTTCTGAAGCTGCTCGACAAACGTGAGGAAGAACTCGCGATCGTCGGCGCGGATGCCAAGCTCCTCGGCGGCTTCCTCGGGCGAGAAGTGGCGGGTGGCTGACTGGGGGGTTTGCAGGCTCTCGGCCGAGATGATGCCTGTCCCCAGCAGCAGATCCATGACTGGCACGCCGAGCGCTGCGGCAATGGCCTCGAAATGCTCTGAGCCCGGGATGCTCTGTCCGTCGAGCCAGCGCCCGACCGTGCTTCGTGAGACCTGGCAGGCATCCGCCAGCGCTGCTCGGCCGCCGCCTTGCTGTTTGTCGACGTCCATGCCGGCCCTCCGCATGGCGGGCTTGAGCCATGAGGCGAATCGCTGGGCAGGTGTGGTGGTCATGGCTTGTCTGCTCCTCCTGCATATGGGTGCGTGGGCCGCGTGCACAGCAATGGTTGCACATGCGCAATCGGTGGCGTCGGAGGGTGGCACGGAAGTCCGGCCGCGCAACATGTTGCGTGCGCGGAACTGTGGGCGTAGTCTGGGGCTAGTTCCGCAGCCGGAATTGATTCCTCAGGAGCAACGGAGGGGGGTGTAATGACTCACCGACTGAACATCGCCAACCTGCGTGAGGTCGCCATCAAGCTCGGAGACAAGAGCGACTACAGCATCGCGAAGCGCTCGGGCGTTTCCCGTGCGACTTTGTCCCGGCTTGCCAGCGGCCAGGCCGAGCCCAGCATCGGCACGCTCATGAAGCTCGCGGCCTCGTATCGGGTGATGGTCGAGTACCTCGTCTGTGAACCCGAGCAGGCTTTGCCGCTCGCCGCATAAACGACAACGGCCCCGCAGAAGCGGGGCCGCCGGAACCAACGCGAGCGCCGCCTGGCCTGGTAACCGAGGCGCCCGCAGAAGGAGTCAGACCATCATGGCAGGTATCGCCAAGAAGTGCACCGGTGCACCCGTCCCCGTGGCGGTGGCCCGATGATCGCCGTCACGGTACACCGTCCCACCGAGGACCTTGCGGTCGGCCAGGCCGACCGCCGCCCGATCCCCGCCCGTACGGGCAAGCAGCTGATGCGCCTGATCGCTTGGGCGCAGCGTGTCGGCGACCGGTACGGCGAGGAGCTGTTCAGGGCCCGCCTGCTGCGCCCCGCGGGCGCCGGCCGGGTGGGGGAGTGAGCGCCATGCAGACCACCCTGAGCGCCACCAGCCCGCGTATCACCGCCGGCCTGATCAACGTGACCCTCCCCGACGACGGTCCGGCGATGCGTGCGACGTGGATCGCGCCGGACCAGGTCGTCGTCGGCTTCGACCCGCGGTTCCTGACCGCCGAGCTGGTCGTCATGGTCCTGCAGTCCGTGCACGGCGACACCATCAGCTTCGTCGAGGGGGTGCCGCAGTGAGGCTGCTCAAGTCCCGTCATGAGAGCCAGCCCGGTGCCGCCGCGCTGATTGCCGCGACTGCCGAGGATGCCCGCCTGCTCGGCTTCGAGAACGTGCGGACGCACTACGAGCCGCCGACCGGATACCACACGGTGACCGGTGATCTGCCGGCGGCGACGGCGCAGCGGACGCTCGACCGGATCCTCGGCCGCTGACATCCCCATGGGCCGCCCCGACGCGGGCGGCCCCCCTTTCGCTCCCCTTCACCCGCCGCGCCCACAGCACAGGCACTCCTTCCCGGAGCACACCGTGAACAACTCCCAGGCCGACAGCGGCCACTCGGGCGTCCATGCCGACGAGCTCTTCCTCAGCGCAACGCTCTCCTTCCGCGCCAAAGGCCTGTTCGGTCTGATCAGCACCTTCGAGGATCGCCGAGGGCTCTCCGCTGAAACGCTCGCCCAGTACTCCAAGGAGGGACTGGGTGCAGTCAAGGCAGCACTGAAAGAGTTGGAGGCGGCTGGCTACCTGCGTAGGCACCGCCACCGGCTCCCGGACGGCACCCTGTCTGGCGTCACCTACGTGCTGCCTGGCTCGCAGGCCGCCGAGGTGGTCGACGCCACCGGCTTCGCCTATGCGATCACGGATCGCAGCCAGCCGTTCGTGAAGATCGGCTGTTCGCAGAACGTCCGCCAGCGGCTGTCAGCCCTCCAGACCTCGTGGCCCGGCCACCTGGAAGTCCTTTGGATGGGGCCGGGAGGCGCGGCGCTCGAAACGCACCTCCACGATGCGTTCGCGAGCCGTCGTGTCCGCGGTGAGTGGTTCGACTTCTCGGGCTGCGCGGCAGCAGCGCTGATCGCCGAGGCAGCCGCGACCTTCCGGAGCGCGCCGTGATCGAGAACATGCGCGGGCGTACCGCCGAGACCAAGTACGGCCGCATCCCCCTGTGGCTGTACGAGGCTGGCGTCTCCCTCCAGGCCATTGCCACCTACGGCTGGCTTCACGGGCGCTACGGCCACTACGACCGCATGATGCCCAGCTACGGCACCCTCGCCAAAGAACTCGGCGTCAGCCGCGGCAGCGTCATCACCTATGTGAAGGCCCTCATGGCGGCCGGCGCGCTGCGCATCGAGGAGTCCGGAGCGGCCGACCACCGCACCAACACGTACGCCATCGCGTTCAACGAACCCTTCCCCGTAGAAGCGCAGGTGGGAGCTGGTCAGCCTGCTGACCAGTCAGGCGAACTGGTCAGCAGGCTGACCAGAACTGGTCAGCGGGCTGACCTAGCTGGTCAGCCTGTTGAACACGAAGAAGACGTTTTTAAGAAGACGTATAAGACCTCCCCCTCCCGTCCCCCGGCGCAGCGGCGAGCCGCGCCAGTTGCCAGGCCGGCCCAAACGGAGGAGGAGGCGGGCAGCAGCCTGGAACTGAACCGCGCGATCCTGTTCCTTCAGCGGCTCCCCGGCCCGTGGACTGTCGGCCCGAAGGACGCCCAGCGGATCGCCCCCGCACTCCTCGGCACGGCCGGACGACTCGGCTGGTCCCTTGACGACGACCTCGCCGCCCAGCTGTGCACCAACCCGGACGGGATCAACAGCTACGCCGCGGTCCTGGAGCGGGACCGGATCCCGAACCTGATCCCGCACCAGGCCGTGCACGGCCAGCGCAGCAACCTCAAGCCGGCGTGCGGCACCTGTCTCGACAACAACCCGCACGCGGCCCACAACCCCCGCTGGCGCACCCGCAGCGGGCAGCCCTGCCCGGCCTGTCACCCCAACGTCCACGCCAGCGCGGCCTGACCCTCCAGGAGCCTCCCTGTGACCATGTACCTCGTCGAACCCCAGCCCGAGGACTACGAGCCCGAACCCGAGCCGGAGTCGGACGTCATCCCGGCCGGCGGCCCCAGCAACCTCCAGGCCGAACAGGCCACCGTCGGCGGCATGATGTTCGACCGCGACAAGGTCGGCGAAGTCTGCTCCGTCCTCAAGCCCCGCGACTACCAGCGGCCTGCGCACGAGGAGATCCACAAGGCCATCGTCCGCCTGTTCTCCCGTGGCGAGCCCACCGACCCGATCGCCGTCACCGCGGAGCTCGCCCGTACCGGCGACCTGCAGCGGGTCGGCGGTGCCCCTTACCTCCACGCCCTGATGGAGACGGCGAGGACCGCGCTGGACGCGGCGTACTGCGCGAGCATCGTCCACGAGCAGGCCGTGCTGCGCCGCCTCGTCAAGGCCGGGATGCGCATCACCGACATGGGCCGGGCTGCCGAGGGCAACGTGCGGGAGATCGTGGACGCCGCACAGAAGGAGCTTTTCGAGGTCGCCGACGAGCACGCCGAGGAGGACATGCTTGCGGTCGCTGACACGATGGGCGGCCACCTCGATGACGTCGAGGCACGTAAGGCGAACCAGGGCAAGCTCGTCGGCGTTCCGACGGGCTACGCCGACCTTGATGCGCTGACCGGGGGCCTCCGGGGCGGTCAGATGATCGTGGTGGCGGCGCGGCCGGCGATGGGCAAGTCCACGCTCGCCCTGGACTTCGCCCGCTCCGCCGCGATCCAGCACGGCCTGCCGACCGTCATCTTCAGCCTGGAGATGAGCCGCGGCGAGATCCATGACCGGCTGCTGTCGGCCGAGGCGAAGGTCCTGCTTGAACGGGTGCGCTCCGGCAACTTGACCGACGACGACTGGACGCGGATCGCCCGCCGGATGCCGGCCATCACCGCGGCTCCGCTGTACATCGACGCCTCGGCGCAGCTCACCGGCATGGACATCCGCACCAAGGCGCGTCGGCTCGCGCAGAAGCACCCGCTTGGCCTGGTCGTCATCGACTACCTGCAGCTCATGCAGTCCGGTGGGGGGAAGGCCGAGAACAGGCAGCTTGAAGTGTCGGAGATCTCCCGCGGGGCGAAGACCCTGGCGAAGGAGCTCAACGTGCCGGTGGTGGCCCTGTCGCAGTTGAACCGCGGCCCGGAGCAGCGGCAGGACAAGAAGCCGGTCGTCTCGGATCTGCGCGAGTCGGGGTCGATCGAGCAGGACGCCGACATGGTCATCCTGCTGCACCGGGAGGACGCGTACGAGAAGGAGTCGCCGCGCGCGGGCGAGGCCGATCTGATCGTTGGGAAGCACCGTAACGGGCCGACGGCGACGATCACCGTGGCCAGCCAGCTGCACTACAGCCGGTTCACCGACCTCGCCAGGGAACAGTGATGGCCGCCTCTGCGCGGCGATGCGCCGATTGCGGGTCGTCGGCAATGTATGCACGAGACCGCTGCCAGCGCTGTTACCTCAAGCTGCGCGCGCTGCTGAAGCAGACGGGCCAGTTCGCGCCGATCCTTCTCCACGGTCACGCGGAGGAGAAGTTGAACGCCCGCACGGAGCCGGGCCCCGGTGGCTGTGTTCTCTACACCGGCACGATCAACCCGCGCGGCTACGGGGAGTTGAGTGTGAACGGGGCCTCCCGGCTCGCGCACCGAGTGGCCTACGAACTCAAGGTCGGCCCCATACCGGCGGGGCTGGCTCTTGACCACACGTGCCACAACCTGGACCTGTCGTGCCAGGGGGGTCCGCGGTGCGTGCACCGCAGGTGCATCAACGTTGAACACCTCGAACCGGCCACGCTCGCCGAGAACACGCGGCGTGGCCGCGGCGGGGTGCGGAACGCCATCAAGACTCATTGCCCGGCCGGCCATGCGTACGACGCAGAGAACACGTACCTGTACGACGGGCGACGGTACTGCAAGGCGTGCAACCGGCTCCGTGAGTGGGTCGGGACGCGTGGGCCTGCCCACTGACTCCGGCACACCGAAGGGGAGTTGAGCGCATTTCGTCACGTCAGCGGGCTACCCGCATGCCCGCAAAACTGGAACAATTCATCTCAGATCGGGAGGAATCAACCATGACTGTCACCACCCCCGCCCGCATCCAGCGCCTCCGCACAAAGGGCTGGCGCGCTCCCGAAGGCGCCGTGTACATCGGGCGCGGCAGTAGCGCCTGGGGCAACCCGTGGCGCGTCGGCGACACTCGCGGATGGACCGTTCTCCCCGGCGGTTGGACCGACCGCCGCCCGCACGGGCCGCTCACCGCCGAGGAGGCCGTCGCCAGCTACCGCAACTCCCGCACCCACGACATCGAGTTCCTGCGGGTCATCCGCGAGCGGCTCGCCGGCCGAACCCTGATGTGCTGGTGCCGACCGGGTGCGCCGTGCCACGGGGACTGGCTGCTGGAGGTCGCGAACGGCACCGAGCCGCTGGAGGACCTGGTGGACCGCAGTGCCAAGCCTGAATGCCTGGAGGGCTGATGGACCTCACCACGCCGTCCGGCACCCAGGAGTTCCTGCTCATCTGCCTCGACGGCCGGAAGAAGCGCACCGCCGTCCAGCTCGTGAGGGTGTTGGAGCTGCAGCCCACCTTCGCGGACGCCGTCGACGTCCACGCGCCCGATCTCGCCGCTCTTCGCCGGCAGGTCGAGGAGGCCCGCGCCGCCCAGGCGAAGGCGAAGGCGGCCGCCGACCGAGCCATGAAGGACTACGCGAACGCGTTGGAGTCGTGGATCCGCACCCCGGACGCCGGCGGTGCCCAGTGACGACAGTCCGGCAGATCCTCATCGACCGCATCAAGAACGGCGATGCTGAGGCCGTGGACGCCGCGGTCGATGCCTACCGCTCCGCCATCGTCGCTGAGAGCCGACGGCGGATCATCGAAGCCTCGAAGGCCCAGCTCGACGAGATCGATGAGGACGACCTGTGCCCCAGCGACTGGGAGCGGCACGAGCAGTGGTGCGCCGCCGCCGACGTCCTCAAGCGCGCCGGCGGTGCCCGGTGACTGCCACTCCGCCGCCCACCGTCTGGGTCCGCCAGGAAGGTGAGACACCCGGGGCCCCGATCTATGCGAACGCCCACATCGCCCGCCAGCGCACGAAGGCAGACTGCGCCGCGGCGCTCGACATCAGCCAGGAAGCCCTCATCTGGATTCCTGGCAGGAACGGCGGCTTCGAGCTGTACGAAGGCGGCGAGGCCACCGACTGGTCCATCTGGCCCACTACCGTCATCACCGAGGAGAGCTGACCATGCGGATTCCGATCGCTGTCACACCCGGATTGCGGTGGCGGTCCCGCACGCCCACCCGTAGCGGCCACATCGACCCGCCCAACTGGCGCCCCATGTCCGAGGTCCGCATCGGCAACGGCCCCAGCACCGTCGAAGGCCGCATCCAGGAAGCCGAGTACGACCGGCGCCGGCGCGAGCACAACGTCCACCTGCAGCCCGGCATGCTCGTCGTCCTCAACCGGGCCCCGTACCGGGTCGTCGAGATCCGTGAGCGGCCGGACGACCTGTGGCCCGAGCGGTTCGAGGAACTCTGGACGAAGGCGCTGGCCGACTGGCGCCGGCACGGCCGGGGTGAGGAGCCGCAGCGCGCAACGTGGCGGGACCGGCCGGTGAACGTCGTCGTGGCGCCGGACGGCGGCGGCCCGCGGGAGCACCGCATCGGGCGGGCGTCCTACGAGTGGGCCGTCCTGCCGGAGCATTACGCGGTGTGCCGGTCGTGTGGTGAGCTGCCGCCGTGTCGGGAGGAGGAGCTGGATCGGGAGGTGGGGGCGCAGCTGGCGGTGTCGGAGCGCCTGATGGCGATTCCGGCGGGGAACTGCATGGGCTGCGGGGAGGGGATCAGTCACCGGCAGAAGTCGGAGCGGTTCCCGGGGCCGAACTTGTGGCGGCCGGATCTTCCGGAGGGGACGGCCCGGTTCCACGCCCGGGGGGAGTGCGCCCACTGGGTGGACCGGTACCGGGAGCAGTGGAAGGCCCAGAAGGTCCCCGTAGCGGCCGAACAGGCCGCGTTGGACCTGGGGGAGGGGGAGGTGCTGTGAGGCCGTTCTCGCCCCCTCCTGAGGGCATCTGCGGCACGTGTGAGCAGACCCTGCCGATCCGCAAAGACGGGTGCCTGAAACTCCATCACGCCCCGTTCGACCCCATGGCGACGTTCTACAGCGACGGCTGCCCCGGCTCCAACCAGCCGCCGGCCATCCGCCTCGACATGACGTTCGCCCGCTGGCTCCACGCCCACGCCGCCCGCCGCGACTACCGCGACAATCCGGTCACGTTCCTCGCCCAGTGGATGTTCCGGCCCTGCTCCCGTACCCGGAAGGCGCCGGCCGACGTGACCTGGTCCAGCCCTGAGGAGCTGCACCTGCAGTTCCACGACGCCGGCGGTGAGTGCGGCTGGCAGTGCCGGTACATCGAACAGGCCGCCAAGGCGTTCGCCGAGTACGACGACGCCCGCCGCGCGGCGTGAACGCAGAAACGCCCCCGCCTGGCTGGCGAGGGCGTTCCTGTGGTGCACGCGGTCCGGTCGCCAGCCGCGGGGCGTCCCCAGGCGGTTCGGTCACGGTAAGCGTATCGGGGCTGGTGGGGAAGGGTCAGGGGCCGTCGTGTTCGGCGGGTGACTCCTCGCTCTGCTGTGGCTTCGCCTTGGCGCGCCGGCCGGTGACGCGGCCCTCCGCGAAGGCGTCGCCGAGCTGTGCGAGGCCTGCCACGGGCACGGATCGGTCGAGGCATATCCGGGACAGCGTGCCGAGGCGGAGGCGTGGCGGCCGACGTATCCGCCCGCGGGGGACGGCTGGCAGCTGTGGGAGACCGTGACCGAGGGCTCCCCGGAGAGCCCTGTGTTCGCGACCGCTGACGCTTTGGCCGCGTGGATGTCCGACCCGGCCCGCGGTACTGACTGGGTTCCTGGGCACGTCGCCGCCAGGTTCATTGAGGTCGGATGGGCTCCGACCGCGGCGTCCTCGGCCGGCACCGGGATGGTGCCAGGCGTCGAGTACATCGGAGCTCAGGAACAGCAGTGACCCCGCCCGGCTTCCAGGGCGCAGCGGCCTGACCGAGGAGACACCGTGCCCATACGTCCGGAGAACCGCGACCGTTACCCGCGCAACTGGCCCGCCATCAGCCTCGACATTCGCACCAACCGGGCTGGCGGCCGCTGTGAGTGCCTCGGCGAGTGCGGCCGGGGGACCCACGACGGCCGCTGCCCGAACATCAACGGGGAGCCCGCGTACGGCACCGGCTCGAAGGTGGTCCTCACCGTCGCCCACCTTGATCACATTCCTGAGCACAGCGATCCCAGCAATCTCCGCGCTATGTGCAACGGCACCCATTTGCACTACGACCGCGACCACCACCGGCAGACCGCCGCCGCTACCCGCCGAGCCGCCATCGAGGCCGCTGGCCAGCTCACCATCGACCTCACAACGGAGCCACAGTGACCCTCCCGCTCCTTCTCATCGACATCGACGGGCCCCTCAACCCGTACGCCGCCAAACTCACCCGCCGCCCCGACGGCTACACCACCCACCGCATGCGCCCCGACAGCTGGGTCTCCCGGCACGTCAACCCACGCCACGCCAAGCCGCTGCGAGTGTGGCTCAACCACCAGCACGGAGCCCTGCTGCAGGCGCTCCCGTATGAACTCGCCTGGTGCACCACCTGGCAAGCTGAAGCCAACGAATGGATCGCACCGCACCTCGGGCTGCCTGAGCTGCCGTTCGTGCCGTTCGAGGAGCTGTGGGCCACCCGCCCTGACGACACCTACTTCAAGACGTGGGACGTCGTCAGGTGGGCCCAGGGGCGGCCGTTCGCGTGGATTGACGACGAGATCGGCGAGAAGGACCGCGAGTACGTCGCTGGGGTCCACGACGCGTCGGCGCTACTGCACCACGTCGATCCGCGTGTCGGGCTCACCGCCGAGGACTTCCAGGTCCTCGCGGACTGGGCCGCCAGCTTGCCCTGTGTGGTGTGTGACGGCACCGGCGGCGACCACCAGATCGGATGCAACAACGAGGCGCAGCCGTGACCGCCTGGCCGTTCGGCGACGACGCCGACCGCAACGACGGACGCCCCCGCCGGCCCAACCCGTGCAATGAGTGCGGCGCCGACGCTCGCTGGTACGTCGCCGGAACCGTCGGCCGACCCGCGCACTCCCGGGCACACGGCAACTACTGCGGTGCCTGCGGCCACCTACGGCTGAGCTGCGTCCGGCCGCCCGCGGCCGGCTCGTGGAAGCCGATCGTCGAGACCATCGAGCCGGCCCCCGCCGGGCCTTGACCGAAGGAGGACCCAGCGTGTTCAACAAGGACGACAAAGTCGAGATCAAGTCCTGTGTCGACGATCCCCGCGCCGCCGGCCGCACCGGCTACATCGTCGACGAGAAGCCACCCGGACCTCTTACGCAAGGCCGGTGGACCGTCAACGGCATCGGCTTCTGGATCGCCCCGGTCCTCTGCCACGCCAGCGAGCTGCGCGTCATCAAACCGGCCGCGCGTTAGCTGAAACGCCGAAGACAACCGCGCCCCACTCCGGGTGATCCGGAGTGGGGCGTTGTCGTGGGGAGGACTGTCTCGGAGCGTACGCCCGTGAGGCTGCTCGGACAAGGCATCGCGCGGTGAATCTGCAGGTCAGGCTGGACGTGACTGCGCCCTGCCGCTCTTGGGAAGCGGCAGGGCGCAGCGATGCACGGCAGTCCGAGACCACCGCCAGGGCCTGAACGCCCAACAGCCGGGTGCCCAGGTGCCACCCCTCGTGGCGGGGAACGCTACGCCTGCGGAACGCGGTCGTCCAGATGTTGCGCAGCGGACTTCCATGCCACTTCCTCCGGCTGTAGCCGGCAGTCCCGCCACACCGCGAACCACCGACGCCACTCCCGCAACTGCGCCCCACGGTCGAACCACGTCCCGCCCTCCATCGGCGGCCCGCACTCCTCCACCACAACCCTCGGCTCGGCATTGCACGCCGGCCGTTCCCGCCAGATCGCCGCGTGCTCCGTTTTCATCGACCTGGGGAACCCGTATGGCAGCCACTCGACGTCGATCCGCACAACCGCGGGCCACCAGCCGAACCACTTCGCGTGCTCCCGGAACCGGCGCTTCGGGTCGAGGCTGGTGCCGATGTACAGCAGCCAGCCGTCCTCGTCGAAGCAGCGGTACAGGGCCGTCGGGCCGGTGGCACGCGTCTCGCGACGGAGGTCGAGCTTCACGTTCCAGCAGGGGCGGCAGCGTCCGCCCGGCCACAGACCTGGCCAGTGCCGGCCGCAGTCGCGGCAGGGGCCAGGCCCGCCACTCCCGATGTCAACGGAGTCCATTCGGTCACTGTCCCACCCGGGACTGACGCCGCCCGGGCGGCTGTGCCCGGTCGAAGGCCATACGGGAACAAGAGCCCTGCCGTATCCGACGGCAGGGCTCCTGCGGCGTTCAGCTCCCGGAGGACTGGTTCGGTATTTGGCGCCAGCCGTGAGCAGCTGCGCCCGCGTGCAGCCAGTCGACGATGAAGTCGCCGAACAGGTCCATCGGCCGCTCGCCTTCGGGGAGGCCCAGGATGGCGACGAGCCGGCCGGCCGGGGTGTTGCCGGTGTCGCATTGGAGGCACAGGAGCATGTCGATGCCGTCCCCGAGCGGGAGGCGGGCGGTGAGGGCGGCGGCTTGGCCGCACTGGGGGCAGGTCGGCATGTCGTTGGTTCTGATCACTTGGAAGTCGGCCATGTCGGTCAATGGGGGCTCCTCCCTGGTGGGGGCAGCCAGGATCTGCCCGCGATCATGCGGAGTCAAGGGTTCCGGCAGCGCGATCAAGAATCGAACGTGTGCTCGACTACTCTGGGCGGCATGACCACGCTCCACCCCACCTGGTGCGACCCCACCCACTGCACCGTCCCCAACCAGCAAGCCGGCCTCGGCGCCCGCGGCGGCACCCACCGCTCCAAGCTCGTCCCCCTCAACCTGGAGACCGAGGCCCGCGGCCAGACCGGCCAGGTCTACGCCGGTCTGTCCCAAGCCGCGAAAGCCCGCGCTGGCGTCTTCCTCAAATGGATCATCAACGGGGAGATCGTCGGCCACCTCCCCATCAACGACGCCGAACCCCTCGCCTGGCTCATCGCCGACGCCCTCGCCAACCAACGCGGCGACGACCAACCCGTCGAACACACGAAAGCGCCCGGCCAGTAGGCCGGGCGCAGCAGGCAGGGGCGGTCAGTTAGGCGTCGGCACCTCGAACGCGTGGCAGGGGCTGGAGAACCGCATCACCTCACCGTTCGAGAAGTCCAGCTGGAACAGGTTGGTCCGGCCACACGTCGGGCACTTGCTCCTGCCTTCCAGCGGCTTGCCGTCGGCATCGAAGAAGTTGCGAAGGTACGCGGCACTGACCGGGACATACTCGGGATTGCTCATGGATCCTTTGTAGCGGCACCGAAAATCGCCAGCCAGAGCCCGAACGGGTCACCGAAAATGGCCCGGCCAGCTGGAACGACTCGTGCGCTCACGCAAGAGCACCGGGGTCGTCACGGTGCGGAGCGGCCGGTCAGCAGGTGGCGCTTCCCGGCCGGTAGTCGGCGAGGTCGCGGATCACGTCCACCATCGGCGGGCGCTCGGCGGGGGCCGGCAGGCTGTCTGCGATGAACTGTTGGCGGTCTTCGTCGCTGGCAGCGAGCCACCAGTCGACGAACACCTCAATGTCCTCGGTCACTGCCGGGCTTCGAGTGCCGCGCGGATCCGGTCCGCGGCGTCCTGGTAGCCGTCGGCCAGGCCGCCGTATGCCTCTTGCCGTTCCAGCTCGTCGGCGAGCGCCCGGACGGCGGCGATGCGGGCCTCGGCCTGTTCGGCGCGGTCGAGCAGCTCGCTGTGCTCCCAGACACAGCGGGAAACCTGGCTCCTGTGCACGAGGATGCGCTGGGCGCGCAGGAGGCGTTCGGCCGGGGTGGCGCGGTTCCACTTCCAAATCCACTCTGCGGGGGTAGGCACGAGGCGCTCGTCCTCGTACGGCTCCTCGCCCTCATGGAGAGCGGCAAGGGCGGCCTCGGCCTGTTCGGCGCGCTTCATCTGGTCGTGGCCGAGGCGGGCGAGGTCGTCAACCCAGCGTTCGGCGGCAGCCTCATATGCCTCGCGGCTGCTGCGGCTGGCGGCGGCCCGACGGCAGGCGGACCACCAGGCGGTGCGGGTGCGGATGACGCGGGCTCGGAGCGCGGCGAGCTCCTCGGCCAGGTCGGCGACCTGTCGGCGGCGGTTGCCGAGCTCGTCCTCGGCGGCGCGGAGTTGCTGGGCGAGTTGCTGCTGGTAGGCGCTGGTCATGCGGCGCTCCTGGGGGTGCTGGCGGCGAGCCGGGCGGCGGCTTCGAGGGCGCGCGTGATGCCGGCGGCCCCGCAGTCGAGGTCGAGTTGGCCGGTCTGGTGAGCGAGGACGACGGCGTGGGTGGTGCTGCGGGCGCCGAGCTTGGTGCGAGCGCTCTGGGTGCGGTTGACGACGGCGGCGCGGGTGATGTTCAGGCTGTGGGCGGTCTGGTTGATGGTGCAGCCGTCTGCGGCAAGACGAAGGGTGTCGATCTCAGCTCGGGTGAGGGCCTGCCCGGGGCGGGCGTTGAACGTCATCGGCTGGCCTTCCTCTTGGCGCGCCTGAGAGCCCGGCGGGTGGCGCGGTTGGGGCGGGGGTCGGGCGTGTCGTCAGGGACGACGGTCTCGACGCGGATCACGGTGGGGTCCCAGGTGATGCCGGGCCGCAGGGTGTGCTCGCGGGTCACGGCTGCGGCGCCTCGGGTGTGGCTGCGGCGATTGCGGCCCAGGTCTGGGCTACCGCCAGCAGGATGTGGACATCGTCGGATCGTTTGTCTGCAAGCGAGATGAGACGCGAGACCTCGGGGGTGGAGTAGCCGCCGGGTACGGCCATGAGGCGCCGGGCATCCTCGTGGGCCTGGGTGGAGTCCTCCAAGGCTTTTTCGGCGCCGTGGGCCCACTCGGCTGCCCGGGCAAGAGCTTCGGCGCGGGTCACGGCTGCGGCTCCTCACAGTTGGTGGTCCGCCGGGTGCCGGGGACGGTGAAGTAGCGGACGGTGTAGCCGGTGCGGACGTAGAGGACGGCGTCCTGGTAGCGGTTGGCGGGGATGACGGCGATGCTGTCGGGCTGCGGCGTACGGGCGATCTTGCGCATGGTGGTGATGCGGTGCAGCCACCAGATGCTGAGGGGGCTGGCGGGTCCGCAGGTGGCGAGGACGTACAGGGTGGTGTTCATGTGCGTCTCCGGGGGTGGAGTGCGAGGAGGGCTGCCGCGAGGCCGGCGCCGAGAAGGGCGCCGGCCAGGACCAGCAGCGGGTCGAGGGTCACGCGGTGGGTGCGCAGCATTCGGCGCGCCAGCCGGTGGGGATGTCCATGCGGATCGCGGTACCGGGCTCGAAGCGCTCGCCGCAGTGCTCGCAGGTGCCGGGCCACTGGGCGGCGATCCAGCCTCGGCCGGTGGCGAGAAGCCGGGCCCGGTCGCGGGCGGCTTCCTGGTCGGGGTCGGTGTGGCGGAGGCAGTGGGCGCACATGTCGGTGGGCAGGTCGGTGAGATCGCAGCGGGCCATCACTGGCCGCCGTCCTGGCCGAGCACCGCGCGGGCGACGTCGAGGGCGTGCTGGTCGACGTGGTTGGCGATCCACCGGTCGCGGTCGGCAATGTCATCGGCGTCGGGGTTGGGCCACACCCGGTGCGCGGACTCCACCTTCGCGGCCTCGCGGGTCGCGGCGTCCTTCAGCCACTCGGCGAGCGTCCAGGCGATGTTAGAGTCCGCGATCTCGGGGGCGCCGTTGATGAGGCGCTGGGCTGCGGCGGTGAGCAGGTCGGCGGGCTGGTCGGTCACTGGGCGGTCCCGTTCTGTGCGTCGATAATCTGGGCAGCGTGCTCGGCATCGCGAGCGCCGAGCTTCCGGCAGGCACTGGCCCGGGCGTTCCGAACTGCACCTGCGCTACAACCCAGAAGCTGGACAATGTCGCGGGTGGCATGGCCCTGATGTGTGTAGAACAGGACTTCGGCCTCGCGACCGGTCAAATTCGCAGGGAACCCGGGGGGCCGGGAATGGGCCGATGCCCGCTCCCAAGCTCGGCGGACGTTGACCTGGATCGTCACGGCCTCCAGGTGCTCAGGGTTGAAGCAGTGGCGAACTGAACAGAGGTGGTCGAGGACCAGGTCATCCGGTATGGGGCCCACGAACTCGGCGTAACTGGCCCGGTGTACGCGGACGGTCTTGCCTTTCGCGTCCCGAATCTGGCCGTAGCCGCCGGCATTGATGTTTCCGGTCCACAACCAGCAGCCGTTCGAGTCCTTTTCGACTCTGTCGAGCAGCCGGTCGCGTAGGGGGCGTGGGAATCGGTGTGAGGGCGAGCTGAAGGTGCCTGCAGCCTTTTGCGCTCGGAGATAAGCGCGGTAGCAAGGCTCACAGCGCTGTCGGCGAAGCCTGCCCGGAGACTCCTTGCCACAGTTGCTGCACGTCCCGCGTGATTCCTGAATCATCCGCTCTCCGTTCCAGTTGGCGGGGTGGTGGGGCCGCCCGCGGGTTGCGGGCGGCGTCGGGCGTCAGGGCGTCAGGCGGCCGCAGCGGTCTTGCGCTCGGCTTTGTGCGTGGCAATCGCGGCGCGGCAGGGCGGGCAGGTGGCGGTGCCCATGCGCAGGTGGGCCCAGTAGCCGGGCGGGGTGCCGCAGGATCCGGTCCAGTCCGGGGCGGTCTCGGGGTTGTCGATCTCGTCCTCGTCCCACGCACCGGGCGGGGCCCAGCTGTTGGACGCGGCGCACGCGCGGGCCCGGGACATGGCCTCGGGGTCGGCGCCGCGGGTGGCCGGGTCGGTCAGCCACAGCTCGTCGTACAGGTCGCGTACGGCGCGCGCCGTGTACGCCTGGACGCGGGCGCGTCGCAGGAGCGAAGACAGGTTGGCGCGGGTCCGGCCGAGACGGTCGGCCAGGTAGGCGTACGGCCAGCCGGCCGCGATGAGGGCCTGCAGTCGGCGGGTGGTGCCGGTGGCGTCGATGACGGCGGCGGGGGCGTAGTCGTCGAGGGCGGGGCGGGTTCGGAGGATGGCTCGGGCGGTGGCGGGGCGGATCTTCGGTCGGCCGTGGAGGATCTTCTGGAGGCTGGCGCGGTCGACGCTGCTGATGTCCTGGATCCGGCGGAGACCGAGCCCTTGTGCCCTGAGCTGCTGGAGGTGGGTGCGGGCGGGTGCGGCGTCGACGTAGGGCTGCCATCGGCCGGCGGCCTTGAGGGTGTCGATGCGTACCTGGTACTGGTGGCGGGCCCAGGCGCAGGTGTAGCAGCGGCAGCCGTCGGTGACGTAGCGGGTGAATCCGTGCGGCCGGTCGACCATGGCGCTCACTCCCCTTCGGGGTCGACCAGCAGCAGGCCGAGGGCCTCGCGGTGTTCGTCGTCGAGGATGAGGGCGACGGGCTGGCCGTCTTCGGTGAGGCAGCAGACGATGGTGTCGTCGCCGGTGTGGCCGGGGTGGATGACGGTGCGGTCCCAGCGGATGGTGATCGGGTCCATGGCGGGTCCTCAGCTGGTCGTGGTGCGGGCGGCGGCGCGCTGCTGGCGCTCGTAGCGCAGGTCGAGCAGTTCCTCGCAGAGCTGGTCGAACCGGTCCCGGGCGCGGTTCAAGGCCTTGCGGGCGTCCTGGATGTCGGCGCGGAGGCGGCGCTCTCGCTCGTCGAGGTCGGTGTCGTCGGGCGGGGTGGCGATCACCGGTCGCCCCCGGCGGCGTTGAGGCGGGCCTGCACCTCGGCGATGGTGTCGAGGTGCCACAGCGGGCCGACGACGGTGCTGGCGATCTCGGCCGCTTCGGCGAGCACCTCGTCCCGATAGGCGTCGAGGGCGGCGGTGACGGTGTCGGCGCGGTAGGCGTCGAGGAGGTTGACCAGTCGGTCTCGGGCGGTGGCCATGTGGGTCTCCGTGGTGGGTGGGTGGGGGCGGCCGGTGGGTGCCGGCCGCCCCGGGGTGGTGGTCAGTCCTCGGACTCGTCGTCGTGCTCGTAGGTGGTGACCCAGACGGTCACGCCGTCGATCTCGGCGATGGCGCGGTGCTGGGCGGACAGGAGGTAGCCCTGGTCCACGGTCACGTCGGTGTTCACGGCGCGGGCCCAGTCGGCGATGGCGTCGGTGGCGCCATCGACCAGGACCAGCTCCAGGAGGGGCGCGGCGCTGCCGGTGCCGTCGGTGCCGCAGGCGTGGATCAGCTCGATCGGCAGCGTGGGGTGTTGGGTGAGGATCTGTTCGGCGACGTGGGCGGCGGTGAGGGAGCGTTCGGCGTCGGCGAGGAGGTTGCCGGGGGTGGTGGCGGTGGCCATGGCTGGTCTCCTGGTGGTCGTGGCGGCCCGTGGCGGCCCGTTGGGGCGCCGGGTGGTCCGGTGCGGGCCTGCGGGGCCGTCAGGCGGGCGTCTGCGGGCCGTGCGCGGCCGTCAGAGCTTGGCGAGGATGATCCGGCCGAGCTGGGTGAGGAAGCGCTCGCGGTCCGCGTCCGGCATGTCCTCGGCGAAGGCGAAGTGCAGCCGGACGAACGGAGCGTCGTCGGCGTCGAGGGTGAGGGCACCGTCGTAGGGGGTGAGGCTGGCGTCGGCCATGTCGGCGGCCCAGCCGGTGAGGGTGGGCGTCTGCGGGCCGCTGGGGGCGGGCTGGCGGAGCATCTGCTGGATGTCGGCGATGGCGTCGTCGCGGCCGGTGGTCTGCTGGTAGGCCTCGGGGTCCATCCGCTCCAGCTCCTCGTCGGTGGCGGTGGGCAGCGCAAGGACGGCGCCGATGGCGGCCTCCAGTTCCCGGACCCGGGCGAGCAGCGCGGGCACGTCCTCACGGGCGGCGGCGATGAACTCGGCGTCCGGGTGCTCGATACCGACGATGTCCTTGCGGTAGATGTCCTTCGACCAGGCGGCAACCTCGTAGGTGACCATCTCGTTGGCGGGGTACATGAGGTGGTCGCGAGCGAAGCGGGGCCGGGCGCCCTGCATGCCCCAGCGCTTGAAGTCCATGACGGTCAGGCCGCCGTGGTGAGGGGTCTGGAGGCGAAGGTGGCGGGCCTCGGTGTTGCCACGCCACCGCCATGGGCCGGGGGTGGCGGCGTCGCAGCGGGCCTGGATGGCGTCGAGGTCGAGGGGCTGGTTCACCACTGGTCTCCGTTCTCGTCCTGGTGCAGGTCCCAGTTGTTGGCGGCATCGCGGCCCTCGTGGCCGGCCGGGTACCAGCACTGGCGGTCGGGGTGCTCGGGGTTGGTGGCGGGACAACGCCAATCGGCGGTGGGCTGGGGCTCGGTCATGGCTCAGGCCTCCTGGGCGGCGGGGTGGTTGGTGAGGGCCTGGGCGAGTTCGTAGCGGGCGCCAAGGGCCTCGGTGCCGGGGTCGCGGCTGTCGGCGATGAGGTCGTCGAGGGCGTCCAGGGCTCGGCGGGCGGCCTCGACGAGGCGGCTGTGCGGCAGATAGAGCGGCTGGGCGCTGGGGCACTGGAAGTCGCGCAGCTCGGCGGGCAGGTGGGCCGGCTTGTAGTCCTGGTAGGTGAAGTTGAGGTCGTGGGCGACCTCGGGTCGCTTGACGATTCGCCAGCCCTCGCCGATGACGCATTCCAGCAGGTAGTGCGGGTGCTTGTCGGGGTCGAGGTGGCGGTGGTCGCAGTAGTACGCCACGGGCTGGGGCTGGGTGCTCATCGGGTGGTCTCCTCGGTGGTCAGGCGCGGTAGCGCGTGTACGGGGTGGCGTGCTCGGCGTCGGCAGGGCACTCGTCCATGACCCACTCCCAGTCCGGGTCCTCGTCCGTCCCCGGAGCCGGCGTGCGGAACTGGCCCCATCCGGTGGTGATCTGGGCGATGGCGTCGCTGGCGCAGGCGGACCGGCAGTCCGCAAGGTTGGCCAGGCCCCACTCGATTCGTGCGTGGCGGTTGAACGCTGCCAAGGCGTGGCGTGGGTCGTGGTGGCCGAACGCCAGCAGGTCGCCGTCCTCACCGATCGCGGTGACGTCGATGCCGTAGTGCGTGGCTTCGGGCACAGGTGCCACGTGGGTGCTCATCGGCTGGTCTCCTGCATGAGTCGCTGGGTAAGGTCGGCGGCCTGGCTGGGGGTGATCGGGTAGGTGACGGTGTGGCCGGTGGCGAGGTCCCGGATGGTGATCTCGTGGCTGAGGGTTCCGTGACTGCCAGAGGTGCGGGCCGCGGCCTGCTCCCAGGCGGACAGTGCGGCGGTCAGGGTGCTCATCGGAAGGTCTCCTCAGGCGGCGGGTTGGGTGGTGAACTTGGCTGCGGCGTACGCGGTCAACGCGTCCACGTCGATGCGAGCTCGGCCGCCGGGATCACGTCGGCGAGAGCACCCAGAAGGCGGTGCGCCCACCAGGCGTTCACGGACGCGTCGGCGTAGGCGCCGGTCGTCCCGCGCGGACCGCGGGCGATGCCCACGGCATGAGCGATGGTCTGACGAAGGAAGATCTCGTGGCGGGTGCGGGTGGCGTCAGTGACTGACTGGGTGTTCATCAGATCTCCTCAGGGGTAAATGGCGCGGGGGGAGCCAGCTGGCGAGGGCTTCAAGCCGTGCGGCGAGCTGCAGACCGCCGACGGCGATCCGCTCGATATGCCTCAGCACAGGCCCCGCATGCGCCCTCACCGCGGTAGCGGTGAGCGTCAGCGCCGCCGGGTGTTCCATGCTTGATGGGGCGCAGCCGAGTGTGCGGACGTGTCCGCAACTGCCGGCCGTACTCGCGGTTCGCGGTGGTGCAGTCCTCGCACGGCTTTTCGCCGTGGTCGAGATGCCGGTGGTAGGCGGCCTGTGTTCCGCAGGGCTTCAACTCGCGGGGGAGGTTCAGGCCGCACGCGGCGAGGAGAAGTTCGATCTCGGAGTCGGACGGATTCGGGTTCACGATGCAGCTCCTCGCGGGGTCAGTCGCGGACAAGCAGGACCAGGCCGGGGCTGAGGGCTAGGCGGCGGGGTGGGTGGTCAGGTGCATGAGCCAGGGGTCGCAGTCGAGGGGTTCGGCGGTACGGGCCGGCACGTCCAAGGCCCGGGCGAGCTGGGCCTCGGCGGCGATCCGGGCGACGAAGGCCTCCCGGTATCCGCGGCTCCCCCAGACGGCGGTCCTCTCGGCGGCCGCAGCTCCGTCTCGCGTCTCCAGCAGGGCCTGGATCTGGTGGGGCCAGCCGATCTGCTGACCGGGGGTGCAGAAGTGGACGATTCCGACGGCCAGGATCGTGGCGGCGTCGTAGACGGGGCGGCTGTTCATAAGGGGGCTCCCTACGCGGCGAGGGTGAGGCGGGCGAACAGCTCGGCGGCTTTGTTGGTCTTCGGTCGCCGGATCAGGCGGGGATGACCCATGCACGGCGGTAGTCGTAGATGCCGAGGGCCGTGGCGATGCGAGTCTCCGCGCTGTGGCGCTTGTGACGGGCCCAGCACCACTCGTCGGAGCCGAACTCGGCGGCGAGGGTGGCGTGGTGCCATTCGTCGCGAAGGTCGAGGTCGGACTGGATGTCGTGGTCCCAGCCGCCGGTGGGCCCGGGGGTGCAGACGTGAACGATGCCGAAGGCGAGGATCTGGGCGGGGGTCACGGGGTTCTCCTTCACCTGGCTGGCGCGAGGGCGGCCGTGCCGGAGGGCGCCGAAGTTGGTTCAGCCGACCTCCGGGACGAGGTGGGCGGTCTTCGGGTAGCAGGCGATGACCTGGTCGAGGATCGGCAGCTGCTCCGGCAGGTAGCCCGGGGTCACCGTCAGCCAGGACCGGTACGCCTTGCGGGGCTTGATGCGGGTCAGCAGGTCGGAGCGGGTGATGCCGGCGTTGGCGAACGCCTTCTTGATGCGGCCGCCGAGGACGGACTTGGTGGAGCGGATGAGCTTCTCGTCGGCGCCGAGGCTGGTCAGGTAGTTGCTGATGGTGGTGAGCCGCGGGTCGTTGAGGTCGAGGTAGTGGACCGTGCGGGCGGCCTGGATGGTGCGGCGGATGGCGGTGATGGTGCGGCGCATGTTGCGCTCCAGCTCAGCTGCTTGGTCCGGCCCGACGCCGTTCCTTGTAGCTACAAAGCTACGCCTCTTGTAGCTACGAAGCAAGGTGGGCGACCAAGATTTTGTAGCTACGACGCTCGGTTCGCCCCATTGCTGCTCGTAGCTACGAACCGCTACCCTGCAGCCATGACCAACGAGACCCCGCCGGACGAACTCGCACCCCGGCAATTCCGCGCCTGGACGAGCGAGTGGAACGCCTTCGAGAGTGCGGCCAAGGCCATCCACCCCAAGGGCCGAAGCCCACGAGCAGCAGTCCTCCGCGACTTCATGCTCTGGTACATGCGCAGGCCCGGAGCCAAGCTGCCGGACCGTCCCGCAGCCGGCCCCTGGTCTGCGCCGCGCGAGGAACACGCTCCGCCCGCCGAGTAGCCCACCAAGCCCCGTCAGCCGCCGGCCTTCTACGCCGAGCGGCCATTCGTGCTGCCCGCTCACTGCAGACCCCAAAAGTCGAACCGCACCCGCCCTGAGTCGTCCCGCGAGAAAAACCCGAAGTCATCCCGCAACGCCTGGTAAAAGGCCCGCTGGACCCGCTCCGGCGGACCGGACGCCTCGGCCGCTGGCAGCACGAGCTTCAGCGGCACCACGCGCACCAGGTGCGGGCGAACGCTTTCCATCAGCGCCGCCGGAAACGACGTCGCCTCGCCGTCGCACGGGCCACCATGAAGCCTCGCGGTCACTACGTCCGGCACGTCGTAGAACCGGTCCAGGTCGCTGGCGCTCATCGCGTGGCCTCGAAACGCCGCACCGGAATCCCCGCAGCCTCCGCCCGCCGCACGCAGTCCTCGGTCCCGCGACTGTTCGGCAGCAGGAAAGCAAGCACGTACCGCGCCCCCGCATCGACCATCGCCTGATTCCGCCGCGGACCAGCCGCCCGACCATGCGCAACCCAATCAGCCGGCCACGCCTCCACCCCCACACCCGCCCGCTGCGCCCACGCCGCCGCCATCGCATCCGCACCCGTCGGACAAGCCCCGTGCACGACCACGATCGGCCTGAACGCCTTGAACGCCACCCCCAGCGCCCACTCCAGCCGCGCCCGATCCGACCACGCCCGCGAACCAGTCACCAGAATTCGAGAGTGCTCGGTCACGGCCGCACCCCCACAGCACCGCAGTGCACACACGAGAACCCCACCGGCGGAGACCCGAAACACGTCCCACACCCCAGCGACGTCTCGCCGCGACCTGCCGCCAGCAGAGCCAGTTCCGGCGCCCAGTCCAACCAGATCAGCAGGCTCAGCAGCAGGTTCGAATCCGGCGCCCCACCACGCCCCATCCGCGTAAACGCACCCGACGTCGTCCCCAACGCCGCAGCCAACCGCCGACGCGACCAACCCAGTTCCATCCGGCGGGCATCCACCAACTCCAGCAGCCGGGCCGCATCCAGCCGGTACGCCGTCACCACAGCACCCCCGCACCCAGCAGGCGAGCCACATGCAGAGTCCGCGGCATCGCCAGGCCCACCACCGGCCGACACCACGTGCCCGCCGCCGCGCCGCACCGCCGACACTCCACGCCCATCGCCGGGTGATGCACCGTCAGCAGGTCCCTCGCGTGGTCGTCCCGCGCCCGCTCCGCAGCATCGGCCGCCCGGCGCAGCTGCGCCCCCGCGTCCGTCAGGCAGGCCTCCAGGTGCTCGATGCCACGGCGCAGCTCCGCCGCTTCGACCGGCGTCAGACGGCGGCGCTCGGCGGCGTCGACAAGCTGCGCCACGCGACCCGCAGTCGGCGGGGGAGCGCTCGTGCGAGTGGGTTCTTCAAGGAGCACGGTGGCTCTGTTCGCCATGATGGCCTCAAATCGGGGAGAGAAGGGGGCGTGTGCGGCCTGCTGGGGTTGGGTTGGGGTGATCGGGCGGGGCGGCTTTCGGGAGAGCCTGAAGGGCCGCCCGGGGGCTTCGATGCCGGAGTTGGCCCCGAAAGAGCCCTTACCGGCGCCACGTCATGACGCTCAGCCAGAGAGCCCGACAGTCACGACGTTCCGTAGGACTCCTCATCCGCGTACGCGTCCGACAGGTACTCCGTCCGCCAGCTGCGCCCGCACCGACCGCACAGCCACTCGGTGCAGATGTGCGTGCCGTCGTCGACACGATGGACAATCCGTGCTGCGGACAGGCAGGACGGGCAGTGCTCGGTGAGGGTCATGAGAGCGCTCCAGTGGGGGAGATGCCGGTGAACGGGTCTGCGTCGATGGGCTTGTACGAGCGCCACGGCCACGAGCCGTCCGCGCCCTGGCACACGAAGGCCGGCCACTGCCGTTCCTCACGAGCGCCACGCCACGGGATGACCCTGCGAGCCCGGTCCTCCTGGGCGGAGCGGGCATCCTCGACCGGGCGCAATCCCATGCCGTACTCGGGCCAGCGCAGCCACAGGCCGGAGCCGACCGGGGCCAGGGGCCGGGGGCCTTGCCCGTTGCCCTTCGCCGCATGCGCTTCCAGGACCATCGCCGAGTCGGCAACGAGCCGCGCCTGGTCGAGGGCGACGGTGACGGCGCGGGCGTGCCGTTCGTCGTTGGGGTCGCCCTCGTGCAACCGGTAGATCGGCCCGACGACGAGCAGGTCGGGCTGGACGGCTTCGACGCGGCGCATCAGCCACGCGCGCCCAGCGGCCCGGGTGAGGTCGACGCCTTCGGGGCGCAGGTCGAAGTGGAACTGGCCGCGGCGTACCGCCATGCCGTGCTGCTCGGCGATCGCAAAGAGCCGGCTGTAGTGGCGGCGGGACTGGCGGACGTTGTTCTCGCAGTCCAGCACCAGGACCTTCTTCGCCCCGTGCTCGGACGGACGGCCGTCGAACGGCAGGATCCCGGCGGCGATGCACACGGCGATCTGCCGCAGCAGCACCGACTTGCCGCCGCCTTCGCCCGCAGTCCAGATGCACCTTTCGCCGCGCTCCATGTAGCCGGGGCTGACCCAGTCGTAGCCGGGGTCGGGGCCGTCAAGGAAGTCGAGCATGTCGACGACGGGGGAGTCCTCGGCGGCGCGGCCGGCGTCGCGGACGGTCCGGGCGAGATCGACGGCGTTCTCGGCGAGGTCTCCGGCATCGGCGTCGGTGTCCGGTATCCAGCCGAGTTGGGCGATGCGCTGCCCGGTTTCGATGAGGGCGCGCCGCTGGGCAAGGTCGCGGATGCGCCAGGCGAGCCACTCGGCGTCGCCGCCGTAGTACGCGGCCTGTGCGCAGGTGGCGAGGTAGACGCTTCCGCCGACTCGGCTGAGTGCGCCTTGGTTCTGGAGCTCGGCGGCGATGGTGTACGGGTCGATGGGCTCGCCGCGGTCGGCGACGGCGTGGATGGCTGCGTGGATCGTCTGGTGTGCGGGCCTGTAGAAGTCGCTGCCGGCGACGGGGTGGTCGCGGAGCATGCGCCGCCCGTTTGATGCGAGGGTGACGCGGCCGAGGTAGGCCTGCTCGGCTTCGAGGTCGTTGGGGCGGGACCGGTCCAGGTCTGCGAGGTCGTCGAGTTCGGCGGGCATGGTGGTCGTCATCAGAAGACCCCCTGGTCTGCGTAGGTCTGGTAGCTGGTGGGTTGCTTGCGCTGCTTCTGGGCTTGGGCGCGGAGCTTGAGTTGGGGGTACTTCTGGCGCAGTTTCGGCATCGAGAGGATGACGCTGCGCCAGAACTCGTCGGCTTGGGACCAGCGGATGGCGCCGAGGGCATCGGCGATGGCAACCCCGTCGGCGTCGATCATGAGCCGGGCTGCGTCTCGCCATCGCTTGGTGATGGTCGGGCGTTTGGTGCCGTTCTCGGCGATCAGGTCCGCGAGGAGCGTGCAAGCCTCTTCCACGTCCGGCCGCTCTTGGCGGGCGGACCGGATGTCGACGACATCCGCGACAGGAAGAGAAGGGGAATGGGGTAGGGGTAGGGGAAAACGCCCGCGCGCGCGCGTTGAGCCTGCCTCCACCCCTTCAAGGAGGGGTTCAGCAACCCCTTCCCCAACCCCTTCGGGAAGGACTGCCGCAGGGGGCTTCGGGTCCGGCTCCCTGAACGCCGCCCGCAGCGCCGCGATGTGCCGAGACACCTCCTGCAGCGGCGACAGACCCTTCCGGCCGGGCTCATCGCTCAGCTCGTCCAGTGGGATCCGCTCCACCTCCGCAAGAAGGGCGGCCCGCAACGGCCTAGACGTGATCTCCAGCGCCCCCGACACCATTGCGCCCATCACCTGCGGCTGCTTCCACACGCCGTCGTTGCGCACGAACGAGCGAACGAGAAGCTCCTCGGTGTCCTCGTCGACCACAACGAACCGGCGTGCCGACAACACCGCGAGCTGCTCCCGCAGGACCGCCGGGCTCAGACCGTGCGCCCGTGAGCTCCAGCGCTTCAGCGTCAGCGGCAGCAGGCCCGCGTGGTTGAGGTTTGGCTGGCTGATGAGGAACAGGTAGAGCCTCTGGATCTCCCCGGGTAGAGCGGTGAAGTCGGGGTCGTCCCAGATGCGGGTGAGAACCCGTCCGTGACCACGTGCCATGTCGGTTTCCGATCAAGATGAGGTAGAGGCGGAGGCGGGCGGCCGACGGGCGCTTCGCTTGTTGAACAGCGGTCGCTCGACGGCGATCGCGGCACGCTCGGCGGCGAGGGCATCAACCTCGGTCGACCAGTGCTCGATGGATACGAAGTCGGCCGCCGGCCACCAAGGGGCCTTCCTGCGGTGCTGTGGCCAGCGTTCGCGAAGCTGACCCGAGATCCCCACGTACAGCAGCCGCTTCCGGGAGTCGAAGAACCGGTAAAGAGCTGTCTCCGGGTAGTAGCCGGGCTCCTCGGCAGGCAATGAGAGACGAGGACCAGGTACCCTCCGGTCGAACGGCCGGACGGGGAAGGCACGTAGCAGCGGCATGAGGTTCTCCGTAAGGTGTTGTTCGGCCCGGGAGGGCCGGATGTGGCTGATGAGGTCTTGCCTTCAGTGGCTTGCCAGGAGTGGCCGTCCGGCTCTCCGG